>JAUJGA010000310.1:0-7310 GCA_042095675.1 Gammaproteobacteria bacterium
GCCATAATATACGTATTCCCAAACATAAAGTTTTCGAAGGAATTGCAGCTAGGGGCAAGTCATCAATGGGTTGGTTTTATGGATTTAAATTACATCTTATTATCAATCATAAGGGTGAAATTTTAGCAACAAAATTGACAGCTGGAAATGTGGATGGTCGTAAACCATTCATGCAAATGATTAAAGGATTAACTGGGAAACTCTATGGAGATAAGGGTTACTTATCTAAGGAATTAGGAGAAGAAGCATTTGATGAAGGTGTTGAATTAATCACCAATGTTCGTAAAAACATGACGGCAACAGCCATGTCAATTTTGGATAAAATCATGCTCAGAAAACGGTTTATTATTGAGACAGTTAATGATCAATTAAAATTCATTTCTCAAATTGAACACTCAAGACATCGCAGTGTACATGGTTTTATGCTCAATTTAATGGGTTTACTGATTGCTTATTGTCATAAAGAGGCTAAGCCTACAATAACTGTTAGCGTTAATGATATGAAAACTTTGACTATTTGATTGTATATTAGTATTTTCTTATCCAGATATGGGGTTATCTAGACTCTTGTATTATAGATGTTTTTTCTTCAATAAAAACATGTTTTGTTTATTTTTTTTTGTTTTACTGTCTAATTTAAGCTCATTTACTTATGTGATTCAGATGATTCGTTGCTTTTCAACCACGCTCTCGATATGATTTTAGAAAATACGTTTCCAGAAAAGTAGTTTAATGATGGCCAGACCGATAATTGATATTAATATTGCCATGATAAAGTTATACAAGTCCCGATACTGAAGGAAATAGTCTATACTTCTCATTTGTGCTTTAATTTGCTCATAAATAAACAGATATTCATTATCACTATTATTTATTAAGTGGGCTTGTGGCACTTTTTCTGCAATTGATTTTTTAAGTGTCTGCAAACTATTTCGAATTTTTTTATTTTCGTCTAATGCTTGTTCCTCTTTGAAAAATAAACTGGTAAAGACAAACTGCATATTTTCCACATGACTTATATAATATGTCTGCTCAATTGTGAACATTTTTTGTTTTTTATAAGAGATAGTATAAGTTTCAGTATTTTTGGCCGTACTGAACATATGTTTTATTATCAAAGGGATTTTTATACCATCCTTCTGCAACTGTTCCAAAAAACCTTTTCTTACATCTCGTTTCACCAGAAAAAACAATTGGTGTTTGTCATAGATATCCTTTACCCGATTATAGTTTCTAGAGGCTATGTCTGACAGCGAATTATACTTATATCTGATGATTCTGGATATTTTCTTTTTTTTCTTAGCCTGAGAAATATATTCTTTTGCCTGATAAACCAAATAAGCATTATTGTTTCTTAGTTTGAAGTCAGGGGTATCAAAATATATTTGAAACTCTCTGGTTGATGTATGTTTTATTGTATAGTTTTTATCTGACGAAAGAATATCAAGCGGCTGCTGTATGAGTGAAACATCTTTAGCATGACTATGAGCTGGCGGTATAATACAAGCGAGCAACAATAATAAACAGCAGAGAGTGTGATAAAAACTTGTTTTTTTCATTGTGATTACCCCCCCCTCAATCCCCTTTAGGTGTAAATCTTTTAAATCGACACCCATCGTATTCGTCTAATTCTTTATAAGTCCTACGCCTGAGAGAGCTCTCCAGAATACGAAATAAGCGTTGCTTTTATCAGTTTGTCTTTATTATACAGCGTGGTGATAAATTTGGTGTCTTCATTTTTAAGACGTATTTCTGCTGTGTACTCGGTATAAGCTTCATTAATGGTCTTGGATTTCAGCATAAACTTATCAACAGAGTTTTTGATTTCTGCGTAGAGTTGTTTATCATCCACATCATTTTTGGCTTGTATCACCAGCAAATATGGATGCTCTGATTCTTCTTTTCTGGTCATCAGCAATAATACCAGTGTTAATACAATGGAGCCAATAATAGAAAGATTAAAATAACCGACTCCATTAGCAATGCCCACTGCAATAGCCCAGAAAATAAATACCAGGTCAACTGGATCTTTAATGGGTGTTCTGAATCTAACAATGGAAAGCGCACCCACCATACCCAGTGATAAAATAAGGTTACCGCTGATGGTCATGATAATCAGGGTGATCACCATGGTGATAGTGATCAGGGAGATATTAAAACTGCGTTGATACAAAACGCCCTGAAAGGTTTTTTTGTAGATATAAAAAATGAATAAACCCACTAAAAATGAAACGGTTAGATTGGTAATTATTTCTATTGAGCTAAATCGATCCATGCCTGAGCTCATGGCGACAAAGCTGTTTTTGAAGATATCTGCGTAGGTTAGTTGATCCATATTTTTTCCATTATTGTGGTTTCTTTAAGACGACCATTAATATCGTCGTAGTGATGAATTTATTCATCTGCTCTGGTTAGTTGTCTTCCCAGTTTCTTGCTTTAAAAAATCGTCTGCTCAGAGTATATTTGCTTATTGCCTGACGTTCAAAAGCATCCAGTTGCAGCATATTCTGAATTTGCGGAGGCAGTGCATCATTATATTTTACTTCAAGTATCTGCTTTCCTTCTAGCACCACAGGAATGGTATGAAGTTTGTCTGAAAACAGGTCAAAGTCGGTATTATTTGAACGTAAGTTTTTGTCAATCGTAATACGCAAATTAAAAAAATCCAGCATAAATGCATCCCTGTCGTAATCAACGATAACTTTAGGACGATAGAGTTGTGAATTGAAGGTGATAAATATTTTATTTAATATGTGATTATTATATTTTAGTAACTCACCATAATCACCTTCAATAATCCGATAAGCACTGTCTCTGCTGATGGTGGCCGTTTCTTTATATATTTGATTATTTGCTTTATTTTTTATTTCAAACTTAACTATATCTGATTTCAGATCATAAATACGCATACGATATTTTTGACGAGTATGGATCCCTGATTGTTTTTGATAGAGACAGGTATCGTTATACGAGTCAAAATACAAACTTCTGATAAAATAACCCTTACCTGGAATGCTGTATTTATCAGACTTTAGAACGTGTTTTAAGCGCTTGATCAATACGTGGTATTCAAGGTTATTGATATAGTACTTTAGTTCATTTCTTTTAACATTTAAGTTTTTAATGTTCGGCCTATCAATTAGTTAAAAAACTATTTTTTTGTTCCAGCGTTAAGATTTTGTATATTATCAAAATTGACCATCAATATCTATTAGTTTCAGTCTTAAATTCATGCTCTTTTTTAAGTAATTTTTTATACCAGTTTTTTGATACCGTATTACTTATTTCTACTTCCTCAAGATACTCTATTGTGGATTTATTGTCCGCAGATATTTGTTTGTTTTCCGGATTATTTCCTATTAGTAGGACATCCTGCGCAGTTAAAAAGCCCCCTTCACCATAGCGCTTGTTTTTATTATAAAGATTTATGGCTTTTTTTTGACTGTTTGCAATAATTAATCGACTGGCTTTGAGTGTTGACTTATCTTTAATTTCTATCCCTACATAATTTTTATCAAAATAGCTTGAGTGAACTTCTGCAGAGGACCATTCTCCTATGGAGATACCTTTATCTCCATTTTTTATAAATAAGTTATCACTTGATTTCAATTGTGTTGTCATAATATCCAGGCCATCATTGCCACTTTGATAAAACACATTATGATTGACTATAACTTCAGAGATATCAATATCCAGTGCATCACTTCGTGCATTAGTAAATTCATTGTGTTCAATCAGTCCTTTAGCATAAGCAATATGCATTGCATCATCACCATGGAAGTTTTTCCCAATTGTACAATGACGGACTTCAAACCAATCCATATCATGCAAGTTAAAAGGGGCAGTATAATGAATCAGGTTTTTAGTCGCTACAGAACCATTACTAAATTGGCAATATTCAAAGATACTGCCACTGGCAGACTGCCCCTGAACGACGACAATACCCCAGGGTTGCTCAGGATCTTGAGCAATAAAACGTATGGGCTGTTCAGCAGTTCCTTTGGCTATCACCTGCCCATAGAAATAAAGTGACTTAGCTGGTGACATAATAAATGTCGTACCGGGTTTTATCAGCACCGAAGTATATTTATCAAACTCCTGGTTTTGTTTGATTTCAACAACACCACTAAATATTTTTTGTTGTATTTCTCTTTCCGGATACCAGCTGTTGGGTGTTAAATTCTGCTCTGATTTGAGTGATTCAGAAACAGGTATCACTGCTGTATCAGTCAGATAATTGAAAAAGCCTATTTTAGCAAACTGTTCTTTTATGCTTTGTTCAGAAGAGGCATCAAGTTTTAGTATGACTTCATATTGCTGCTGATAATCTTGCACCGTATCAGTTCCCCATCCCTGCGTTGGCAATAATGTTTGTGTATCAGGTACAATTTTTTTACCTGGGTAAAGAATGACTGTCTTCTTAATGAGCTGTTGTTGATCGTTTATTATTTGATAGGCTGTTGATTGTTTCAATTTAGAAAAGTCTGCAATAACAGGGTTATTAGCTCCAATAGAAAAAGTTAATTTATATTCAAGATCGGACATCTTTTCAATCTGGTAGTTTAAAATTACCGTTTCATAAAGTTTTTTAAGATAGTCGATACGTTTTTTAAAAATATGTTTATCATGTTTCATTCTTTTAAAAAATTGTTCAATTCTATAAGGCTCTGATACTGCAAGTAGTGATATTTCTTTTCTAACTATTGCTCCATCACGATAAACATCACTTTTCAGATCGGGCAGCATCGTATCAACCAGCTTATCATAGTCACTCAGCACCTTATTATATATGCCTGATTGTATGAGTTGATAAACTATTTTATCTATTTGCGCATCATAAATCGGATTACTGGCAAGTTTCAGCTGCAAGGGGTATAGCGATAAGTCTTTCTGTGGTTCTAACAACCAAAATCGGAGATCCCAGCTAATAGGTTCAAATTTCCCGGTATAGGGATCAAAGTAAATTTTATGGTTATGTTGATAATCATGATGATGGCTGCCAAATAATCTATCAACAGCAATAAAGCTTAAAAAAGCACTTTTATTCAAATAAGTCTCTACAAAATCAACAAAGTCTTTCCCCTCAAGTTTATCCACAGAGCTGATAAAAAAAGCAATATCTTCCCGATTCTTTTTTTGTTCTGCATTACGTGATGATTTTTTAAACCAGTTTTTTTCATAATTCCATAAATGTTTACCTTTAAAGTAATTAAGGGTATGTTGATTACTCGGATCACCATTATAGATACTGCCAGGCATCCGCTTGTACTTACGTAAAAGGCTTTCGTCTACCTGACTGAGGTATAGATAGACTCCCATATACTTACCATTAATTTTAACTCTAACAGGGTAACAATCCGGAGAAATTATATTTTGATCTCTGGTTGTCTGATAATTGATCACATCTCTGAAGCTGGTAATCATAGCAGGATTAATTAAATTAAAATTTTTCTCCATGTTAAAAACATCATTTGACAATTTTATTCTGAGAGATTTTTTATCATATAACCAGTGATAGTTGTTATCACCTCTATATCGAAGTTTGATTTTTTTTACACTATCATCACCACTTATTTTCATATAACCGTCAACATATTGTTCCTTGCCACTATCTGGCAGGTCAGAATTAAGTTGGCTGAGCAGCTCGGGATTAATCATTATTGAGAATGTGATCAGTGGTGAATCCTTATCCTTCAGGGGTTCGGGTGCCGTCAATTTAACACGCTCTTTGTTAAAACGTTGTTTAAAGTAGTAGGAAAATCGATGTGCTGTTAATTCCATTTTTGGATCAACAGCTTTTTGAAAGGTAAAAAAATCGGTCAAGGCCATGAATGAAATTGAGATGAATGGAGAAATTAGCAGTGTTATCGTTAAGATAATGATTGGAAGTTTCGATTTGTTAAAATATTTTTTAATTTTCATGTCTCAATGCTACACTATATAAATGAAACGCATCATTCTAAACGTTTTCAGTTTTAACAACAACCGCTTTTTATTCAGTAAAAATCTCTGAGTCCAGTCACTTGCTATAATCATGCACCCGTAATAGAGCAGTGTCATCTTGGGGCAAACGTATAAGCAGCATTTTTAGAATTTTGCTGTTACTTACCTGCTTATGTTAGTATCAACAATTTTAGGATTATGATGTTTGGATATTTTCGTTTTTTTTAGCCAGTCTTGGTCTTGTTTTACTTTCTCATTCAGGTATCCTTCTGCATGGGTTTAATTCCGGTGTTGCTGCAGTTGTTTCCTTTTATATGTTGGCGTGATTTGTTGTATGCAATCTGTTTTCAAAGTTTTTTGCTTCCGGAAAACCTCTCTATCAACTTTTTTATTATGAGCGTTTTTTAAGAATCTTTCCTCAATATTTTTTTGTAGCAATACTGAGTCTGATATTTCTTTTAGCAACAAATTATGGCAATCCAAAATTTGAACTTGTTGCAGTCATCAATAATATAGTTATCATTCCTCTTAACTACTATATGTTGATCGACAGTTCTATTTTACAAGATCCGAAATGGCGATTAGTGCCCCCAGCATGGTCTTTAGGTGTTGAACTCCAGGCTTATTTACTTCTCCCTTTTATCATTTATTTTAAATATGTAAAAATAATTCTAGCAATAATCTCATTATGTATTTTTATTATTGCAAGTATCGGTATTATTAATACAAATCACTTTGGTTATAGATTATTACCCGGTGTATTTTTTATGTTTATTTTAGGAGCATCGATTTATAAGAATACAGCTGATAATGGTAATTCTGATTTATTTGATCTGTATTTCCCTATTATTGTCTATATAATACTGCTTTTTTTATTAATTATTTTGGGAATTAACAAAATGTTGATTACCCCTTTTGTCAGAGAAACGATTCTTGGCGTCATCATTGGATTGCCGATTATAGTATATTTAGGGAATCACAAAATAAAAATACCTTTTAATTCTTTTCTGGGGGATCTATCATATGGATTATTTTTATCACATTTTTTAGCCATCTGGATAATTGATTATTCTTCATTAATTAATAAGATCCACACTCCCTATCTACATTTAGCAATGGTCTTTATTCTTTCTATTATTATCTCTTTAACGGGCATGTACGCCATAGAAAAGAAGATAAAAAATTACAGGTTTAATTTATTTGGGTCTTCTGAAAAATGAGTGGAACATTTTACCTCAATAATATTAAAAAGTGAGATTTATTTGCAGCACCGCTTTATTCACATATTAACAGGCCAAGCCATTCCCTACGAGATATATCACAAGTGTCTCTTCGGTCTGGCAGACATATGGATATGTGAATAAAGC
>JAUJGA010000311.1:0-8309 GCA_042095675.1 Gammaproteobacteria bacterium
GACCACCAAACAATGAATCATCCACTATATCAAGTTTAATTTTCAGGGGTAAAGTGCGAGTTTTAGCATCCCCCTGCTTAATCAAGCCTTGGATGCTAGCCTGATATTTTTTCTGATTAATCTGCACATCAATTTTTTTTATAATCAAGCTGTTTGATAAAACTGGCTGAAATATTAAATAATACATCAATATTATCAGGATTAATCAGAGTCGCTATTTCACCACCTTGATCAACCCACTCTCTTCGACTAATATATTTTTTAGCAATGACCCCACTATAAGGTGAACGAATAATATTTTGGCGATGCTCAATGTTTAAGGTGCTTAATTAAGCTTGCAAGGCAATATGCTTCTGCTCCAGGGTCATTTTGTTATAATAAACTTCATCATATTGCTGTTGGGATACATTTTTTTAATAGCTTGGTATAACACCGCAAATCTTTATTAACTTTTTCCAATTGCAGACGAATTTCTTTAATAGATGCTTTGATAGCCTTTATTTTAGAGTTCAAAATTTCATCATCCAGCTCAACCAGAATCTGCTCTTTTTCTATCTGATCAGTTGTCTCAAAGCCAACTTTCATTACTAATCATGCTACCTGAGAAGCCACTATCGAGGTTTCACTAAAATATAGAGGTACTTGCAAAACTAACAATTTAAGAGAGTTTCTTAGCTGAATTGCTAATTTTCGAAGAAAATCCAAGCCAGATTTGTTATAATTTGTTTGCAGACAAAAACAAAAAAAGCTTGTAGTATTAGTATGTTAAGAGACACTTTAGCACAGAAATGGGAACAAATACAAGGCTCACTTTTTCCTTGGATAGTAGAAGAGATTGGTGAGATGTCTGAAAAACAGCAACAACTCATTAGCATTCTGGAATTATTAAGAGTAGAAGAATATACACTAAGTTCTAATGCACTGGTTGGTAGAGTAGAAAGTGATAGATCTCCTATAAGCACGAGCGTTTGTAGCTAAGACAGTTTACAATATGCCTACAACAAGAATGTTAATAGAGCGTTTGGAATCAGATATCAAAATAAGACGTATTTGTGGTTGGGAAAGAAAAAGTGATATTCCAGGAGAGTCCACATTTTCTCGTGCTTTTGCTGAATTTTCAAATAACCATTAAACAGAACGAGTTCAAAAAGCACTGATTACAGATTGTTATAAAGACGATATTATAAAAATTAATAAAAATAGAGCAAGCAACAAAGCTATATGATGTTGATATTTTAATTTAACGTTCATCAGGGCTTTCACATTGTTGTTTCCAAAAAGTGTATAAATACAAGATAAAGAGTTACTTGCAAGTCTGAAACACTACACTTAACTTAAGCAGCAGGCTTACGTTGATAATCAAGTAATTTGTTGGCAAAGTATTTATCACCCAGTTCCGGATCAATGGAATTACCCTCCATATCAACCAGGGGCAAGTCATACTCATTCCAACCACGTAATCCCGTCTTCAGAGATGAGACATTATTATAGCCCATCTGCATCAGAGTATAGACCGCAAAAACACTACGACTGCCGGAGCGACAGACCACAATAATTTCTCTGTCTCGTGCTTCAACTAACTCTGGTTCAGTTTCTTCATGATCCCATTCCACTGCTGTTTCCAGAATACCTCGAGGCACATGCAGTGAATCTTCTATACACATGGTATCGTATTCCTGATTTTCACGTACATCAAGAAACAACATATCATCGTTACTGTCCAGCTTTTCTTCAATATCCCAGGGATAGTACTCTTTAATTTGAGGAGTAATATCTGCCACTAAATCTTTATACGTTACTCTTTTCATTTTTCTATCCTAAAATTTATATATGACTTATAGCAGGCTCTGCTTAAAACTTTAGTCTATTAGCTGCCTAACTTTTAATTTTAATAATTCTAGATCGATAGGCTTATTAATATAATCAATGGCACCAAGTGTAGCCTAAGCCTTCATCTTCCTGAGCATCTTTTGACACCTACTTACGAACCTTATTAGTCAATGGTGCAACATCCGTTGTCTATGCCATTGGAACAAAGACTGATCCCCAAAGCCAATGGATACATCAACTATTATGCCGAATGCATAAAAGTAAGGCTAGAGTTGCTTTTGCTAACAAAATAGCACGAATATGCAGGGTTATTCTAGCTAAAGGTGAAAAATATATGCCAGAACTTGCATCAGCAATTACTCTTCAATTTTTAAAAATAAAAAGAAACTCATTATTGTTGAAATAATGAAAAGATCCAACCGAGTTTGCACGTAAGTTGCAGTAGATGACAAATTGGTAAGATCTACCCTTTTAAAACCTGATAGAAAATGTGGTATTTAATACCTACACTGCTATAAGGAATAAGGGTACGAACATCATCTAGGTCAGAGGATAGCTTCCTCAAATAAAGACCGGATATACTTAGGCATCTCATTAATTTGTTAAAAAATGAATATTTACTTGAAACAAGGACGGAGTCCATATAGTTTTCTAGGTTTAAACAAGCTTAATCGATAGTTGTTTCATTAGCATTATTAAAATAAATTTTTTTACGATAATTAATTAAACCATTAGTTGATGAGTCATGTCCATCGACATCACCCGGAGCCTGTAAATCTTCTAATATTTGACTCGCTAAAACTTTACCATACTCAACGCCCCATTGATCATAGGAGTTTATATTCCAGATCACACCCTGAACAAAAACTTTTTGCTCATACATTACCAAAATTGAGCCCAGTGATTTTGGTGTCAATTGATCAAAGATAATAGTATTGGTTGGTTTATTACCCTCAAAGACTTTGTGCGGTGATATTTTTTCAATGCTTTCATCATCAAAGCTCTGTTGCTTCATTTCATCCAGTACTTCTGCATGAGTCTTGCCCAACATTAATGCTTTAGTCTGTGCTAGACAATTGGAAAATAATACCCGCTGATGTGTACTCAAAGCTTGATGACTTAATGCAGAAATTAAAAAATCTGCCGGAATTAATTGTGTGCCCTGATGAATTAACTGGAAGAATGCATGTTGACCATTAGTGCCTGCCTGTCCCCAAATCACCGGACCAGTACTATAATCCACTCTCTGGCCATTACGATCAATCATTTTACCATTACTTTCCATATCCAATTGCTGTAGAAAAGCTGGTAATCTAGCTAAATACTGGCTATAAGGAATAATAGCATGAGTTTTTGCTGCAAAGAAATTATTATACCAAACCCCTAATAATGCCATTATTACAGGGATATTTTCTTCTAAAGGTGCTTCTCTAAAGTGCTGATCCATTTCTTCAGCACCTTCTAAAAGTTCCTCAAAATGATCCATCCCCAAATAAACAGCAATACTTAAACCAATGGCTGACCATAATGAATAACGACCGCCAACCCAATCCCAAAAAGCAAAAGTATTGGCCTTATTAATACCAAACTCCGTGGCTAATTCAATATTCGTAGTCACTGCCACAAAATGTTTTGCAATGGCTTTTTCATCACCCACTTGATCTAAAAACCATTTACGCGTACTAAAAGCATTTAACATGGTCTCCTGTGTGGTAAAAGTTTTAGAAGCAATAATAAATAAGGTTGTTTCAGGATCAACTTTTTTTAAGGTTTCCAGTATATCTGAGGCATCTACATTGGAGACAAAGTAAGCATCTAAATCATGCTGAGCAAAAGGCTTCAAGGCGTCACACACCACATGAGGGCCAAGATCAGAACCACCAATGCCGATATTTACAATGCTTTTGATTCTATGACCATTATAACCACGCCATTTACCCGAACGAACAAGCTCAGAAAATTGACGCATCTGATCTAAAACCACTCTCACCTTAGGCATCACATCCTGACCATCAACCATAACTGGCTGGTTAGAACGATTCCGCAATGCACTATGTAGAACAGAACGCCCTTCCGTTGCATTAATCGCAACACCTGAAAACAGCTTATCACGCCATTTTGATAAATTACTCTGCCTGGCTAAATCAAATAATAATGGCATTGTTTGTTGATTAATTCGATTTTTTGAATAGTCCAGCATAATTTCATTGGCGTGAATTGAAAATCTATTAAAACGCTGATCATCTTCAGAAAAAAGCTCCTTCATATGGATATCTTTAATATCATCATAATGTGCTTGAAGTGCCAACCATACCGGAGATTGCGTCAGATTATTCATAATGCTCAATATATCCTGATATATTCATTTTTTGATCCCTATATGTTATAAAAACTAATGTTTTTTATCCATAATAGAATGTTTAATTAGTAATTTAAATGATATAAGAGGGGTTATAGATAATTTAATTCAAAAAGCTTGAATTAATGTTTGACTATTCATAAAACCGACCATATAATATGCGCACTTTATAGCTATGTGCTACGAAGGCATTTCAAAAAATGAATTGTCCCCTTCGTCTAGTGGCCTAGGACACCGCCCTTTCACGGCGGTAACAGGGGTTCGAACCCCCTAGGGGACGCCACTTTATTATCTAACCTATTGAAATTATTGATTTTTAGTCAAACCTACATCTATGCCAGGTCACCTATAGGCAACTTTTGATTTACATTCGTAAATCAGCTCGGTTATTATATCTTCTAAGTTGTTACTTGTATATTTTTCCTGAGAATAGATTCTATGCTTAAAGTTATTTATAAAATTTTCCCTTTTCTGTCAAAAAATCAAGATAAAATTATTGATGAAAAGCAATATTTTCAGCATTGGAAAAAAATTTCACATTTAACTGTCAATCAAATTTCTTATTTATACAATAATTTTAAATTACCTCTTCATCAACATGAACAAAATTTTCGAGACTTATCCGAATATGAAAGTGAGATTGCATTAATGATGCGTACTCAATTATTAGCAGCAATTGAGGATAATCAATTAATAGCAAAAGATTATGATCACCAGTCTGAAGCTGCTAAAAAACTATTTAACGACAACCCCATCATTTCAAAAGAAGAGCTGTTCAAGTATTTAACAGAAGTTTGCAATGAAGATTCAGTGCCCGAAGTATTAATACCTATTTCACCAAATGGTTCCATCAGAGATAACAAAATAAAAGATCTGGAAAATAAGATCAAAAAATTAGAATCTAAACTAGAAGGATGGGAGCCGGCGATTAGTCACCCTTCTAAAGGTTTAAAAGCTATTGCTGATTTTGTAAATCAAATCTATTTTAAGGATGGAAAAGCAATCACTGAAATATCTGACACTCCAGGTTACAGAGATAAAGAACAATTTACTGAAAGTCTTCTTGAAAATAAAGAGCTTAAATTAGTTCAAATGAAAAAAACTAAAACTTCAATGTCTCATCTTATTACAATAATTTCACCTTCAAAGAAAAGAAATCCTTCATCAAAAAAATAAAATATTTAATCTAATTTGATAAATATTGTCTTTTTTTCTTTAAATTTTCATCAAATTAGATTTATTTTCATTACAGAAAATAATTTTTACTATCAGTAGTAGTAATTTATCTATCAGCTCCCCTATTTCTTCTATCAGTTTCTCCATTTCTTCTATCAGATAAATTTTTAAGTTGCTTTTTTACTTTGTTTTTCTAACAGTTAAATGTTTTTTCTGATAGTTTTATTTTACTTATATATCAATCATATAACCGCTTATTTTCATATAAAAACCTTTCTAATTATAGATTAATTATCTAAGAAATATTTTATTTTATTTGTTTGCGGCATAAGGTATATGTATGCATTTTTATTAAGAAACAAATATTAGATTTATTTTAAAACAAGCTTTGTTAATAAAAGAATTTACAGAATATGGAGCAACAGATATGACATTTAAAAATAAGAATTTATTAGGAAATGGTAACAATACAGAAATAATGACTCACTCAGAAGAAGCAGAAAAAAAGAAACAACTGATTCTTGAAAATACTTTGTTAAAACCAAACGATGTCTCAAAAATTTTAGGGATTACAATTGAGACATTAGCCGTCTGGCGATGTACCAACCGTACTAACCTAAAATTTTATCGTATAGGAAGGAGTATCAGATATCGTCTTAGTGAGGTGAATGAGTTTATATCAAGTAGACAGTATAAGCACAATTCATTAAAAATTGACTAGCACTATAAAGTTTCAATCTGATGCTTCTGGAGTAGATCATGAGCGAGAAAAGGATCTTAATCAAACTCGTCGGAGTGAGGATGGATGAAGAAGAGTATTATGGTTTATCAATACTTGCAGATAAACGTAAAATGTCCATGGCTGGCATTTGTCGTCATCTAATTTTTAGAAAGCGAAGTCCAGAATCCTGGTTACCTACTCCACCAACAAAGATAATCATTGGCAATGCTGAGCATTTGCGAAAACTTCATGCGGAACTGAACAAGCAAGGTAAAAATATTAATGACTTAGCCAGAGCAGCCAATACTGATGCGACAGTACCTGAGCTTAATGAGCTCAGAAAAATAAAAATTGAGCTGTCAAAAATGACTCTGGCAATTGTAAAAGTCCTTGGTGTATGATTTTTAAAACAACCATCCACTCTGGATATTCACAAACTGCTGGTCATTTTCTAAAAATGGATGATAATGAAAAAATTATAGAACTAGGAACAAAAAATCTTATCTCTGATAACTGGAAAGATGCAAGCAGGGAAATGCATGCTCTGGGTCTACTTTCTAATAATATTAACTATTCAATGGCTCACACATCAATTAATTCTTCACCTGGTGAACCACAATTAAGCCAAAAAGAATTTGAGTATGTCATAAAACTTTGGGACGAGGAGTTTAATACTTTTAATCAGCCCAATGCTCTTATTGGTCATGTGAAGAAAAATCGTAGTCATATTCACAGAATGCTCTCACTTGTGAATGAAGACGGAACCAATATTAGAATGGATAATTACATGGCCAGACAGGAAAAAGTAGCTCGCATTGCAGAGTTCGATCTGGGTCATCAATTTACAGTCGGTAGATTTAATCAAAATGTCATCAAACACTTAAGAAAAGAAGGTCGTGATGATGTTGCTGAAGCCATGACTAAAGCAGGTTTACATCAGGCTATAAGATCATCATCTATAATGAAACACAAAGAGTGGCAACAGGAAATAAGGACTGGGATTAAACTCACTGATGTTAGAAGCAGAATCCTTACTGCCTGGAAAAATAGTTATTCTGGTACCGATTTACAAAATAGACTTGCAGAGACAGGTCTAACACTCGTTCAAGGCCACAAAACAGTGGGAGTTCTGGATAATAGCGGTAGTTTTCATGGATTACTAAGAAGTTTGAATGCCGGTAGTAAACAACAGGGAATCCCCATGAATCTAAAAAAAGCTGACATTGATACTCTCCTGGCAAGAATTACATTACCTGATGCAACTAATATCAAAACGAGTCATCAGCAGACAAAAACCAAAAATAGTACATCTTTTACTCAAATATCCAAACACAGTAAAAAGAAACATGCAACCATTCAAAAATCTGAACAAGCCCCAAATATACCTAAATTACAAATAACCCCAAAACTTAAAAAACCGGAAGAAGGTGATCATGGTGCAGGAGCAAAAAGGACAAAAGATGCCGCTGATGAAGAAAAAATGCGTGATGCAGAAGATAAAATTGATGCCGAAGCTAATGCTATAAAGAATAATGTAGTTAAACAAAACCAAACAGATCAAAAAAACCATGATGCTGCTGGAAAGTATGAAAATAATAAAAAAGAAGCTGCCGCTCAATATGAAGAGAATAAGCAGAAACTAAAAAAATAATAATTAAATTTTTATGATTAAACTTGCAATAAACATTCCTAAGGTAGCCCTATTACTTAGCTGTTTGGCCTTTATTATTTGAAAGCTCAGAATTTGTATACATGTGTAAACCCTTTAATATAAACCAAAACAAAAAACTTGCATCAATATATAGATTTTCCTAGCGAAGCTTTTAGTTTAGAAAAATCAATATTATTGCTAGTTTTTTTGGCTTTTTTTTCAATAGAATGAAATTTTTTAGATATATGATAAGCCACCTCATCAGGCTGAACCTTTTTGCTATAAAACTATAGTGGACCCCGAAAACTGGACAATAGGTTAAGATATAAGAGCTAACCTAACGGGGAACGAAAAATGAGCAGAAAAAGAAAATTATTCAGTAATGAGTTTAAAGCAAAAGTAGCCATTGAAGCGATTAAAGGCCATAAAACAGTTGCAGAAATTGCTTCAGAATTTGAAGTCCACACCACCCAGGTTATTAATTGGAAGAAACATATGTTGGATGGCGCAGCCGATACTTTTTCCAAAAAATTAGAGAATAAAGATGCTGAACATGAAAAGGAAAAAGAGCA
>JAUJGA010000312.1:0-9555 GCA_042095675.1 Gammaproteobacteria bacterium
AGCGTGTTATCTGCGGCCTGGAATAGCTAGAAACTTTAACCAGATAACGAACAACAACACCTTTATTGGCCTTGCTCAGGCTTAGATAATCAAAGCGAACCAACTCATGTTGTATCCACCCGTATCGTTCTTTTTTAACAGCAACAGTCTCAAATATTACCGCTTGAGTTCCATTGATAAATTGATCCAAATGATCAATTGTTTCTAATTCTTCTAATTTCATGATCGTTTTCATTTGTTGATCATGAACGATTTTTAAATAAATTACGCTACTTCAGACTCATTTCACGTTGGAATGAAACCTTTTGTTCAAACTAATTGCACATTCGACAATGCTAGTATTTGCAAAATAGTTGTTTCATATGCATTGTTGTTCATTGTTTCTTATCTTATAATATCTCAATATTAAATCTATAACTTAGGTCTCCATTTGACTCATAAAGCCCGAAAACGATTTGGTCAGAACTTCCTTCATGATCAGAACATTATCCAACGTATTATTAATTCAATTGCTGCTACAGATAAACAGCATGTCGTTGAGATTGGTCCAGGTAAAGGTGCGCTGACCGAGCATCTAGTGCGGTGTTGTAAGCAACTTGATGTGATTGAACTTGATAGAGATCTTATTCCTATCCTTGAACAACAATTCATATCTTATAATAACTTTACAATACATAATGCAGATGCTCTGCAATTTGATTTTTCATCTCTATTGCCAAAAACTGATGCTTCAGCAAAAGTCCGTCTAGTAGGAAATCTACCCTATAATATTTCTACACCACTCATCTTTCATTTATTGGATAATGTCCATATTATCGATGATATGCATTTTATGCTGCAAAAAGAAGTTGTAGAAAGGCTAACAGCTCAGCCATGGACTAAAGCCTATGGACGTTTAAGTATTTTAGTTCAGTATTTATGTCACGCTGAGCAATTATTTATTGTTCCTCCCGGCGCATTTACACCGGCACCTAAAATTGATTCAGCTATTATTCAATTAACACCAAGACAAATATCCGGTGGCTTAATTGATGGAAAATTAGATAGCTTATCATTTATTGCAAAGTCTGCATTTTCACAACGTAGAAAGACCTTGCGTAATAATTTAAAGACAATTTTAACTGATGAAGAAATAATATCATGTGATATTGACCCTTCAAGGCGAGCTGAAACATTGAGCATTAAAGAGTTTGTACAATTAAGTAATCAATTTAGTAAGAGTACAAAAAAAGAAAAGCAATACTTAATGTGAACAGAGCCAAAAACAATGTATGCACGTTCACAGAGCTTTTTAATGGTGTGTCCATAGTGTGTATCATAGAGTTCATCCATTTTAGCCATCAGGCCGATATCATCACGGGTATATTTTGTTTGGAATTTTTCGACACAAACATGGCGATGTTTTATATATCCAGTGTCACTATATTATCCAATCAAGCGTGTTATCTGCTGCCTAGAATAGCTAGAAACTTTAAACAGATAACGAACCACAACCCCTTTATTGGCCTTGCTCAGGCTTAGATAATCAAAGCTAGCCAACTCATGTTGTATCCACCCGTATCGTTCTTTTTTAACAGCAACAGTCTCAAATATTACCGCTTGAGTTCCATTGAGAAATTGATCCAAATGATCAATTGTTTCTAATTCTTCTAATTTCATGATTGTTTTCATTGGTTGCTCATGAACGATTTTTAAATAAATTACGCTACTTCAGACTCATTTCACGTTGGAATGAAACCTTTTGTTCAGACTCATTTCACATTGGACAATGCTACAGCTTGTATTTTTTGTAATTTAGTTTTATGCTCAATCTGTTTAGATGTAAATCTTTTGTGGAGTAACTATGCGTTTTGATTCTATCCATAATTATTATGAAACTCTGGTTGTGAAAGAGTTAATGCAATGCTTTGTGGAAGATGTTAAAAATATTGACGAAAATTATTTACAGG
Organism: Gammaproteobacteria bacterium; assembly: GCA_042095675.1. Taxonomy (GTDB): domain Bacteria; phylum Pseudomonadota; class Gammaproteobacteria; order GRL18; family GRL18; genus GRL18. The sequence continues at coordinate 1,950 of JAUJGA010000312.1, forward strand.
ATATTGCCTGTATTGCCTTAAATATGCTGCCAGCACGATATGTTCGTCATGATGTGGATATGGCTTTTTTTCTTACGTCTAAAGAACGTTCGGAAATGGAAAAAGCGATCAATGACGCAGTTTTAAAAGCTAAAGTTCATATTGATGCTCAATATCATTCTGAAGATAGGCATAATACGTTTCAACAAGCTTAAATGGTAAATATGTCTCAGGAAATTCAAAAGCACAATATTTCAATTGATGTGGCAGTACAGTATATCAAGGAGCAGTCACTCCCGGCAGATAATCGTTATGTCTTTTCATATACTATTAATATTTTAAATATAGGAACAGTCACTGCACAACTATTATCACGTCATTGGATTATTACTGATGCAGAGTCTAAATCAGAAGAGGTTAAAGGCCCTGGAATAGTGGGTGAACAGCCAGTATTAAAGCCAGGTGAAGACTTCACTTATACCAGTGGCACTATAATAAGAACACCCGTTGGTAGCATGCAAGGGAGTTATCAAATGAAAGCCTCCGATGGACAATTATTTGATGCAGAAATAGCACCATTTACATTAAGTTTACCGGGTTTTTTACATTAATTTTTATCAATTTAAATAAAGACATACTTCATGAAAAAAATAATAGAGCGTAGTAAACAATCTGTTTTTAGTATTTTTGCGATGCTGATTACTCTTTTATCTTTTGTGTTATTATCCTTGCAAATTACTTTTATCAGTGTTTTATGGGGCTTTAGCTTTTTTTTCAGCCACTTTAGTCATAAATTAACCGAACATGAAGTTAGTCATCATTTATAATTCAATTCTCCAGCTATTTCTCTCCCTTTAAGTTCTATAATTTCTGAGCTTGCCATGCAAATACTTGATCGCTATATAATAAAAACTGTATTTATATCAACTTTGTTATTTTTATTAGTGATTGTTGCCCTATATGGTTTTATTGCCTTATCTGATTCATTCAAATATATAGGTAAGAATACTTTTACAACAGCAGATGCTTTTTACTATACTTTAATGACGATGCCACGCCGAATTTATGAACTTTATCCATTCTCTGTATTATTAGGTGCAATGATTGGCCTGGGGGCACTTAATAGTAATAGTGAACTAGTGATTATTCGTGCCGCTGGTGTTTCTGTTGCACGCATTATTTTTTCTGTAATGAATGCTGGTTTTATTCTGGCATTACTGATGTTACTTTGGGGAGAGTATGTCATCCCAGTTACGGAAAGCATCGCACAAAATCATTATGCAAATAAAGTACATGGTGTGACTAGTATTCGTTTTGAAGAAGTAACCTGGGTTAGAGATAAAAATAATTATACAAAAATAGCGGCCATTGCTTCTAATAAAGACTTGATTGGTATTACAATGTTTACTTTTGCTGATGATAAAACTTTAAAAGTTTCTACCAAAGCAGAAAAGGCAAAGTTTAATGGTGAGGATTGGGTGTTATATGACATTCAGCAAACTTTTATTACGGAAGAAAAAATTGTAACAAACAAGGTTGACAATGCGATCTGGCCAACTCTTTTGAATATGGAACTGGTGGATGTTATTGTTTCAAAATTAGAATTTTTGCCGGCTCGTGGACTTTTTCAATATGCTGAGTATCTGGATAGTAATGGATTGGATAGTCAGCAATACTGGATGGCATTCTGGAGTAAAATAATAGCTCCGTTTTCAATTGCAGCAATGCTATTGTTTGCAGTACCTTTTGTGTTTGATTCTTCTCGAACAAATAATGCAGGTAATCGCCTAATGATAGGTGTTTTTATTGGTGTTATCTTTACTATTGCCAATAAAGTTGTGGCACAGTTTGGGCTGGTTTATAACCTTAGCCCCTTTATTAGTGCAAGCATGGTTACTCTGATAACTTTTACTATTGCTGTATTGCTCATCAGGCGAATAAGTTAGTTCAAGCAAAGAAATACTTCTATTTTTGTAATGACTCACTTTAAATCAACAAAAGTCTTATGGTTACTTTAGTACCTTAGAAAATTTCTATTTTCGTAAAAGTACTGATCCTGCGTGTTTTTAGTACTTAGAACTGTCTGCACCAGAAGCGTGCATAACAAGCGTAGTGACTTATTGTAATAAAGAGTCTAAGTTCTAAAAATAAGTAAGCATAAGGTTCAACTGTTATTTGTTAGCCAATATGCTGAGTAATTACGTTTTTATTAAAATATAAACTGCCCCGGTGCCACCATCTCTTGGCTGGGCTGAAGAAAAGCACAGGATGCCGGGATGTTGTCTGAGCCAGTTATTGATTTTATTTTTCAGGACGGGCTGATCAGAATTAGCCCGATAACCTTTTCCATGTATAAGTAGTACACAGCGAATTTTTTGTTTTTGTGCAAAATCGATAAATTCCACTAAAAGCTCTCTGGCTTCGTTTATACTCAGACCATGTAAATCCAGATGATCATCAATAGGAATCTTACCCTGGCGTAAATGTTTTTGAGTTTTCAATTGTAGACCAGTATGGGCAAAAAAAATAAACTCTTCTCCACTGACATTATGGGTTTCCTGCTGACCTGAAAGCGTGTGGCTGATATTATCCGCTGTATAATCAGACTTGTCTTTAAAATGACAAGTATTTTTAGGATGGGCATATAGATCAATACGATCACTTTTTAAAGGCTTTATGCCCTTGAGTGATTCCTGAAAAAGATTACTTTGTGAAGATTCTTTTTGCTGTTTTTTAGTCATTTTTACCTGATATATAATTAATTTTTAAAAATTAAGCTACAACTATATGAATACTGTCATTTTTTGAGTATTATCTCATGATATTCTAACTTATTTTATCTCAGTATCAAGACAAAGAAAATAAATGCATATACTAGTCAGTAATGATGATGGTTATTTGGCTCAAGGCTTAAATACATTAGTAAAACACCTCAAAACAATAGCTCGTGTGACAGTTGTTGCTCCTCAGTTTGATCGTAGCGGTGCCAGTAATTCCTTAACTCTGGATAGACCCTTATTACCAGAAACATCTGATAATGGTTTTATTGCCATTAATGGTACACCAACGGATTGTGTTCATATTGCAATTTCAGCTTTATTAGCAGATGATCCCCCGGATATTATTATTTCAGGTATTAATCGAGGCACCAATATGGGGGATGATATTTTATATTCAGGAACAGTAGCTGCTGCAACTGAGGGACGTTTTCTTGGCTTGCCGGCAATAGCTATTTCTCTGGATGGTTTTGAGGGCAAGCATTTTGATACGGCTGCTAAGGTTGTGCTTAAAGTAATACAACAGCTTGCAAATAAGCCTTTAGCCAATGACACCATTCTAAATATTAATGTACCTGATATTGACTATGCTGACATTGAATCATTTCAGGCCACTCGTTTGGGTAAACGGCATAAGGCAGAACCTGCAGTAGAAACTATTGACCCCAGAAATAGAAAAGTTTATTGGCTGGGGCCTATAGGAGAAGAAGCAGATGCAGGACAAGGTACAGATTTTTTTGCCATTAAACACAATCAGGTTTCTATCACGCCTATAAAAATTGATTTAACTAACTATCAGATGTTGGAATCAGTGGAACAATGGCTGATCAATATTTAAGCTACTATCAGAAAAAAGAACAGGAAAAACAAAATGAGCCTATCCTTAAACGGTGTTGGGATGACTTCACAACGAACCAGAGATCGTCTGGTGAGTATTTTGCGTGAGCAAAAAATTAAAGATGAAAAGGTATTGAAAGTTATTGCAGAAATTCCCAGACATTTATTTGTTGATGAAGCGCTGGCTAGTCGTGCCTATGAAAATATCTCGTTGCCTATTGGATATGGACAGACTATATCACAGCCCTATATGGTAGCTTTGATGACACAACTTCTTCTTGAAGGAGGCAGTGTCACAAAAGTTTTAGAAGTGGGAACAGGTTCCGGTTATCAGACAGCTATTTTATCCAGATTAGTTTCAAATGTGTATAGTGTGGAGCGGATTAAACCTTTATTAGACAGTGCAAAAGAAAAGTTTCGTCAACTTAAGCTTAATAATATTCTGACAAATTATAGTGATGGTGGATGGGGGTGGTCTTCTAAAGCACCATTTGATACCATTATTGTTACGGCAGCTCCGGAAACCTTACCGACATCATTATTGGAACAATTAATTGATGGGGGCAGGTTAATCATTCCTATGGGAGAAAAAGGAAAACAGGAATTGTTAGTTTTTCAGAGGGTTGGTAATAAGTATCATAAAAAGACCTTGGAAAAAGTAAGTTTTGTACCTCTTATAAATGGAAAAATAGCTTAAATAACTTATTTTATGTTTATTTAATCAAATTAAATTGTAATCTAATGTACTAATGGAAACAAAATGAAATTATTTTCAAGCCTTTATGAAAAAGTAATGTCCTGGTCAAAACACCCTCATGCTGAACGTTACCTTGCCGGATTAAGTTTTTCAGAGTCGTCTTTTTTTCCTATTCCAGCAGATATAATGTTGGCTCCAATGGCATTGGCTAAAACAGATAAAGCCCTGCGCTTTGCTCTGATAACAACAGTGGCTTCGGTGCTGGGTGGAATTTTTGGCTATGTTATTGGGTTATGGTTTATTGATTTAATTCAGCCACTTGTAGGTGATGGTGGTCGTTGGGAAGAGAAGTTTGTATTAACTCAGGAATGGTTTTCAGAGTGGGGCTTTTGGGCTATATTTATTGCAGGATTCTCACCAATACCTTATAAGGTTTTTACTATCTCAGCGGGTGCTATTGGTATGTTATTTATTCCATTTGTTCTGGCTTCATTAATTGGAAGAGGAGCACGTTTTTTTCTTGTGGCTTCTTTAATGAAGTGGGGCGGGCAAGAAATGGAACTTAAGCTAAGAAAGTATGTTGATATTATAGGGTGGTTAGTCGTAATTATGGGGGTAATTGCTTATATTATTTACAAATTATAAGAGTAATATGAATATTAAGGTCTTATATATAAATAAATTGTTGCTAGTTGGGTTTTTAGTGGTGTTCATTATTGGATGTACGTCAACTTATGCCCCTGTTGAGCAGCGTAATGGTACATCATCTAAAAAAACGAAGAAATCTGTTGGCCTTGTACCAGCATATTATGTTGTTAAAAAAGGTGATACCTTGTTTTCTATCGCCTGGTCATATGGTTTTGATTATAAGACGATTGCAAAAAACAATAAAATATATGCACCTTATCGGATTTATGCAGGTCAAAAATTAGCTTTGAAACCTGTTACTAAAAAGAAGGTAAATAAGAAACAAGTTAGCAAAAAATCTACATACAAAAGTGCATCTGCTATAAAACAGAAAACAGGTGCAACTAAGATAATAGACAGTCGGATGACGAAACATCCAAAGTCTGCAGGCAGACTTAAATGGTCCTGGCCTGTTAAGGGTAAAGTTATTCAGAAATACTCTCCATCTAAGGGAAAAAAAGGTATAGATATTAGTGCCGCACCTAATGCAAATATAAAATCTTCAGAAGTAGGGAAGGTGGTTTATAGTGGACAAGGTCTTGTTGGTTATGGTCGTATGATAATCATTAAGCATAATGAGACTTTTTTAAGTGCCTATGCACATAATCAGAGCTTATTAGTCACTGAAGGGCAATATGTAAAAAAGGGGCAGACAATAGCTCGCTTGGGTCGTTCAGGTACAGATAAATTTAAATTACATTTTGAAATTAGAAAAAATGGCAAACCAGTTAATCCTTTGACTTATTTGCCTCGTTAAGTAAATGTTTTGTATAGGGTAATGGGGGCGTTATGGATTCTAAGGGGCAATATTTAGATAGAAGCAGTTCATTTTCATCTGCTGACAGGATCAGTGCATTTGCTCAGGAAATAAAAGAAAATAATAGTCTTAAAAAAGAGACTATAGAATCTAAAACTATTAAGTCTAAAAGAAAGCAATCTCCAACCTCACAAGAAGTCTCTATACCAAGAAAAAAATTAACTGAGCCTAAAAAATCCCGTTCTAAGAGTGATATGGATGCCACTCGACTATATCTCAATGAAATCGGTTTTGCTTCTCTATTAACTGCAGAAGAAGAAGTTAAATATGCACGCATGGCCCAAAAGGGTGATGAAGAAGGTCGTAAGCGGATGATTGAGTGTAATTTACGCTTAGTGGTTAAAATATCCAGACGCTATCTAAATCGTGGCTTACCTTTATTAGATCTAATTGAAGAGGGTAATCTGGGCTTAATGCATGCGGTAGAAAAGTTCGATCCTGAACGAGGCTTTCGCTTTTCTACTTATGCAACATGGTGGATTCGTCAAACTATTGAACGCAGTTTGATGAATCAAAGTCGTACTATTCGCCTACCCATTAATATTATTAAAGAAATTAATATTTATATCAGAGCGGCTAAACGTCTTACTCAGGAGTTGGATCATGAACCCAGCTCAGAAGAAATTGCTGATCTTTTAGACAAGCCTGTTGAAGTAGTGCGGAAGATGTTAAAACTGAATGAGCGTACAAGCTCAGTTGATGTACCTATGAGTAAAGACTCAGAAAGTCCATTAATTGATATGCTTGCTGATAAAGATAACCCGGATCCTTTTGCAAGTTTGCAAAATGAAAATATAAAGGAAAATTTATCTGAGTGGCTGGAATTATTAGACGAAAGACAAAGAGAAGTAGTGGAACGTCGTTTTGGTTTACGTGGCTATGATAATGCAACTTTGGAAGAAGTGGGTCATGAAATTGGTGTGACCCGTGAACGTGTTCGACAGATTCAACTGGAAGCTCTGAAAAACCTAAGAAAAATCCTGGAAAATGATGGTCAGACTAGTGAATCTCTGCTTTATGCCTAGGAGCTTATTGCTTAACGTTTACATAAAGGCCGAACATCTGGATTTTCCACTGCATCTGCAATCGCACTGACCAGTTTTAAGATTTCATCAGCATCCAGTGCAACAGACAGTTTATAAATAATATTGGGATTTACATCTGCTAAAACAACATCACCATTAGATAAATTTACTGTAATTCCGGTATTTTTTATTTCTGAAGCACCTTCCTCATTAGAAATAATGTCCTCAGTAAGCTCCATCATTTCATCATAATAAGTCTCAATTTTTTGCAGAAGTTCAAGATCATAATTTTCACTGATCTCTATGCTATAACCATTCTCTTATATAGATTCCTGAAATTCAGTATGACTTTTATAAGGAACTTCTAACGAATCAAGAAACTTTTGAAAACCTTGCATGGGCTTTTGATGAAAAAAAAATAAAATCAAGCACTATGTTACCTCTGATTATTCCACCCCAAATTGTCTAGACAATTTGGGGTGGAATAAATATACCCAATTGACATGAAGATGCGTCATTTTATACCTGAACAGATTTTTATTAGATCACAAGTGCAGGATCAAATTTCTAAAAACTATCATTAATTCGATTGTCTGTCAATAAGCATCCAAAACTGATCCACTTTTGCATCTAAAAGTGATCCACCCTACGGGGCTATTTTTGAGCCTTTTTTTTGCTTTGCATAAATCTAAAAGATGTATTTCCTGTTTCAAGAATAGAACAATGATGTGTAATTCTATCCAGTAATGCGGTTGTCATTTTAGGATCACCGAACACAGTTACCCAT
>JAUJGA010000313.1:0-5750 GCA_042095675.1 Gammaproteobacteria bacterium
ACTGGCTAAGATGACCTGTCCAAAATCTTTTTAATTCTAATCGGGTTTCTGGTTTTATTGATTTTCCTGATAATTTGATAGTGATTTTATTATCAGGGAGTGAGTAATATTTTGGAATGACGCTACTTCGTTAAGCGCTTATGTATTACCTGAGATGCTATTTAATATGTGCCAGAATTCCTTCAAGCTCATCAATACTATTATATTGAATAACCATCTTCCCCTTACCACAACTGCCATGTTGAAACACTACTTTAGCACCTAACTTGTACGTCAAACTTGTTTGAAGGTTGGTAATGTTCGGATCAGCTTTCTTTACTATTTTTTCTTTAGGGTTTAATACATTTTTAATAAGCCGTTCAGTTTCACGAACTGAAAGCCCTTTGCTTACTACTAATCGAGCTGTATGAGATTGATCCTCCCCTTTAAGAGCTAGTAGAGCACGGGCATGTCCCATCTCCAAATCACCATTTTCTAAAAGTATTCGAGTACTACCTTCTAAATCCAATAAACGCAATAAATTGGATACTGATGCTCTGGAACGACCTACAGCTTGAGCAGCCAGTTGGTGTGTCATATTAAACTCATCAATTAAACGTCTTAAAGCATTAGCTTCCTCAATAGGATTGAGCTCTTCACGCTGAATATTTTCAATCAAAGCCATCGCAATGGCAGCTTTATCTTCTACATCTCGAATAACTGCCGGAATTTTTGACAAGCCTGCCATTTGTGCCCCACGCCAACGACGCTCACCAGCAATAATTTCATATTTCTGTTCATTCTGATTAACAATATCACCAATAGCACGAATAATAATGGGTTGTACTACACCCTGTGCACGAATAGAAATGGCCAACTCCTCTAATGCTTCAGTATGCATATCAATACGTGGCTGATAAATACCCGGCTGAATTTGTTCTACGGGAATATTATATAATTCACCATCTGCCTTTTTTGCCTTAGTCTGTTCTGAATCAGCCTGCTCATTAGATTTGTTTTTTTCGGAGGATATTTTTTTTGATTTTTTTTCACTACCTGCTAATAAAGCATCTAGTCCACGCCCTAAACCCCTTTTTTTTGCTGCCACTTTAAACGTCCTTATTCTGTTTATTGGATAATTCTAACTCATCACGTCGTATCATTTCACCAGCCAAGGCTAAATAAGCACGAGCACCCTTAGAACTTTTATCATAGGTGATAATCGGCATACCATGACTAGGTGCCTCAGCAAGACGAACATTTCTTGGTATTATAGTACGATAGACTTTATCTTCAAAAAACTTAATCAACTGACGTGAAACTTCAATAGCTAAACGATTACGCGGATCAAACATGGTTCTTAATATTCCGGCAATTTCTAAATTCGGATTGAGTGATTCTTTGATAGAATCAATGGTCTCTTTTAAGGCAGTTAAACCTTCTAATGCATAATATTCACATTGCATGGGGATCATAATACCCTTCGCTGCCACCATTGCATTCACAGTAAGCATATTTAATGAAGGTGGACAGTCAATGAGAATATAATCGTATTCATCAGCATCCATTTCTTCAAAACGATAATTTAGCTGACGTTCCCTGTCATATTTAGTCATCAGCTCAACTTCTGCAGCAGTCAAATCACCATTAGCGGGAATCAGATCATAGCCTGCTTCCTCTATATAAATTTTCACTGTTTTGATCGGCTGCTTTTCAATCAGCAGATCATAAGCATTCAACTCCAGCTCATTTTTATCAATACCACTGCCGGTGGTCGCATTACCCTGTGGATCCATATCCACAAGTAATACTTTACGCTTTGTAGCAGCCAATGATGCGGCTAGATTAATACTAGTGGTAGTTTTAGCAACACCACCTTTTTGATTGGATATGGCGAGTATTTTTGCCATGCTTTATATATGCCTGTTTTTTAATTGTTAATAAATATTAGCTAGCGTGCCTTGATCTTACTTCCCCCCTTTTTGCCCTCGTGGGCCCTACTTTTGGCAAAGGGTAACTGAGGAGGTTTAAGTTGTTGATTTCTCAACCCCCTCAATCCCCCTTCTAAAGAATGGGGAAGCTAAGAGCAAAAAATAGCAATTTACGGATGCACTCTAACTATAATTTCTGGATTTATAATCATGATTGAAAAACCATTTGAACCAAATGTCTCTGAGCATTTAAACCTGGGACTTTAAGTTCATTTAGCTCATCTATTCTAAAGCCTTCTGGCAGTTGTGCAATATCTTCTTTTAAAATTTGTCCTTTCATTGCTAAAAAACGTCCATCTGGCTGACATATATGTTGGCAATAATTGAGCATATCTTCAAGTGAAGCAAAGGCTCTTGAAATAATACGATTGAACTTTTTTCCCTCTGTGCCATTATAATCTTCTACTCTTGCATGTATAGCTGTGACATTTTTTAAACCCAGCTGAGCAATGGCAGTTTGAATAAAATGAATTTTTTTCGCTCGTGCATCTAACAACACAAACTCAATATTCGGCATACATATTGCTAAGGGAATACCCGGAATTCCACCACCAGTCCCCACATCTAAAACACTTTTGACAGGACTAGCCTTAGCACCATCAAAAAAAGGTAGGACAGTTAAACTATCCAGCAGGTGCAAGGTCACCATTTCTTTTTTATCTCGGATAGATGTCAGATTATAAACCTTATTCCATTTGCTTAATAAAGCAACAAATTGAATCAGTTTTTGCTGTTGTTCTTCAGTGATATTCAAAGATTGTTGTTTGATACCATCTGCTAATTGCTGTTCTAACGAGGGCATTATTTATAATTTCCCTTTTTTAAAAATACCAGTAATAGAGAAATGGCTGCCGGAGTCACACCTGGAATACGCCCTGCCTGACCCAACGTCTCAGGTTTATTGTTTTGTAATTTTTCACGTACCTCAGAAGACAGAGAATTCATCTGACTATAATCAAAATTATTGGGAATCACTTTGTTTTCATAACGTTTATATTTTTCAATTTCTTCTAATTGGCGTTTAATATAACCTGCATATTTTATTTGAATTTCCACTTGTTCTGCAGCAATGGGATCTGCTAATTTATCACCCCCCATAGATAAGCTGGTAAGTGAGTCATAACTTACTTCGGGACGTCTTAATAAATCATAGAGACTGCTATCTTTGCTCAAAGGCTTTTTTAATACTCGCTCAGCCTCTTCTTCTGTCAAAGCAGCAGGACCCAAACGTGTTGTTTTTAAACGCTTAATCTCCTGCTCAATATTTTCCTGCTTCTCACTAAAAGCCCGCCAGCGTTCTTCATCTACTAAGCCCATTTCATATCCTTTGTCAGTGAGTCTTATATCTGCATTATCTTCACGTAATAATAAACGGTATTCCGCTCTTGAAGTAAACATACGATAAGGTTCCTGAGTACCGCGAGTAATCAAATCATCAATCATCACTCCAATATAGGCCTCATCTCTACCTGGTGACCAGGCTTCTTTACCCTGCACATGCAAGGCAGCATTAGCTCCGGCAATTAATCCCTGAGCAGCAGCTTCTTCATAGCCTGTAGTACCATTAATTTGTCCGGCAAAAAACAAACCGCTCATGTGTTTAGTTTCCAGAGAGGCTTTTAAATCCCGAGGATCGAAGAAATCATATTCAATGGCATAGCCAGAACGGACAATAAAGGCATTTTCAAAACCTTTCATTGAACGCACAAATTGTAACTGGATATCAAAGGGCAAACTAGTGGAAATACCATTAGGATAAACTTCATGAGTTGTTAACCCTTCCGGCTCAACAAAAATCTGATGTGAGTTTTTATCCGCAAAACGATTAATTTTATCTTCAATAGAAGGACAATAGCGAGGACCCACTCCTTCTATTACTCCTGTAAACATAGGAGATCGTTCAAAGCCAGAACGAATAATCTCATGAGTTTTCTCATTTGTATGAGTAATATAGCAACTGATTTGCTCAGGATGGTCACTCACTTTACCCATAAATGAAAAAGTAGGAATAGGCTTATCACCCGGCTGTTCTTCCAATACTGAAAAATCAATTGAACGACCATCAATTCTTGGCGGCGTACCTGTTTTTAAACGATCAACTTTAAAGGGTAATTCTCTTAAACGCTGAGATAGTTTATTTGATGGCGGATCACCGGCACGTCCACCCTGATAATTTTCCAGACCAATATGAATCAAACCACCTAAAAAAGTTCCTGTGGTCAGGACAACTGTTTTTGCCCGAAACTTCAATCCCATTTCAGTAACAATGCCTACTAATTGATCATTTTCAATCAGTAGATCCGTCACTGCCTGTTGGAATAATTTTAAATTCGGCTGATTTTCTAATGCATAGCGGACTGCTGCTTTAAATAATATTCTATCCGTCTGAGCACGGGTTGCTCTAACTGCCGGTCCCTTTGAAGAATTCAAACGACGAAATTGTATGCCTGACTGATCTGTCACCCTGGCCATCAGACCACCCAGGGCATCAATTTCCTTAACCAGATGTCCCTTGCCAATTCCACCCACAGCAGGATTACATGACATTTGTCCCAGAGTTTCTATATTATGAGAGATAAGCAAAGTACTGGCACCCATACGACTGGCAGCCATGGCAGCTTCCGTACCCGCATGACCACCACCAATAACTATGACATCAAACTGATCGTTATAAAACACAAAAACTCCATAATAAACCAATAAAAGTTGTATTATAGATCATTCGGGGGAAATATCCTCTCAAAAGAGAAGCTTTAAGTTTGAAATTATCCGGATAGCCAATAACATCCATCTGTTCTAAAGCCTGGGCAAAAAAGTTAGCTGTATCTGCAGGTAAATATTGGCCTATTAATTCATAGGACTGTTCCAATAAATCATCCTTATGGGTGCGTGTAGCAATGATGGCATTATACAGTAATTACAGCAAGCCATCTAAGAAACCACTACTATCCTAAAATTACCCCTTCATCCACAAAGTCTTTTTATGTTGACTCATGGCAATAAAGCTTGTAGTCAACAATTTCTACATTTAAAATCAACTCATCTTCCAAACTAAGAGCTCTTGCACTTTATGTTCACACCATTATTGCAAACAGCCAATACAATTATTTTCGGTAAAGAAGAACAGATTAAACTAGTTGTTGCCTGTCTATTGTCTAAAGGACATTTATTAATTGAGGATCTGCCTGGTATGGGTAAAACCACCCTGGCTCATTTATTAGCTCGATTATTTGGTTTAAATTATTCCCGTGTTCAATTTACCAGTGATATGCTCCCTGCTGACATCATCGGTATTTCTATTTTTAATAAAAATACCACAGAATTTAATTTTCACTACGGCCCTGTTTTCAGTCAATTGGTATTAGCTGATGAAATTAACCGTGCTACGGCAAAATACAGAGTGCATTACTTGAAGCCATGGAAGAGCAGCAAATTACCGTGGATGGTAAAACCTATCCATTAGACAAGCCTTTTTTTGTCATTGCCACACAGAACCCTCAAACACAGGCCTGTACTTTCTCCCTACCTGAATCACAATTAGATCGCTTTCTGATGCGCATTGTTTTAGGTTATCCAGATCGTTTGACAGAACAATGTATTTTAAGTGGTACTAATCGCAGGGTATTCTTTTCTCTGTTCAGATCGCTATGGATCAATTTGATCGTTTAAGACTATAATCTGACTGCAATCAAAATGCTGTCATTTTTAAAAATTTGGCTTAAAATACCTGTCAAGTGTTTTTTTTCATCTTTTTTAATTTCAATTACGCTGAATAGTTAC
>JAUJGA010000314.1:0-14049 GCA_042095675.1 Gammaproteobacteria bacterium
TTTTTTTTTACAGAATCATGATTTTTTATTGCATTTTGGTACTAACGACTCCTATATTAAAATTAAATTGGGCATTAGGTAATTTTAATTGGGTATTTGAGCCAGCGCATGAGAACAACTACATCTTTGCATGTGCAACAAGCATAGACCCAGATCAGCCTACGCCTCTGCGTAGTCTGATCAGGGCCCACACTGGTTGACAGAGGCTTGCTCCGAACTAATCTGGATTACGTATACTAAGCCTTGTGCACCATGAGAATAGTTAGAGTATATGTCGAAATGAGTAAACTGATCTGGATCTATGCTGTTTTAAAATGTGCTAAGTTGTAGGTTTTCTCATGCGCTGGCTCATTTAAGCAAATACGCAGCTGATCAGGAGCCCTGGGTTGATTTATTTTACAAAGCCTTACCACTCATTGGAACGAGGACAAAATGAAAATGCTAATGATTTATTAAGGCAGTATTTCCCTAAGCAAATGGAGCTGATTGATCTTACTAAAAAAGAAGTTTATGAGGCTGATCACAAACTCAATAGTCGGCCACGAAAGTGTCTGGGATACAAAACTCCTTATGAAGTTTTTGAAGAGCTAACCGGCATTAGCCAGGAAGAGTTAAGCGGTCATGCACTTATTACTTGAATTCAGGTCATCATAATTACTATACTGTTTTACTAACCTGCCTTTTTTCATATTTTCAGAAGAGTCTCCTGACCTTGGCTTTCACGTCAAAGGGAAAAGCTGATACTCTTCTGTTAATGGACTCTCTAATTGCAGCCATTTCTGGAGTTGATTAAGCAGTAACTTTAGTTCTGAGCGAATGAGTTTCGCATCATAATAGTAATAATTTGTCTTATTAGTTCCACAAAACTCAGCTAATTTTTTTATTCTTTCTATATAATAGCGGGTAGCTAATTCATGCATAGCATAGGCATGTTTTTCTTTCTTATTACGAAACAAATTAACAATACTCTTGATACTTTGTTCAGCTGAACGAATAGACACTAATATTTTAGCATTTGTTAAATTCAGGTTTTCCACTGCCAGCTCATATTTATTATGTAATAATTTATCAAACAAATAATGACTACTATTTTTAAGCGTATTGTTGTCCAATAATATTTGTTGCTGCGTTATCAAGTCATTCTCTGACACATAACTATGATGCATCTCATAATAACCGATAATCTGTGGGTGGGAGCCGAAAATATGGCTGATCAAACTGGTATTAGCCCGCATATGACTGAGCAAGTAAATAGGTTGATAATGATTATGTTTTGTTTGTGACATCATTTTCTTAAATCAAATATGTTCCTGTAAACCGATGAAAAAACTCAATGAGAATAGTTTAAAAGGGGACATTTAGAAGTGGGGTTTTAATCAATAAAACCCCCGTATTATATGGTGCCGGCGGGCGGAGTCGAACCGCCACGGACGTAAGTCCACTACCCCCTCAAGGTAGCGTGTCTACCAATTTCACCACGTCGGCATTTTGTATAAATAATTACTCTGCTGGTATTGCAGGTTTATCTTCTGCTGGAGCCTGAATAGCTTCTACTCGATTAGAGATTTCTACCGCTTCAGCTTTGTCTGAAGAAACTTTTCCAGATAGGTAGGATAAAAATAAACTGGTAACAAAAAAACTAGTCGCTAAAACAGCCGTCGTCTTACTTAAAAAATTACCTGAGCCCTGGCTACCAAATACAGTTGAAGAAGCACCACTGCCGCCGCCTCCACCACCAAAAGCAGCACCAGCATCAGCACCTTTACCCTGTTGAATTAAGATTAATCCAATTAATGTGATTGCTACAACCATGTGTACCGCTAAAATGACTGATTCCATATTCTCTCTTACCAACTATTATTATATATTTAATTTAAACTTACTGACCAGCCTGACAAACAGCCATAAAATCATCTGCTTTCAAAGAGGCTCCACCGATTAGACCACCGTCAATATCAGTCTGTCCCATCAGTTCTTTTGCATTAGCAGGGTTCATACTGCCACCGTATAAAATTTGTACTTTCTCAGCATTATCTGCATTACGTTTAGCAAGGTGCTGGCGAATAAAAGCATGTACTGACTGTGCCTGTTCAGGAGAAGCCGTTTTACCAGTTCCAATTGCCCAAACCGGTTCATAAGCTACCACTGAATCAGCAAAAGCATTATCACCTGAGGTAGTGAACACAGCATCAATCTGACGAGCACAAACCTCTTCTGTAATACCTGCTTCACGTTCTTCTAATGTTTCACCAATACAAAACACAGGAATAAGACCTGAATTTTTAACAGTGACAAATTTTTCAGCCACAACTTCATCTGTTTCACCGTACATAGTACGACGTTCAGAATGGCCTATAATGGCATATTTACAGGAAAGATCCTTCACCATATCAATTGATGTTTCACCGGTAAATGCACCATTAGTGGCAGTACAGTTATCTTGCGAGCCAACTTCAACTATACTTCCATCAGTAGCAGCAATGACATCTACAATATAAATAGTTGGAGGACAAACAGCCACTTCAACGCCAGTTAAAGATTTTGCACCTTCAACAACGCCATTGATTAATTCTTTTATGCTCTCTCTAGAGCCATTCATTTTCCAGTTACCAGCAACTAAGGGAGTACGCATAGAGTTTTCCTGTTTGTATAAATAGTACACTTATATTAATTTTAGCGAGAAATCATACTCTTAAAGTCTCAACAAATCAATCAACTGAGCCATAAAAGCATATAATTATTTAAAATTATTATAAATACTCAGCCTCCTCCTGACTAACAAATAACAGTTGAGCCTTATGCTCACTTATTTTTATAACTTAGAAAACTCACTACGTTCAGACGGTTCTAAGTACTAAAAATAAGCAACCATAAGCTTTTGTTAATTTGGAGTTTGAGTAGTTACAAATTATTAGCATAAATTGGATTATGAAAATTCCTGTTTAACAATTTCAGCTAATTTTTCCACTTCTTCAAATACTTGTTGCTTATTTGAACCTTCAATCATCACACGTATTAATGGCTCTGTCCCTGAAGCCCTTAATAAAACCCTACCTTCATCTGCTAATCTTTGCTCGGTTTCCTGCACGGCATCACTGACAATTTGTGAACTATAGGGATCAATCTTTTCTTTAATGCGTACATTGATCATTTTTTGAGGATATTTTTTCATCCCATTTTTAAGTTCATGTAAGCTTTTACCACTGCCTATAATAGCTGATAATACCTGTAGGGCTGAAACTGTACCATCACCTGTGGTTGTTCTATCCAGACAAATAATATGACCAGATGATTCCCCACCAATACTCCAGCCTTTTTTATTTAACTCTTCCATAACATAGCGATCACCAACATCAGCACGAACAAAACCCAAGCCAGCTTTTTTTAGAGCCACTTCCATACCCAGGTTGCTCATCAGGGTACCTACAACACCAGCATCTTTAGCCGAATGTTTTTTCCTTGCCATGGCAATAATGAATAGCAGTTCATCACCATCAACAACTTCACCCTTATGATCAATCATCAATACTCTATCCGCATCACCATCAAGAGCAATACCTAAATCTGCTCGGTGCTGTAAAACAGTTTTTTGTAGTGTTTCCGGATAGGTTGAACCGACATTTTTATTGATATTCACACCATCGGGTTCAACCCCTATAGCAATCACTTCTGCACCAAGTTCTTTAAAAACACAGGGGGCTATTTGGTAGGCTGCACCATTGGCACAGTCAATAATAATTCTTAATCCTGACAGATCCATAAAAAATGGTGTGGTGGCTTTACAATGTTCAATATAACGTCCTGATGCATCTTTAATGCGTCTGGCCTTACCCAGTTGTGAAGATTCAACGGTGACCATTTCATGCTCAAGCTCTGCTTCAATCGCATGCTCAACTTCATCAGAAAGTTTTGTCCCCTCAGGAGAAAAGAATTTAATGCCATTATCATAATAAGGATTGTGCGAAGCACTGATAACAATGCCTAATTGTGCATTCATGGTTCGTGTCAGATAGGCAATACCCGGTGTTGGCATAGGACCTGTTAATAAGCTATCAATTCCTGCTGCCGCAAGTCCGGCTTCCAATGCTGATTCATACATATAACCGGATATTCTGGTATCCTTACCTATAACAGCCTTACCTTTTCCCTGCTTGGCCAGTACCCGACCTGCAGCCCAGCCCAGCTTAAGCACAAAATCTGCCGTCATTGGTGCTTTACCTACTTTTCCACGAATACCATCAGTACCAAAGTATTTCTTTTTCACTTTCAATCACCCTTGAATAGATTTACTGACTAGTTTATAACTTCAATGCATTAGCCACTTTAACAGCATCAACTGTTTCAGCAACATCATGAACTCTAATAATAGCTGCACCATTAATGGAAGCCATAGTTGCCAGAGCAAGACTTGCTGCAAGACGCTCATCTACTTCTTTATCTATGATTTGTCCCAACATGGACTTTCTTGAGGCTCCCACTAAAACAGGATAGCCTAATTTCTGAAGTTGTTTTAGATTTTTGAATAGGCTGATATTATGAGATAAAGTTTTTCCAAAACCAAAGCCCGGATCAATAATAATTTGATTTTTATTCATACCAGCTGCAATACATTGTTCTGCTTGAGCATTTAAGAAAGTACTTACTTCAGTGACCACATTATCATACTGAGGCTCCATTTGCATACTTCTGGGTTCCCCCTGCATATGCATTAAACATACAGGAAGACCTGTTTGACTTGCTGCATCAAGAGCACCATCTGCACGTAAGGCCATAACATCATTGATTAAACCAGCACCGGCAGCAGCAGCTTCAGTCATCACCAGTGCTTTGCTGGTATCTATGGATATCACCACATCCAGTTCCTGGTTAATTTTTTCAATAATAGGGATAACTCGATCAAGTTCTTCTAACTCATTAAGAGCCTGAGCACCGGGTCTGGTGGACTCACCACCAATATCAATTATTTCTGCACCATCTTTCAGCATTTTTTCTGCCTGACGCAATGCTGAATCAAGTTGGGAATATAAACCACCATCAGAAAAGGAGTCCGGAGTAACATTTAAGATACCCATTACGATAGGAGATGCAAAACCAAGAGTACGATGAGCACATTTAAGGCTTTGTTGGGCCATGCTAATAAAGAGGGGTTAAATAAGGCTTGAGAAAGGTATAAGAAATACCTTTCTTAATATAGAAAGCATTAAAACTAGTGTTGATCCGCAGTACTATCAACTGATTGTTCTTTATCATCTAAATCAGTTTTTGTCTGCTCAGTGTTATCTTCAGCAGCTGGTTTTTCACCGCCATCATCCGGATCAGAAGGATCAATATCAGACCAGCCCTTAGGCTCTCTAGGCTCTTTTCCTGCCATAATATCATCAATCTGATTACGATCTATGGTTTCATAGGTCATTAGTGCATCAGTCATTTTATGCAGTTTATCCAGATTATCTTTTAGTATCTGTTCAGCTCGCTCATAGTTATAATCAATAAAGTGACGTATTTCTTCATCAATAATATGCGCAGTGATATCAGAAACATTTTTATGCTGGGTCACAGAACGTCCCAGAAAAACTTCACCCTCATCTTCAGAGTATGCTAGGGGTCCTAACTTTTCTGACAAGCCCCATTTAGTGACCATATTACGAGCTAAATCAGTGGCTCGTTCAATATCATTACTGGCACCTGTAGTCACCTGATCAGATCCATAAATCAACTCCTCTGCAATACGTCCACCAAACAGGCTGGAAATCTGACTATTGAGTTGTTCCTTGGTCAGACTATAACGATCTTCTTCCGGCAAAAACATAGTAACGCCTAAAGCTCTGCCACGAGGAATAATACTCACCTTGTACACAGGATCATGTGAAGGGACCAAAAGCCCCACAATAGCATGACCTGCTTCATGATAAGCAGTCATCTTTTTCTCTTTATCTTTCATCACCATGGATTTACGTTCAGAACCCATCATAATTTTATCTTTGGCTTTTTCCAGGTGCTCCATAGAAACAACACGGGCATCTTCCTTGGCTGCAAATAAGGCTGCTTCATTTACTAAATTTGCTAGGTCGGCACCAGAAAATCCAGGTGTTCCACGGGCAATATATTTTGTCTGAACCCGATCATCAATAGGTACTTTACGCAAATGAACTTTCAAAATCTGTTCACGGCCTTTGATATCCGGCAATGGTACAACCACCTGACGGTCAAAACGTCCAGGACGTAATAAGGCAGGATCTAAAACATCAGGACGGTTTGTCGCAGCAATAACAATTACCCCTTCACTACCTTCAAAACCATCCATCTCAACTAATAACTGGTTTAATGTCTGTTCACGTTCATCATGTCCGCCACCTAAGCCCGCACCACGATGACGTCCAACAGCATCAATCTCATCAATAAAGATAATACAAGGCGCATGTTTCTTGGCTTGTTCAAACATATCACGCACACGGGAAGCACCGACACCGACAAACATTTCTACGAAATCAGAACCGGAAATCGTAAAAAATGGTACCTTGGCTTCACCTGAAATAGCTTTAGCCAGCAATGTTTTACCCGTACCCGGGCTACCGACTAATAAAACACCTCTGGGTAATTTTCCACCCAGCTTGGTAAACTTACCCGGATCTTTTAAGAAATCAACCAATTCAGAAACTTCTTCCTTGGCTTCATCACAACCAGCTACATCAGCAAAAGTAATCTTTATCTGATCTTCGCCCAGTAACCTTGCCTTGCTTTTACCAAAAGACATAGCACCACGACCACCAGAACCGCCTTGCATCTGACGCATAAAATAGACCCAGATGCCAACAATTAATAAAATAGGGAAAGACGATATAAATAATTGCACCAGCAAACTTTGCTGCTGAGGTGGTTCACCAACAATTTTTACAGTATTATCCAATAACATACCAATCAGAGCACCATTATCAGTTTCCGGACTATAAGTCGTAAACTTCTTACCTTCCATGGAATAACCGGTAATTACCCGCCCTTCAATTTTAACTTCATTAACCGAACCGCGTTCGACATTCTGGATAAAATCAGAATAGCTCATATCTTTAGAACCGCCCGGAGAAGGACTGAAATTACTAAAGACCGACATCAGGATGACACCAATCACCACCCAAAGTAAGATATTTTTTGTCATTTCGTTCAAAACGAATACTCCAACTATTTCATGTAAATTATGTTAATTTGTCAATTATTTTTATTGCGATGAGGGAGTATTATCCCTTAAAGCCTTTCGCCAGTAAATACACTTCTGAAGAACGTGATCTCGATGCATCAGGTTTGCGTGTAATGACCTTTTGATAGTGCTGTCTCAACTCTGCTAATAAGGGCTGAAATCCTTCACCCTGAAAAACCTTCATTAATAAGGTGCCTCCGGGTTTCAATACCTGACTGGCTAAATCCATAGCTAATTCAAGTAAATAGATACTTTTAGGCTGATCAACAGCCTTCACCCCTGTAATATTGGGTGCCATATCAGAAATTACAAGATCTATCGGCTCATTATTTACCACCGACAATAATTCATTTAAAACTGATTCTTCCTGGAAATCACCTAAAACAAATTCAACCTGAGCCAATTGATCCATGGGTAAAATATCCAGAGCAACGACTTTACCTTTTGCACCGACAAATTGCCGAACCACTTGAGACCATCCACCCGGTGCTGCACCAAGGTCAACCACATTCATCCCCTGCTTAATAATTTTATCTTTTTCATGAATCTGTAATAGCTTATATGCTGCCCGGGAGCGATAACCATCCTGCTGTGATTTTAAGACATATTGATCCTTAAAGTGTTCCTGTAACCAATCAGAACTACTTTTACTGCGTCCCATAAACACGATACCCTATTCATAATTATTGATAATACAGCACATTTTACCGTGAAACCTTATTTCATACACGGTATAATTATTTATTTTTATCTCCTGTACTGAATTTATGAGTCTTTTATGTCATTAAATAATAAACAAAATCGTTTTCTTCGTGCCCAGGCACATTCTCTAAAACCTGTAGTACTCATTGGTGGGGCTGGTCTCACAGACAATGTGGTCAATGAAATTAATCATGCATTAGAAGATCATGAACTCATTAAAGTTCGTGTCAATGCCGATGATAGAGAAGATAAAAAACTGATGATAGAACAAATTTCCCGTCAAACAGAGTCTGAAATGGTACAAACCATTGGTCATATCGGTATTTTTTATCGCCAAAATAAAAAAGATCCTAAGATCTCATTCCCAAAATAGTTTTGTCGAATGCATATCAGCTTCTGAGCTATTACTTAAAACAATTTATTTAAGCTTATTGAAAAAAATATTATGACCGATAAAAAAAATTCACTAAAAGAAAGAGCATTACACTATCATGCACAGCCCACTCCAGGAAAAATCAGTGTTACACCGACTAAACCCTGCGAATTACAGGATGAGCTATCTTTAGCTTATACTCCCGGTGTTGCAGCACCTGTCCTGGAAATTGCTAAAGATCCTGAGTTAGCTTATTGTTATACCACTAAAGGAAATTTAGTTGCAGTCATTACCGATGGCACTGCAGTATTAGGCTTGGGAAATGTAGGTCCTCTTGCCAGCAAGCCTGTTATGGAAGGAAAAGGTGTTTTATTTAAACAATTTGCTGACATAGATGTATTTGATATTGAGGTTAACTCAGACTCAACACAATCTTTTATTGATACAGTAGTCAATATTGCTCCTACTTTTGGTGGCATCAATCTTGAAGATATTGCAGCACCGCAGTGTTTTGAAATTGAAAAAACATTAAAAGAAAAACTGGATATCCCAGTATTTCATGATGATCAGCATGGTACTGCTATAATCATAGCCGCAGGCCTGCTCAATGCACTGGAAATTCAGGGTAAAAATCTCAATGAAATAAAAATCACCTGTATTGGTGCAGGCTCTGCTGGAATTGCTTCCATGCGTTTATTGCTATCATTGGGCGTTAAGAAACATCAAATCAATCTTATTGATAGAAAAGGCGTGGTTCATTGCGAACGCAAGGATCTCAATATTTATAAGAAAGAATTTGCCACTAAAACAGATGATAGAACTTTAACTGATGCGATACTCAATACTGATGTATTAATCGGTGTTTCAGGTGCCAACCTGGTCACTGCCGACATGATAGCATCTATGGCAGACAAACCTATTGTATTTGCACTATCCAATCCAAACCCAGAAATTTGTCCAGAACTCGCTAAATCTGTACGTAATGATATCATTATGGCGACCGGTCGCTCAGACTATCCTAATCAGATTAATAATGTATTGGGCTTTCCTTTTATTTTTCGCGGTGCCCTGGATGTTCGAGCATCGACTATTAATACAGAAATGGAAATAGCTGCAGTCAAAGCCCTTGCTGATTTAGCAAAGCTTCCGGTACCCAATGAAGTACTTAAAGCCTACCAATTAGAAAGCTTAACTTTTGGGGCAGATTATTTTATTCCTAAACCATTTGATCCCAGACTAATCAATACTGTTCCCAAAGCCATCGCTGATGCAGCCATAAAAAGTGGTGTTGCAAAAATAGTATAATTAGCTAATTAAAATTTAATTGAGTAGCAAACAAAGAATGAATTCATCTAACACTGATAAGCATAAAGAACAGGCTTCTTTATTAGATTATTTTAAAACCTGGCCGTTATTTTTATTACCTCAACACTTTTTATCCTCACTTATCCATCGTTTTATGCGGATAAAAAATATAGCATTTAAAAATCAGCAAATCAGTCGTTTTATCAAATTATTTAATGTCAATATGAATGAATCCTTACATCAGGACATTAGCCAGTTTAAAGATTTCAATCATTTTTTTACCCGTCAACTCAAAGCTGATGCCCGTATTGAACAAACTGGCGATAATGAACTTTGCTGCCCGGTAGATGGAGCCATTAGTGAAATTGGAAATATTAATGACGACCAGCTAATGCAGGCAAAAGGACATCACTTCAATCTTAGTGATCTATTAGCAGGACAACAATCTCTTGTTGATATTTTCCGTGATGGTTCTTTTACCACAATTTATCTTTCCCCAAAAGATTATCATCGCATACATATGCCCATAGATGGCACACTGCAGGAAATGTTTCATGTACCCGGGCAATTATTCGGAGTCAATTGTGCTTCCGTAAAAACCATTCCACGTCTATTCGCTCGTAATGAACGAGTCATTTCTATTTTTGATACACCAGCAGGAAGTATGGCTTTAATTCAGGTGGGTGCCATTTTTGTTTCCAGTATAGAAACAACCTGGCAAGGCGTTATTACACCACCACGCCAAAAATCAGTACAAAGCTGGCAATATAAGGATGAAGAAACTATTAAAAAGTTCGAGGAAATGGGACGTTTTAATATGGGCTCAACAGTTATTTTACTGTTTAGCAAAAATAGCATTGAATGGAATGCTGATTTACAGCCTAATACCCCTGTACAATTTGGACAAAGACTTGCTCACCTAAGCGGAAATAACTGAGGATAAAAATAATTCTAAAATAATTCATACTGATCCTTAATAATTTTTTCTAATGAATTATCAAGCACCATTAGAAGTGCATCAACAACCGGGGCTATTTGTTTTTCAATATAATGTTCATAGTCCAATGGATTATTATTATATTCTACCGGCTCCGGTCCATTGACAGTTATTACATATTCTATCCAGCCGCCATGTTCATAACGCCCTATAGGTTCTTTTCTCTGTTTGGCATAAGTTTTTGCTTTTATCGCTGCCTGAGCATGGGGAGGTCGATTTTTCTTATAATCTACAAGTTTTTGCCTTAGGCGCTTGCGATAAACAAGTTTATTATCAAAATATCCTGCTTTTAAAGCCTTAACAATATCTTTCAAATAGTCTTCATAGGCTAAATCATTAAATATACGATAATAAATTTCTTGCTGTACTTCTCTAGATAATACAGTCCAATCCGTTCTAACACTTTCCAGCCCTTTAAAGATAATTTTATTTGCATTAATATTATCAGGATCAGAGATCATACCCGCATAACGTTTCTTACTTCCTTGGTCAGAGCCACGTATGGTAGGCATAAAAAAACGACTATAATGCGTTTCATATTCCATTTCTAAAGATGAACCAATCTGAAATTTTTCAGCCAGCTCGTCCTGCCAGTATTGATTAATTTGATTAACCAAGTTCTGTCCAGTTTTATCAACTTGCTTCTTGTCTATAAGACTATTATTATCATTGTTTAATGAAACAAAGACTGAGTCCGTATCACCATAGATAACATCATAACCAGACTCTGCAATTAATACAGCTGTCTGAATCATTATCTCATGCCCTCTCAGAGTAATTGAACTGGTCAGGCGTGCATCATGAATTCGACAACCGGCAGTACCTAAAACACCATAAAATGAGTTCATGATTATTTTTATTGCCTGAGAAAGTGTTTTATTATTTTCTTCTTTTGCCTTATCCCTGGCCTGCCATAAAGATTCAATAATATCCGGTAAGATAGCATCATTGCGTGCAAAGCTGACTCCATTAAAACCAGCAACACAGTCTTTTGCATCCAGATTCTCAGCTTTAACTCGAGCATAGGGATCGACAGAAAAAGTACGAATAATTGAGGGGTACAAACTTTTATAATCTAAGACAATGACATCCTGATATAAACCCGGTTTAGAATTCATCACATAGCCACCTGGTGCAGACAAATTTTCAACCCTGTCATTAAGATTAGGAGCAACAAATCCCTTACGATGTAATCGAGGTAAATATAAGTTATCAAAGGCAGCCACTGAACCACCCGTTCTATCCATTTCTAGCCCTGTCAGTCTGGCACGTTCAATAGCAAAAGCAATTAAGTCTGTGTGCTCAAAAATATCCCAGACCAATTGACAATCCTCCAGGTTATACCTTGCTAGAGAGAGTTTATCATGATGAAATTGACGTTTAATTTCTTTGGCACTTTTCCATTTATCATAATCAGCCCGAGTTTCTTTTTTTATCAGTTTACCCCGTCCTAATAACTCACAGGCAACTGAATGCAAAGAAAAACTGGGAAAATTCCAGGTGGCACTTTTTAGTGTATCAATCCCATCTAAAACCACACGACCGGGAATCAATAAAAAATAATGCAGCTGCTCTGTTTGTGCTTTTCTCCACACCGGCAAACTTTCTGAACGACCAATCGCCAGAGATAGTTTTAAACTATCTGCTTTTTTTTGTAAAAATTGAAAATCAAAATTAATTACATTCCAGCCAATAATAATATCTGGGTCTTTTTCCAGAATAAGTTCTATAAAGCGTAATAAGATGGATTTCTCATTATCAAAACACTCAATATTTTGCTTGGTTTTCCCCTCATGCTCATCCCCTTTCATTAAAGTGACATGCCATTGTTCCATGAGTAATGAAATTGAATAAAGCTCCTGACTATCATAGGCCGTTTCAATATCCAGAGACATGCTTTTTAATTTTGGCTGGTATTTGTTTATAGCTTTTATTTGGGGATTAATAACAAGCTGAACTGAATTATCCTGCAGACTGCTATTACATAGATCATTAGGGTAAATGGTCACTGGACCAGTTAGAAAGCGTTCCGTCAAAAAACGTTCTACTGGTCTGATATCAGCTTCATAAAATTTAAGATGTGAACTTTGTAGTAATTCTCTGGCTTTATAGAGAACTTGTTGAGACTTAAAATAAATTCCTGAAATAAGTTTATGATCAAAATCATTTAAATCTAAAGGTTTTATTATCACATCTGACAAAGAATAGAGAATTTTTTTTATCTGTTCTGTATCTTCTTGTCTGATAAAGAAAATTGCCTGTTGGTTTTCAATTAAGACATGAACAGGGCCTTTGTGACTTGAAAACCAGAAATCCAGCATAATACCCTTGGCTGTATCACGCCATTGACGGGTTAATAAAAAGGCATCTATTGAGTTTTTTTGGTGTTTCATGTAATAAGAATTTGAGTTAAAAGAAGGATTTTAACACAGAATGAGGGGTGGAGGGGTTAGTTAATATGTACTTATAACTCCCAACTTTAAGCTAATTAGTTAGTTAATATATACTTGATAATATTCCACCCCAAATTGTCTAGACAACTTTTTCAAAAAACTTGTTTTATTTATTAAGCCGCTTTTTTAGTTGCTGTTTGCTATTCAATACTGGATAAATACACATCCATTGGTTTTTGATAATTCAATGTTTGATGGAATCTTTTATGATTGTAAAAATCAATGTAATTAGCCACATCAGTTTCCATTGTTTCAATAGAATCATATTCATTTAAATAGATCTGTTCACACTTTGCGCTACGCCAGAATCGTTCAATGCAAATGTTATCAGTGGCTCGTCCTTTTTCATCCATCGATATATCGAACCCTAAGTTTTTCAGTCGTTGGGTATGAAGTTCACTGGTGTACTGACTACCCTGAACGGTATTAAAAATATCAGGCTGTCCATATTGTTCTAAAGCTTCATTGAGTACCCCATCAGCAGCGCGTTATCCATCGTGTTTGAGATTCGATGCGACAAGATTGCTTTGGAGTGTCAGTCAATGATGTCGGACAAATAAACCATACCTGTATTCATTTTTATATACGTGAGATCAGTACTCCAAACATGGTTCGCTCGATCAATTTGAAGCTCTTTTAACTTGTATGAGTACTTTTTATGTTCTTTTACTGGAACCGGTTGTATTAATCGACTTAACGCCTAAAACAGCCTTTAAGCTCAATTGTTGGCGATAACTCGATACGGTATTCAAGCTCACCTGATAGCCATACAAGTAATTGTTGATGTACTTTAGCTTCACCCTAAATCGGAATACCCTCGAAAATTTGATGAGTTTTAGCCTTAAACAAGGATTTTTTAGGATTAAATTTAGGGTCATAATAAAGTTTAAAGTGTACCCTTTTGTAAAGACCAGTTTTAGTTAATTTCTTATTCTTTATTTTGCTTTTGTTTTTTGCTCCTTTTCTTTTGATGTTAAAAAAAATATCAATCTTTTTATTTATTATTATTGCGCCGCAGGCACCCTAA
>JAUJGA010000315.1:0-6330 GCA_042095675.1 Gammaproteobacteria bacterium
AGGCCAGATGTTGTCAATAGCAGAGAGCATGTTGGTGATTGGAAAGCAGATACCATTATAGGTAAAAATCATCATGGGGCGATAGTAACACTGGATGAAAGAAAATCCAAATTACGACTGGCTATGCCAACTGGAACAAAATCTGCTCGTTCAGTCACTGATGCAATAAAAAGTTTATTTTCTCCCATTGAAAAATTTATAAAAACATTAATATTTGATAATGGTAAAGATTTTGCGTACCACAAAGAAATAGCCACTACATTAAACTGTAAAACGTATTTTACAAAGCCTTACCACTCATGTGAACGAGGATACAATGAAAATGCTAATGGTTTATTAAGGCAGCATTTCCCTAAGTAAATGGAGCTGATTGATATTACTAAAAAAGAAGTTTATGATGCTGTTCACAAGCTCAATAGTCGGCCACGAAAGTGTCTGGGATACAAAACTCCTTATGAAGTTTTTGAAGAGCTCACCGGCATTATCCAGGAAGAGTTAACCGGTCATGCACTTATTACTTGAATTCAGGAAAGACTATACTTCCGAGCTATTAAAATTATTAATCAGGAAAGTATCCATGGATTCTCTTCAACTTGATGATAGCTGGAAAAATATTCTTACAGATATTTTTCCATCTCAGAAAATGCAGCATTTAAAAGAATTTTTACGCCATGAAAAAAAATCTTCCAGAGTAATATTACCTCATTTCAATCTTTGGTTTAATGCCTTAAATTCCACTTCTGTCGAGCAGGTTAAAGTGGTTATTTTGGGTCAAGATCCCTACCCCACTCCAAGGCATGCCCATGGTTTGTGTTTTTCTGTTTTACCCGATATCAAACCCATTCCCAAATCTCTAATCAATATATATAAAGAATTACAGGATGATCTAGGCATTAGTAATCAAAGTGGACACTTACAATGTTGGGCTGATCAAGGCGTTCTACTTTTAAATAGTGTCCTAACTGTAAGCAGTGGTCAGGCAAATTCGCACCAGGGGAAAGGCTGGGAATATTTTACAGATATTATCATTGAAAAACTCAATGAACAATCCAGACCCATTGTATTTATTTTATGGGGAAATTATGCACAGAAAAAAGGTGCAATTATTGATAGTCAAAAACATTATGTTCTAAAATCTCCTCACCCCTCACCCCTCTCCGCCTATCGTGGTTTCTTTGGTAGTAAACCATTTTCAAAAACCAATGAATTTCTACAAAGTAATGGTCAAAGCATCATAGATTGGCATACCTAAAAAATAGCCAGTCAATTATTTAAGCCATGCCCAAAGTCCACCAACAACGCTAATAGCTGCTAATATCTGTGCTTCCGGCAACATCTGGTTAGCATATAAAATAGCACTACTCATCAACAATGCTCCACTCAATATCGCTTGAATAGTCATTTTGTTTTGAGTTTCAATTTTCTCTTCAATACGATTTAAGGCTTCACTCTTATAATTAATACTGAGTTTGCCTTTTTGTGCCTGATTCACCACATCAAAAACTTTATTAGGAAATTCAGGTAATTGCTCTATCCATAAGGGGGCATTATGCTTAATCTGCTTGGCAAAGGATCGTAAGCCCAATTGCTTCTTCATCCAGTTTTCCAGAAAAGGCTTTGCTGTATCCCAAAGATCTAACTTTGGATAGAGTTGTCGACCAAGTCCTTCAATATTTAATAATGTTTTTTGCAATAAAACCAATTGCGGCTGAACTTCCATATTAAAGCATCGTGCCGTTTGAAAGATTCTTAGCAGTAATTGTCCAAAAGAGATTTCATGTAAAGGCTTTTCAAAAATAGGCTCGCACACAGAACGAATAGCTGATTCAAAATCATCAATACGGGTATCTGTAGGTACCCAGCCTGACAGCACATGTAATTCCGCCACCCGATAATAGTCACGATTAAAAAATGCCAGAAAGTTTTCTGCCAGATAGCGCTGATCTTCAGGACTCAGACTGCCCATAATGCCAAAATCAATTGCTATATACTGACCCGAATTAGAAACAAAAATATTACCAGGATGCATATCAGCATGAAAAAAATTATCACGGAACACTTGGGTAAAAAATATTTCTACGCCCATTTCAGCCAGTTTTTTAAAATCAATATCCATGGCTTTTAAATCAGTCATATTTGTCACAGGCATGCCGTGGATACGCTCCATTACCATGACTTTTTTACGACAATGGTCCCAATCCACTTCAGGAATATATAATAGAGGTGAATCATTAAAGTTACGTCTCAATTGTGAAGCATTGGCAGCTTCACGCATCAGATCTAATTCATCAATAATATTTTTTTCAAATTCTTCAACCACTTCTGTTGGGCGTAAACGTCGACCATCAGCAGAATATTTTTCCAGTTTCCCGGCAATCGCATATAATAAGGCTAGATCTCTGCGGATCACTTTCTCAATATTAGGTCGCACGACCTTGACAATCATCTCACGCCCATCTTTCATCTTCGCAGTATGCACCTGAGCAATAGAAGCAGAGGCTAATGGAATACGATCAAATTTTGCAAAAATATCATCTATGGGTTGTTTAAACTGCTGCTCAATAATTTCAACGGCAATATCACCGGAGAAAGGCGGCACCTGATCCTGTAACTTAGCTAGTTCATCAGCCAAATCATCAGGCAATAAATCACGCCGAGTAGAAAGTATTTGACCAAACTTAACAAATATAGGACCAAGATCTTCCAGAGTTTTTCTTATACGTTCGCCACGAGATGGCTGAGTATTTTTTTTAAACCAGAAGCTAGGGGAAAAAACACGAACTAGTTGCACACCCTTAAATAAGTGAGTTTGAAAAAGCAGTTCATCCAGGCCATGACGCAGCATCACGCGGCTGATAAAAAACAAATGAAAAAAATGGCTAGCGGTTTTAAACATTATCTGGCTCAGGCTACTTATCAAAAATTCGTTAAGAAGAAGTTTGGATTTGAAGTAGTCGATTTAAGCGGACTTCTGCTCGATCAACATCACTGCGAATAGTATCTATTTCAGCATTAAAATGCTTAATTTCTGGGCCTGAAGCAATATCACGCGTTTCATATTGAACATATTCACTGACATCCATACCAATCGTATTAATTAAATCTTCACCCCAGGAAAACATACCTCTTGCTGCATTACCCAGTGAGTGAGCAATCACATCTCCTGTGAAACGTGAAACATGTTCTTCCCAATCAATATCTAATTGTTTAAATAATGATTGAAAGAGCTGCCCAAGAGCAATATCACCTGTAATTCTGATATCACCCTTAAAAATAGCCCTTGTTTTAGCTTTTTCATCCGCCATGGCCATACGAGCAAAAGCAGCTAGCGTGCCACTAATTAAAGTATCTGCATCACCTTCATAATAACTGATAATTTGAATCCCCTGGTGATCAGGGAAAAAGTAGAACGTTTGCTTAATATCACTGATATAAAAAGCTACAATCTTACCTTTAAAACGTGCAAGTCGTTTAAAGGTTTCCGGATCCATAGCAAATAATTGGTTAATTCCTGTTTCCATTGCAGCCAATAGAGGAATCATCAGATGATTTACTTCAGGTACTTTTTTGTTAACACTATCTGAATTCATAATTTTTAGAATTTAAAACCACGATGCAGGGCAACAATACCACCGATGAGATTACTATAATCACAACGATCAAATCCCGCATTAGACATCATTTCTTTTAGAGTTTCCTGATCCGGATGCATACGAATAGATTCAGCTAAATAGCGATAACTTTCTGAATCATTGGCAAATATTTTACCCATAGTCGGTAAAATTTTAAAAGAATAAAAATCATAAAGCGGACTAAGACCCGGGGCTACCGGCTTGGAAAACTCTAAAACTAATAAGCGTCCACCTGGCTTTAAAACACGATACATAGAGGCAAGTGCTGCATCTTTATCGGTGACATTACGCAGTCCAAAAGCGATGGTAATACAGTCAAAACTATTATCCGGAAAAGGCAGACATTCTGC
The DNA here is from genome assembly GCA_042095675.1 of Gammaproteobacteria bacterium. Lineage (GTDB taxonomy): Bacteria > Pseudomonadota > Gammaproteobacteria > GRL18 > GRL18 > GRL18. The sequence continues at coordinate 3,983 of JAUJGA010000315.1, forward strand.
ATTGGCTTGTACATACTCAACATTACCAACAATCCCTTTATCTAATAATCGAGCCCGCCCGACCTTGAGCATAGAATCATTAATATCACCCAAAATGACCTGACCATCCCCACCGACCATTTTAGAAAATTTAGCCGTTAAGTCTCCCGTACCACCTGCCAGATCCAAAACATGATGCCCTCGACGTACACCGCTTTTCTCAATGGTCAGACGTTTCCATATGCGGTGCACACCCATGGACATTAAGTCATTCATTAAGTCATAGTTAGCAGCAACTGAATGAAAAACTTCAGCTACTTTAGCTACTTTTTCTTCTGTATTAACCGTTTTATAACCAAAATGAGTGGTATCATCGGCTTGATTGTTAGTTTGATCTGGATTTTTCATTTTGATTCCATTGACAAAGCGATAAAACAATTACGTAATTATACGATGAAATGAATTTAATTTATATAATTAGTATCCATCAGTAAATTGCTCTTGATCTTATTTCCCCTTTTTCAAAGGGGGAAATAAGGGGGTTTAAGTTGTTGATTTCTCAACCCCTCATCCCCCTTTTACCATAAATAGCTATCTACACCCCACAAAAAGTACCTCTAAAGGGTATGAATGATATATAATTAAGCCTTTATCTATTTTTATTTCTATGATAGGAGCCTTTTGCAAAACTCCAGAGGCTAAATGTTAAAAATACTCCTGTCACAGAGTGACCGATTTTTTTATGATACTTGTACAGTTTTAACCGTATTTTCTCATCATACTTACAAAATTATCCATTAGACTCTCATAGGTAAGCCCTTTAAAACTAGAAATCTTATAAAACTATTTTTGTAACTATTCAGGGTAATTTTTTATTCATATAAAACTAACTGATAAAATCAGGCAGTTTTCCCTTAAAGAGTAAAGCCATAGCATAGCCAGATGTGACTACCTATTTTTTACAAGTCGATAAATAACCTCGAATACGACAAAACATTTTAGCACCCTCCAGACTACGGAAAGCCCCTGATATTTTTTGTTGTACCTTGGTCATTCTAATATCCCGTTCACCTTGATTATTAGTAAATGGCACTTCTGAATTTTCCATAAAACGCAGTGTATCCTCATCATACTTAATCAATCGCTCTAATAAATTATGAGATTTACTTCGTTTCAATCGACCTCTTTTTCCGTTTCTCTCTTTTTCATCAGTGGGTGAACATTCAATTTCAGCCTCACTTAATAATTTTCTGTATTCTAACCAAAATTGTTTTGCTTTTTCCTGATTTAACTCACCATCATCCTGATTGACTGCTTTATTGGCTTTTTCAAGCCATATTTTCATTTTGCCAGCCCATTTTTTCTTGTCTTGCTTATGAGCAAAGGTTAATTCACGCAAATGATGTGCATTGCATAAAGAATGCAAACAATTTTCATAGCGATAATAAGCTTTCTAATGGTCATGACATAAAACACCTTCAAAGCGAGGGATAATATTCATGCTATCCATGGCTTCACTGCCTCTTTTTTCATGAGTCATGAATGAGGTAAAAAACTGATTGCTGGAACAATGTAGCCATACACCTGCCACATTAAAACATGTTTCATCAACATGCATTAAGCTGGCTTTGGCTAAAGCTTCTTTGAGTAAACCATCAAATTGTCCTAATTTCTCATAGGCTTCTTTATTGAAATTATAAACAGAGCCTTGACTAATAGGTATATGCAGTTGCTGTTTAAAATATTCTTCTATCCGTTTATAAGGTAACAATTGATATGGGTATAGATCTTTTGAGCGATAAAATCAAGTAAAAAGATCAATAATATAAATAAATTATAAAGTGAAAGAGAATGCAATTTATGGTACATATGAATTTCCTAAAACCATAACCCATAAAAAGCACTCTCTTATGAATATAGCATATACAAATTCTCAAGATTTTTCATTCTTTTCTGATGCAGAAGTACAACTTAAACAAGTAATAAATAAATTACAATCCAAAAATTATCGTAACTATTCAGCGTAATTGAAATTAAAAAAGATGAAAAAAACAATTGACAGGTATTTTAAGCCACATTTTTAAAAATGACAGTATTTTGTTGATTGCAGTCAGATTATAGTCTTAAACGATCAAATTGATCCATAGCGATCTGAACAGAGGAAAAGAATACCCTGTCTGGGGTGGAGAATTATAATGTCTTAAATCGATCGACAGATCGATTTGAGTTAAAAAAGCCCATGATACAATAGCTGTATTGATTAATAGCTATTTGGACATCGCGTGAATATAGACGGTTTAGATATCGACTCAACCATAAAAAAGTTGAGTTAGCACTAAAAAATGAAAAAAGCTTATCACCTTCATTAA
>JAUJGA010000316.1:0-3005 GCA_042095675.1 Gammaproteobacteria bacterium
ACGCAGCTTTCTTTGCAATGCCATATCACCATCACAAGCTGCCAGTTCATTGAGTATTTTAGCGGCCGTTGTAAAGAGGACTCTTTTTCCTTTTAATACCGCTGTATGGGCAATATTTTTAGCAATTGTTGTTTTACCAACGCCATTGGATCCAACAAAGATGGCATTAGCGGCATCCTGCAAAAATATCAGTTTCATCAAGTCTTCAACTGCAGCCCGATCACACTGAATAAACCAGTCCCAGTCAAAGTCTGCCAGCATTTTAAACTTTCCCAGCTTTGCACTGCTTAAACGTCGTTCCAGATAGCGGTAATTACGTTCTTTTTCTTCCCAGCTCACCAGATTTTTAATCCAGACAAAGTCAGCTTCATTGAATATCCCCATCACCAGCGCGTTATACATCGTATTTGAGGTTCGATACGACAAGATTGCTTTGGAGTTTCAGTCAATGATGGCGGACAAATAAATCATATATGTACTCATTTTTATATACGTGAGATCAGTACTCCAAACATGGTTCGCTCGATCAATTTGAAGCTCTTTTAACTTGTATGAATACTTTTTATGTTCTTTTACTGGAACGGTTGTATTAATCTACTTAACGCCTAAAACAGCCTTTAAGCCCAACTGTTGGTGATAACTTGATACTGTATTCAAGCGCACCTGATAGCCGTCTTCAAGTAATTGTTGATGGACTTTAGCTTCACCATAAATCGGAATATCTTCGAAAATTTGATGAATTCTAGCCTTAAACAAGGCTTTTTTAGGGTTAAATTTAGGGTCATAATAAAGGCTTGAACTACTTAATACTACTAACTGACACTGCTTCGATACCGATACTGTTTTTAACTCAAGCTCAATCATCTCTTTCTTATCAGATAAGCCCAAGTTTTTTAGCTTTTTTTCAAGCCATTCCTTTTCAACGGTCATTTTACCAACAATTTTAGTCAGCATTTTATTTTCTTTATTCACTTGAACCAATTCTTCTTTGTACTCTTTGACTGCTTTTTAGGTCTCCATTGCTATTTCAGCATTGGCTAAAAAGGTCTTTTTCCAATTTTGAATTGGTTTGCTGGAGTCACATTATTTTGCTGGCTATTTCACTCAGTGTCTTTTTATTTTGCAGCACTTCTAAGACTAGATTCGTTTTAAATGCTGAATTGTAAGTGGCTCTTTTTCTACTCATTTTTTACTCCTGTTTATTATTTTTAGTTTAACTCGTTAGGAATAAGTTTTCTGATTTTGTTGTCCTAATTTATTGGGGTATTATAAGTTTTCGTACCACAAAGAAATAGCCACTATATTGAACTGTAAAACGTATTTTGCAAAGCCTTACCACTCATGGGAACGATGACAAAATGAAAATGCTAATGGTTTATTAAGGCAGTATTTCCCTAAGCAAATGGAACTGATTGATGTCACTAAAAAAGAAGTTTATGATGCTGTTCACAAGCTCAATAGTCGGCCACGAAAGTGACTTGGATACAAAACTTCTTATGAGATTTTTGAAGAGCTAACCGTCATTAGCCAGGAAGAGTTAACCGGTCATGCACTTATTACTTGAATTCAGGATACTTAATATATCCATAAATATACTTTATACCTTTTTGTATTTTTTACTTTAGATTAAGAATCTTATGAGTCTGTAGAGAAACACGCCACTTTGGGTGTGTTAAGCAATAATCTACAGCAGCAGGATTATTATTTTTAGATGCTTCATCAATAGCTTGCAAATAAAAATATTCAAAATCAAAATTCACACAATCATCAGGCGTTACATTAGTCAAAGGATAGAGTAATTTTATTTCCTGACCAGAGGTTTGCTTTAAACCTCCAAGAGATTTTGGGCTGACACAGATCCAGTCAATTCCATCTGGTGTATTTATAGTTCCATTGGTCTCTACTCCAATCTCAAACCCACAACGATGTACTTGATTAATGAGTTCTGAATCTAATTGTAACAAGGGCTCACCACCGGTAAATACAACATAGGGCACTCCATGAACACTATCAGGCCAGCTGGAAAGAATAGCCTGAGCCAACTCATCAGCACTACTAAATTTTGCTCCACCCTCGCCATCGATCCCGACAAAGTCTGTATCACAAAAAGGACAAACACTTTTATGTCGATCTTTGTCCAGACCACTCCATAGATTACACCCGCTAAAGCGACAAAAAACCGCTGCACGTCCTGTATGAGCACCTTCCCCCTGCAGAGTATAAAATAATTCTTTAACAGAATAGGTCATTGATTAATGCTCCAGGGCTTCGGACAATTGCTGTGAGTTCAGGGAACAACCTGACAATACTCCCGGACCAATAATTTCACTTTTACCACCATTAAGGTGCTTAACTACAATTTGCGTACTAATGCGATCTTTTAAAGCCTGAACATGGGATATCACACCAATAAGTTTTCCCTCCTGCTGCAGACCAGATAGAGTTTCCAATGCAGTATCCAAAGCTTCTTCATCCAGAGTACCAAAACCTTCATCTAAAAATAATGAATCCACACGCACATTTTTACTGGCCATTTGAGACAGACCTAATGCCAGATAAAGACTGACAATAAAACTCTCTCCACCTGACAAATCTTTGGTTGAACGCACTTCACCAGCCTGAAAATTATCCACTACATTTAATTCCAGGGGCTGCTGATCTCTGATAAGAAGATAACACTGCATCATCTTTTGTAATTGTTGATTTGCATACCCTACCATAAGTACTGTGGACCCCATTGTCAAGACAACTCAATTAAAAAATAAGATATAAAATATCCATTATTATTTTTACTATCATGCAGCCAGTTTTAATTCTGGAGCAACTTCTTTCATCACACCATATATTTCTGCAGGTGTTTTTCAACCGTGAGTGCTGTGTGGCCTTTCGTGATTGTAGAACTCAAAATATTTCTTTAATGAGCTTTTCAGTTCATCAATACTTTGATAATCCTTGAGGTAAATTTCCTCATATTTCACACTCCGCCAGAGGCGTTCAATCATAAT
>JAUJGA010000317.1:0-3269 GCA_042095675.1 Gammaproteobacteria bacterium
TCTTTATCTCTTTATCTCTTTATCTCTTTAGTGAGTCGTGCAAGAAATATTTATTACCAACTTAACCAGGATTCGGATAGTTGGGCTAAATCAGCTTTAACACCATTAGTCCACCATGTAAAAGCACATAAGCAAGAATTACAAATACGTATGGATCAGTTGAAAAAGGCTGGAGATTTCAGAGACAATATTACTGAACAGGTTACCAAACTCAGCAAAGAAGCAAAAATATATTATTGATTTAAATGCCATGATTAAAGTTGTAAGTGAACCTGTTACTGTAAAAAATAAGCAACAGAAAGGTAATCAAGCTCCTAGTAAATAAATCTATGATTGGATTAGTGCAAAGGGTTTCATGGGCAAAAGTTGTTGTTGATGATCAAACAATTGCTCAAATTGATCAAGGTATCTTAGTTCTTCTGGGCATGGAAAAATCTGATGAGCGGCAACAGGCAGATAAACTTCTGCATCGTCTGCTTAATTACCGAATTTTTGCTGATGCTGAAGATAAAATGAATCTGAGTGTCAAAGATATTAAGGGCGGCGTTTTACTCGTACCGCAGTTCACTTTAGCCGCTAATACAAAAAAAGGTTTACGTCCCAGTTTTAGTTCCGCTATGCCCCACGCAGAAGCTGTATTAACACTTCGTTCTTTAAAATCCAGTGGTGACTTTGAAGAATATTGGATGTTTCATAAGCAACAATCAAAGAAAAGGCATTATGGATTTTTATAAAGTAATGAATTTTAGTTTATAAATCTCGTCGATTTAAAGGGACTACACCCAAATCAATTTGGCCACTGACCGCTATAGTGATGGCATCTATTACAGGGTATCTAATGAGGCCATCAGGGGTTCATTTGATAACGTTGTTGAAACAGTTTCAACAATGACTGGCGCTCATATCCTTAAGAAGCAGAGCCTTAATATAGTAAAAAATGTTGCTCGGGATTTTGAAGCTTTTTACCAAAAGAAACGTTTTATTAAACCTGAAAAATTGAAATTACGATCACTTAAATCCAGTGGTGACTTTGAAAATTACTGAATGTTTTACAAGAAAATGTCAAAGGCAATAAATTATAATTATTTTAAAAAATAACAATTTCGGGTGATGAATTTCGTCGAAGAAAAAGAACTACACCCAATGTTTAAATGCTCATATAAGGTTCTATCAGGGCTAAAAATATTTCCGGTTGTTCTGCATGAAGCCAGTGACCTGCTGATTTTATCATGGAAAATGAGGCGAGTGGAAAAAGTTCTTTTGTTAATGCTTGATTGGCTTTACTCAAATAATCAGAATTACCTCCTCCCACAAATAAAATTCTTTTAGGATAGGGTTTCAGATGACTCGCCTCAGGAAAGCCGGTAATAAATGGAATCGAACGAGCAATCACATCAATATTTAAGTGCCATTGATATTGCACCGGTTTTTTATTAGCATGAGTTTTTTTAAGATTTTGCAGTAAAAATTGCCTCAGACCTTCATCCTGGATCGAGTGTGACAGGCATTTGTCTGCTTCACTACGTGATTGAATCAAATCTAACTGTACAGAATTAAAAGCGTTTAAAACATCATCAAACTCATGCTGATAAGAAACAGGTGCAATATCAACAATTAGCAGTTTGTTAATAAGCTCTGCCCGTGTTAATGCCAGCCATAGTGCAGCCTTACCTCCCATGCTATGGGCAATAATATTGACAGAATTATATTCATTATCAGCAACTATCTGTTTAATAAATTCTGATAGGTCCTGAGCCATCGATGGATAATCCATCAATTCAGTATGAGGTGACTGACCATGATTACGCAGGTCAAGAGAATAAACACGTTGTTTTTTTGCTAAGTGTTTTGCAATAGGCGTCCAGTTTCGATGGCTGCCAAACAAACCATGCAGAATTACAATTGGACACTGAGATTTATTGTTAGCCTCACCATATTGCACTACATTTAATTTCATAAAAAGCATTCTAATAAAATTTATACTGGTAAGTAATTGGACTTCCATTGATCATAGGAATTGATAATTTCATCCAACTGAGCTTGATCATAATCTCTTAAGCCACTTAATAGTAAATTCTTAGCACCATGCCCAATTTCAGCATCATCAGAGAGAATCATAAATTCCAGTCTGACTTCACCTTTTTTACCATTTCTCTGCAATAAAGATTGAGTTAATTTCAGTTCAATATTTTCACCAGACAAGCGATCAAGATGAATTTCCATATTTTTATAAATCACCAGGGGACGTGCAGGATTTATCATAGTATTTTCTTTTTGCATGAGTGACACCAGAATGTGTGGAAAAGTCTGCCCTGAAAATTGAACATATTTTTCTGCTAAAGTAGCAATAAACTGTGCATCTCTGGTTTGCTCACCTGAGCGAACCACATCCATATAATTTTTTTCATTCTCTCCTGATACACTACAACTATCAGGAATTTCTTGCGGGAAAATTAACTGCGTCGTATCTCCCACCATCCCGGCAAACTCAATATGCATCTCCTGACTAACACCATATTCAGATAAAAACACCGAAAACAATAAGTCTCCCGGTACACAAAAACGCTTAGCGTCTTCATCATGAATAGGATTAAAGTCCCCAGCAACCCCCTTAGCAAAAGAACTTGCCTGAAAACGAGTAAAACTCACTTTATCATTATCACGATTAAAATAATTACTGATATTCATTTTACTAGCTTCCTAACCTTAATTTTTTTATTAACAAATAACTAACCAATAAGTATAGGAAATTTAAAACAATTTTTCAATCTAATAATCATGCTACAATAACAAAAATATGTTTTATTTGTTTACTTTAAAGTTAACAATTAACTCAAATGGGGGATGAATGTATGCCTAAAATTAAATTTCAGCTTAATGCAGAAAATATAGAGAGCTGGCCTATCAAAATATTTCACACTCATTACAGGATAGTGAATGGTGGAATAGTGAAAAAAACGTCAAAAAGCCATTAAAATCTATAAAAAATTAGGCTCTGTTCACATTAAGTGTTGTTTTTCTTTTTTTATACTATAATCAAATATAGTATAAAAGAGGTAAAATCCTATGAAAAAGAAACTATTGAGCATATTGCTGAATGAAATCAGTCAGTTGTATAAAGATGAACGAACTACTGTGGACCCCATTGTCAAGACAACTCAATTAAAAAATAAGATATAAAATATCCATTATTATTTTTACTATCATGCAGCCAGTTTTAATTCTGGAGCAACTTCTTTCATCACACCATATATTTCTGCAGGTGTTTT
>JAUJGA010000318.1:0-4208 GCA_042095675.1 Gammaproteobacteria bacterium
TTGAATAATAAGAAATTATATACAATCTTAGAGAAAAAATGACCTGTTTGTATTAGTGCAATAAATCAGCTTTACCGTAGTTATTGGCTTCGGTAGATATATTACCTCCAAGAGGTAGCTGAGCTTTGTAGGTAATCAGGTTGTTTTTTGATGTTCAACAGAGGGTGCTCTTTTTCTATGCAACACCACTCTTCATCCGTATTCAGTTGAACATCTTCAACTTTTTTGACAGCCAGTTTTCCTCCACCTGTAATTGGCCTATTGGCTATAAAGATGCTCTTTTTCCTTTTCATGTTCAACTTCTTTGTTTTCTAACTTTTTGGAAAAACTATCGGCTGCACCCGCTAATAACTACTTTTTCCAATTATTGATCTGTGTACTGTGAATTCCAAATTCTGAAGCAATTTCAGCAATACTTTTCTGACCTTTGATGGCTTCAAATGGCCAATTTTGCTTTAAATTCATTGATGAATAATTTTCTCTTTTTACTCATTTTTAGGTTTCCCATTTGGTTAGGTCTTATATCTTAACCTATTGTCCAAATCTTGGGGTCCACTATATATTTCCACGTATCATCTGCATAAAAGCAAGACTGGCACTGCCAAGGAACTTGAAAACATCTGTAGTATCTTTTATTGCCAGCAGAGTATTATTTCCAACGTTGTATAAAAACGAATGCTTAACAGGGAGATTTTGAATAATCTTTTTTTCAGGATGACGATGTGCTACTTGAATTAAGCGTGTCATTTCACAGGGCAATAATGAAACATCAAAGGCAATTTTATATTTCTCACAGAGCTCCATTAAGGATAGAATAATTGTCAATAAAGCTGAATTCCATTGTGTTAATTGTTCTACATTAATAAATAAGCTCTTTATCTCCTGCTGTTTAATCAAACTTTCGATTTTTTCATCAAAATGATCAGGAAAATCCACATCCAACGCCCAATCACCGATTAAGTCAATGTGCAGTTCAGAATCTTTAATTTCTAGTTGATACTTTGAACTTTCTTATTTTTCGCTTGGCTTATCTATCATTTAATCTTCATCTATTGAGGTGAATTCATTAATATTTCGTTATTACTCACTGTGAACTATACAAAGGGCTATGATTGCTTGTTTTTCGGGCTTTGAACTGTCTGATCGTAGCGAGTTTTTAAAGCCTGAAAAACAAGTGAGCGTAGACCTACAAATGTTATTATTTATAAATACGCTGAACAATTACAATATTTCTATGTATAATTTATTTTATACTATAATTTCCTCCAGAAAAAAACAGCGGCAATCAAAAACAGCAATAATATAGGATAATTTCCCCAAAAAGCATATGGAGTTACACCAGTTCTAGGTTGAATAACACCTTTTATTACAGCTTTCTCAAATTGTGGTCCCTGAACTAAAACTCTACCCTTATAGTCAATAATAGCAGAAATTCCACTGGTTGTACTACGTACTAGTTCACGACCACTTTCCAATGCCCGCATCCTAGCCATTTCAAGATGTTGGTGAGGTGCAAAAGAATCTCCATACCAGCCATTATTAGATAAGTTTAACATCCACTTTGACTCAGGTATTTGCATCATGACATCATGAGCATATACGTCTTCATAACATAAGGTCACTACAACTTTATCACCTTGAATAACGGGCAAACTCTGTTGTGAGTCTGCAGAACTAAAACCTGACATTGGCATATCAAAAAACTTAATCAAGCCTCTTAATAAGGATGCTAAGGGTACGTATTCACCAAAGGGTACCAGATGGCTTTTATAGTAAAAACCTTGCTGCCCCCCTAAATTAGTCATCGCATTATAATATTGTCCGCTCACATCATCAAAAACTGGTAAGCCAACGACTAATTCTGTTTGTGTTTTTATAGCCTGTTGTTTTAATTTATCATAAAAATCATCTTCCAAAGTATGATAAAATACAGGAATCGCATTTTCCGGCCAGACAATAAGGTCATTTTCTTGCCATAATTCCTGACTTAAATCAGTATAATTCTTTTTTGTTTTTTCCAGCTGCAGGCGATCCCACTTTATAGATTGATTGACATTACCCTGCACTAAAGCCACCTTTAAACTATTCCCCTCAACTTCAGTCCATGGTATTTTTTCAATAACTAAACTTACTATAACTAATACGCTGATACTGACAACAATAAAAACCGCGCGAATTCGTACAATCATTAAAGTAGAGATGAAAGTGACAAGAAAAGATAATCCATAAATGCCCACAAAAGGGGCATAGGCAGAGAAAGGTGTTTCAATTAATGGATAGCCTGCTAATATCCATGGAAAACCGCTTAATAACCAACTTCTTAACCACTCAAAAAACACCCATAGGATCGGTAAATAAAAAAGTATTAAAGTATTTTTATGTGAAAAATTAACTTTCTTACATTGAGTTCTTAAGTAAAACACACACCAGGAAAAAGCAGCATAATAAAGTGCCATAGCTGAAACAAATAAAGCTGTCAGAAATCCTGCTAAAAGCCAATGGGCAGCGCCAAAATCATGAATGGCGACATATAGCCATGATACCCCCATTGACAACAAGCCAAAACCAAATAGCCAACCTTTTAATAAGGCTTCTTTTGCTGTTTCTGTATGGAGTAACTGAAAGAAAAATAACGATAGCGGAAGAAAAATTAAGTAGGCAAAAAAACCATGTAAAAGGTTAAACGGTGCAAAAGCAAGGGGTACTATCAATCCAAAGAAGAAACTCAGGCAATAAGAAAATAATTTTTTTGTTATTTTTTCCTGAAAAAATAGCGGTAAATATTCAAGCATATTATGCTCTGATTTTCTTGAAAAAAACAAAGCTACTCCCCGCTATTAGTACCGGAAACCGTCATCCTTAAACTTATAATACGACGATGATCAGCACGTGTTACTTTAAAATGGAAATCTTTGAGTTGAATTTCTTCACCTCGTTGAGCAATATAACCAAATGCATTAGTAACAACACCACCTATCGTATCAAATTTATCCTGGCTAAAATGTGAATTAAAGAATTCGTTAAAATCATCAATCTCTGTCAAAGCCTGAATAGAGTAAACACCTTTACCCTGAGAAACAATATCACTTTTCTCATCCACATCATGTTCATCTTCAATTTCACCCACAATTTCTTCCAAAACATCTTCGATTGTGACTAAACCTGAAATACCACCATATTCATCCACAACCATCGCCATATGATTGCGATTAGAGCGAAAATCTCTTAGTAAGACATTTAAACGCTTACTTTCTGGAATAAAAACAGCCGGGCGCATATAATCTCTTAAATCCAATGTCTGATAATCTTCTTTTTTAAATTCTTTATTATAAAAGAGCATCAACATATCCTTAGCCAGGAGAATACCCTCTATTTCATCTCTATTCTCACCAATAACAGGGAACCGTGAATGGGTTGACTCAATAATGCAGGATAATATGTTATCAATTGACTCATGGCGCTCTATGACTGTCATTTGAGATCGCGGCACCATAACTTCTCGAACTTGAGCATCAGTGACCTCCATAACACCTTCAATCATAGATAAAGTTTCGCTACTAATCACATCACGCAATTGTGCATCTCGCAATAATTTGACTAATTGAGGCTTATCATTCACTTCACCTAATAAAACATGACCAATTTGTTCTAGTAAATTACGCCGTTTTCCTTCAGAATACTGGCTATTAGAGAAATTTGAAATAAAGTGTGAGTTTTTTTCTATCATTTAATACAACTTAGGAGCCTTCAGCCAAACTTAAATTTGGCCACAATCATTTGTTGTAACATAAATTTCTACACTTAATAATGGTGGCTAAATTTAAGTTACTTATGAGCTTTAGAAGTTCAAATTCTACAGTAGACAGAAAAAAGTTGCAAAAGCCATTTTTGAATATATACCCATTACACTTCAAGATGCAGAAATTAGCACATGAAAATTATCATTAATTCTACTTCCTAAGCTATCATCAATCTGAGGGAGTTTTTTGTCAAAAAAATCATCAATTGTCTGTCGAAATTCTTATGCTGTAGAAAAACATTTATTATTTCTTGTTAATAAAGTCATTAATATGTCTGGTAATGCTTGTTTCATGCAAACGTAAAGCTTGTGATATCATCTTGGTTGACCAACCTTCTGAGCAAGCAATACTGCTTTAATTCGATCACAAACACGCTTATCACGACTGGCATCATGAAGCGCATCTAAA
>JAUJGA010000319.1:0-2091 GCA_042095675.1 Gammaproteobacteria bacterium
GCTCTTTAGGCTGATAGTAATAGCTGGAACGATTCATATTAATTAAATTACATTGTTTTTTGATGCTCAACAGAGGGTGCTCTTTTTCTATGCAACACCGCTTTTCATCCGTATTCAGTTGAACATCTTCAATTTTTTTGACAGCCAGATACTTGTTCTGGACTCCAATCCTTTGTAAGTAAATCACTGATTGTGTCCTTGATTTCATTTGTGACTTTTACGGCTTTAAATTTGTTCTGATGGCGCTCTATGGTATTTTTATGGTCTTGTTTATGCAGATATCCTCTCAAGCCTGTATTACGTGCAATTTCTCTTGTAATTGAACTCTGTGAACGGTCAAGTGATTCTGCAATTACTTCATGACTCTTTTCGTTTCTTAGTGATATTTCGATATAATGTCTTTCTTCAAGACTCAGGTGTTTATAGCTCATTTGTAGCCTCTGCTGTTTGTGTCGTAACATGGCATTGTAACCCTGAGTCTTGTTTAATTTACAAGGTGTTTGCTCAACTACTATTAGAGGTCATGCACTTATTATACAAATTCAGCTATCATTATTGGTGTTGTCGTGCTATTAATTGCGGATAGTTTTTTAATTTATTATGTACGCAGAAAACGTAGGGGAAGTTTTAAGCTGGTGATCGAAAAAGGTATTATTATAGAAAACAATGGCAATGTGCCCTCTGAATTTTTATATGATATACAGCAGTTAGCCCGTATGTCAAAGCATGAGAGTTTAATAATTAATGGTAGTGGAATTGAAAGCAGTGAACCAAAATTAGAATTTATGGGTAATATTTCATTTGAAATAAGAGAAAAAATTGAGCATGCATTGTCTTTAAGTCTGCAAAAAAATACTGGGAAAAAAGCATGAGTCTGTCTGCATTAGATAATATTCGAATCATTTTGGTAAATACACAATTTGCAGGAAATATTGGTGGTGTGGCACGAGCAATGAAAAATATGGGGCTGTCACGCCTTTATTTAGTCAATCCATTGTGTTCTTTAGCAGAAAAAGAAGCCAATATTCGAGCAACCAGTGCAACAAATGTTTTAGAAAATGCAATAGTGGCCGATACTCTTAGTGAGGTGATAGAAGATTGCCAGTTAGTTGTGGGTACCAGTACTCGAGATCGAGGCTTGAGACTACCTTTAATAACAGCCAGAGAAACGGCAGAGAAAGTGGCTGTGGAAGCAACTCAGGCACAGGTAGCACTGGTTTTTGGACAGGAAAGTTGTGGTTTACAGGGTGAACATCTGAAACTATGTAATTTTCATGCCTATATACCGGCAAATCCGGAATATTGTTCATTAAATTTGGCTGCTGCAGTACAGACATTCTGTTATGAAATATTTCAGGCAACAGAAACTGTGCGAACTAAGCTTAAAAATTATATATATCAATACCCTGAAAGTAAAGATATGGAATATTTTTATGAGCATTTTGAATTAGTATTAAAGCAGGTAAACTTTATTGTACCCAAACATCCGGGACAAATGATGGAACGCCTTAGACGTTTATTTAATCGAGCTCGACCGGATGAAAAAGAACTGAATATTTTACGTGGTATCTTATCAGCCATTGAAAGAGAATTTAAAAAATAACAATTTCGGGTGATGAATTTCGTCGAAGCAAAAAAACTACACCCTTATCTTTTACTGCATTGGCTCTATGGTACGCAGCACCATCTAAAATTAGATGAATTCGCTTATCGCTAGTATCATGCAAACGCAATAAAGTATACCCTTTTGTAAAGACCAGTTTTAGTTAATTTCTTATTTTTTATTTTGCTTTTGTTTTTTTCTCCTTTTCTTTTGATGTTAAAAAATATGTAACTATTCAGGGTAATTTTTTATTCATATAAAACTAACTGATAAAATCAGGCAGTTTTCCCTTAAAGAGTAAATCCATAGCATAGCCAGATGTGACTCCCTGTTTTTTACAAGTCGATAAATACCCTCGAATACGACAAAACATTTTAGCACCATCCAGACTACGGAAAGCCCCTGATATTTTTTGTTGTACCTTGGTCATTCTAATATCCCGTTCACCTTGATTATTAGTAAATGGCACTTCTGAATTTTCCATAAAA
>JAUJGA010000320.1:0-6485 GCA_042095675.1 Gammaproteobacteria bacterium
TCTGACCTTTGATGGCTTCAATGGCCACTTTTTCTTTAAATTCATTGCTGAATGATTTTCTCTTTTTACTCATTTTTAGGTTTCACATTTGGTTAGGTCTTATATCTTAACCTATTGTCCAAATCTTGGGGTCCACTATAATCAAAGGTGATAAGGAAAGAACACTCTATTTTTGTGTTATGAAAGAAATTTTATTCGACCTAATAAAAGAAATTCTGGTTGAAAATATTGAAATTCGTGATGCATTAACTGAACAAACTATTAATATTCAATTTGCATGTCACGATCTCAATTTAGGCTTGTACTTCACAAAACAATCCAAAGTTTTCTTTAAGAAAAAGAAAACTCGTATATTTCAATTTAATATCAGTGATACTGAGTATGCAGAGTAAATATATTTAGTTAGACAAAAAAACCACATCTCCTGACTTAATGGTGTAAATAACCTTACCCTTTAGCTCCCAATCATGAAATGGGGTATTTTTACCTTGACTAAAAAACTTATTTTTATC
Organism: Gammaproteobacteria bacterium; assembly: GCA_042095675.1. Lineage (GTDB taxonomy): Bacteria > Pseudomonadota > Gammaproteobacteria > GRL18 > GRL18 > GRL18. Next base: position 513 of record JAUJGA010000320.1, read on the forward strand.
AACCTGCCAATAACAATCAGGATCAAAAATACAAATATCTGCATCACAACCAACGCCTAAAGTTCCCTCATTAATATTTAAAATTTTGGCGGGCTCAATTGTTAAACGTGAAATAATTTCAGATAGATTCATTTTTTTTTCATCAAGCATTTTTAATGCCAGAGGTAAGAGTGTTTCCAATCCACTAATTCCTGGTTCTGTTTCTGCAAAGGGAGCTAACTTCGCATCACTGTCTAAGGGTTGATGATCTGAAACAATGCTATTAATTACACCTGACTTTAAAGCATCTTGTAAGTCAGCCTGATCTCTCTGTGTTCTCAGGGGTGGAATGACATGACAATTACTATCAAAATAGGCAATATCCATTTCAGTTAAATGTAAATGGTGAGCAGTAACATCTGCTGTAACGGGCAAGCCTGAGGCCTGGGCCTGCTGTATTAATTGTACCGCCTTGCTACTGGATAGCTGACAAAAATGAGCACGAGCACCGGTGAGTTCAATTAATTGCAGATCTCTTGAAATAGCAATGGTTTCAGCACTGACTGGAATTCCTGCTAAACCTAAGCGGGTGCTGATTTGTCCCTCATGTACACAGCCATCACTGAGCCAGGGATCAAATGCCTGAATAAATACGGTAATATCATGGCTGGAAGCATATTCTAATGCACGTCGCATAACCAGGGTACTTTTGACCGGAAAAAGCGCATTACTGGTGCCAACACAGCCAGCATCTTTTAACGCGCGCATCTCACTAAGCTTTTCACCCTTAAGCTGCTGAGTTAAAGCACTGAGTGTAAAAACCTTGGCAACACCTTCCGTCTGAGCTTTCAAGCGAATCAGTTTAACCATGGCTGCATTATCAATGACCGGAATGGTATCTGGAGGACAGCAAATTGAAGTGATTCCACCTGCAACGGCAGCCTTAGTTTCTGATGCTATAGTATCTTCATTCTCATGGCCGGACTCTTGTAAGTGCACTCGTAAGTCAACTAAGCCGGGACAGACAATATAATTATTAGCATCAATGATTTTTTGTGCCTGAAAGCCCTCTGGTTTATCACCCAGGGCAATAATTTTACCTGCCTGAATATGAATATCAGTAATTTGATCTATCTGATTAGCAGGATCAATTATATGACCATTAACAATGCTGATATTTAAATTGCTCATGGCTACTTACCCCCATTTAGAATTTTGTGCCCTAAGGCCTGGGACATAACAGCCATACGTATAGCAATTCCGTTGGTAACCTGTTCCAGAATAACAGACTGGTGGCCATCAGCAATACTTGATGCAATTTCAACGCCTCGATTAATAGGCCCGGGGTGCATAACAATAGCATCAGACTTTGCATAGGAAAGCTTTTCTTCTGTCAGACCGTATTGTTGATAATACTCTGCTTCACTAGGAAGCAATGCACCCTGCATACGTTCTTTTTGTAAACGCAGCATAATGATGACATCAGCACCGATTAATGCTGATTGAAAGTCATGATAGACATGTACACCTAAATTTTCTATATTGCTGGGAATTAGAGTCTTAGGTCCTACAACCCGTACTTCACTAACGCCTAAGGTCGTTAATGCATGGATTTGAGAGCGGGCCACTCTGGAGTGTAAAATATCTCCAACGATAACCACTTTTAAGTCAGCAAATTCTTGTTTATGACGACGGATAGTAAACATATCCAGCATCGCCTGGGAAGGGTGAGCATGACAGCCATCACCTGCATTGATAACACTGATGTGGGGAGAGACATGCTGAGCGATAAAATGTGCCGCGCCACTTTGCTTATGCCTGACGATAAACATATCACAATGCATAGCTTCCAGGTTTTGTAACATATCTAATAAACTTTCACCCTTGCTGGTAGCAGAGGTATTGATATTGATGTTTAGGACATCTGCAGAAAGTCTTTTGGCAGCAAGTTCAAAAGTTGTCCTGGTTCGTGTACTAGCTTCAAAAAATAAATTAACAATGGTTTTACCACGCAGCAAAGGTACTTTCTTCATTGCCTGTTCCTGAACATTGGCAAAAGGCTCTGCTGCATCAAGAATATTGACAAGATGTTGCCGCTTGAAGCCTTCAATGGAAAGAAAATGCTTTAAACGTCCTTGCTCATCCAATTGTATATTTTTTGCAATCAAAATTATTTTTTCTCCGCCAGGGTTAGCTGCAAAGGTTCTGGACCGCTGAGCTTAATTTGCTGATGTGCTGCTAGTGATATTGTTTGCCCGCAGACATCTGCACAAATAGGCAACTCATGTTCTCCGCGATCTAATAGAACCCCAAGAATAACAGAAGCGGGTCGTCCATAATCAAAAATCTCATTTAATGCAGCACGAATAGTGCGACCTGTAAATAACACATCATCTATTAATATAATATGTTTATCATCTAATTCAGGAGGAAGTTGTGAAGGTTTTACTTCAGGATGCAAACCAATTTTTGTAAAGTCATCACGATAAAATGAAATACTTAAACTGCCTAATGGAGTTGACAATTCTAACTTTTTATATAAATATTCTGCAATCCATAAACCACCCGTATGAATACCAATCATAACAATATTATTTTTATCAAGAGCTGATATTTTTGTCTCTAATTCGAGAAATATTTTATCCAGCAACTTGTCTAAATCCAGGGTGTTTTTTAACTTATCATCTAATAAAACTTGTGTGTTCATTACTTTTTACCGTTATTGTAGCTTTGTAAATTAAGTATTTTCATTTAACCAGCTTTGTAAAATCAATTCAGCAGCAACTCGATCAATATCATGCCCCTGTTGTTTGTTTTTTTTAACTTTTTTTCCCACCTTACTATAGCGTCTGGGTGAAGTATGCCCATCATAACCCAAAATATGGCTGGCTTCTCTTGAAGTTAAGCGTTCGTCCATATAATGTATAGGCAGATTGTACCTTTGATTGAGCTGATTGCCAAAAGCTTTTGCGGTTTCTGTGGTTTCCTGCTCTTTACCATCCATCGTGAGAGGCAATCCGATAATGAGTGCAACAGGATGCCATTGTTGTAATAACTCCTCGATTGCAGGCCAATTTATTTTTTTATTTGGTGATTTTAACGTGCTGATGCCTCTTGCTCTTCCCGTTAAATGCTGGCCTACTGCAATGCCAATTTTATTTTGACTATAATCAAAACCCAAAAAGGTACTATTTAAAGGATAATCTATCATAGCTCCTCTTTTTTTAACGGTGGATTGAGATAGGTTTCTGCTAATCGGTCAGAATCAAGCATGGCCAATATCATTGGAAATAAGGTTAATATCAATACCCATATTCATGGCCGCTTTTTCCCAGCGTCGTTTAAATGGCGTATGAAAAATAATTTCATTATCTGCCTGCATATTCAACCATGAATTTTCCTGGACTTCTCTTTCAATTTGTCCACTACCCCAACCAGCATAGCCTAAAATAACTAAATAATCTGTAGGGCCTTTTCCCCTGGCAATGGCAGTTAAAATATCTTTAGAGGAGCTGAGAGAAATATACTTATTCATTCGTATAGTTTGTTGCCAGGTTTCACTCTCATTATTTGCGTGTAGAATAAAGCCATGACCTGTTTCTAACGGGCCGCCAAGATAAACAGGAGTAGCACCAATATGTTTATTTTGCAGTGGAATATTAAGCTGAGATAATAAATTGGCAAAAGAAATATCAGTAGGGCGATTAATCGTTAAACCCATTGCTCCATGTTCATTATGCTGACAAATATAACTCACTGATTTTTCAAACATGAGATCAGCGACTCCAGGCATTGCAATAATAAAGTTATTGGTGAGGTTCATATGTTTGTATCACCTAGTTAGAGGAGAAGTTTTTTCCAGAATTATGGGTAAATTGCCAGGTTCGAGTAATGACAATGCGATTATTGCCTCTTAAAACATCTGCAGGTACTGCTGCATATGGTGCTGCCAGCTGTACAATTTTTCGTGCTGCATTGTCTAATGTTTTATGCCCTGAAGATTGACTGATACGGATATTAATAATATCTCCAGAGGGACTAATTGCTACAACTAAAATTAATTGACCTTCTAGTTTATTTTTTCTTGCATGGGCAGGATAATTTAGATTACCGATACGTTCAATTTTTTTTGTCCAGTGTTTTAAATAAAGAGCATCAGGTGTTCTCTGCGTAGAAGCTGTAATATACGTGGCCTTTGGACGCTTGGCGTACATTTTATTTTTTTTATCTAACTCAGCTTCTATTTCAATAATTTGTTTTTGCAAATCAGCCATATAATCATTAATCATCACCGGCTTATTTTTAGGACGGGGCTTTTTTTTCTTAACCAGCTTTGGTGCTTTATTTTTACTGGTCTTAGTAGTAGATAAAATATGTTTGTTATCCACAATTTTAGGCACAGGTTTAGGGGCAACCTTCGGCCTATTTTCTAATGCATTGCCTTGAATATGCGTTTCACCTGGATTTTTACTGGTGGGTTTGGATTTTTCTTTGATATTACCGCCACCAACTTGATCAGCCTGTGCTAAATAATCTGGATTTTCAGGTGCCTTTTCTGCTTTAGTGTTAACCAGGACAATGTCCAAAGTCTGATTTGCTGAAGATTTTTTAATCGGTGGTACCGTGAAAGAAACACCAAAAATAATTGAATTATGAATAATCAAAGCCACCACAAATGCAGTCAGCAAATAGGTAAGGTTGCTGCTGGAAGTACTGGAAAATAGCTTAAAATTATTATCAAGATACATTATGAGTGTTTTTTGTATACAGGTTTTGCTGATTTATTAATGATTGAGTTATTATACCGCTAACAATACCAAGTAGCACGGCAAATGTAATGAATAAGGGTAGTAGTTTAAATAAACCTGGATGAGGGATGAAAAAATACCAGGCAACGAAAAACTGTCCACTCATATGTGTGATGGAAGCAACAATAGCATAACCAATGGCACTAGGTTGATAATGATATAATTTTAGAATATAAAAAAGCCATTGTATGAGCATTAAACTGCATAGACTAAAGATAGCGCCACTAAGGCTTAATAAGAAGCCTGGTGATAAAAAAGTACCTAATAGCAAACTGCCAATCACTACTCGTAACAAACTTACCTGTAATGCAGTTTTCCAACCATAGACTAAAAAAGAAAATAAAGTGATAACATTGGACAAACCTGGTTTAATACCGGGAATTGGGCTAGGAAATGCAGATTCCAGAATATGAATGGTAATAGCCAGTGCAGAGAGCAGGGCAATTAAATGATCCTGGTGGTTAGTCACGAAACGTAGTTGCTTCACTTTACTGACTTCCTGAAAGTGCATCAAACTGACTATGTTGCAGTTGATTTTTAGAATGTAGGCTAATACTGATCCGATTAGGTAAACAGGCGGTGAAATCATTATCATGCTTGAGCCATCCATGCAACACACAAAATTGATTACGACAGGAAGAGTGAATAAATCTGGCTCTGCCTTGCTTTATTTCAATAATACTTTCTCCCATGCTACCTTCGATATTAATTTTTGTATCCTTATGTAGTGGATAATGCTGTGGTGAGTTATTGGCAAACTGAACCATTAAAAAATCAGCTTTGACTGAAGATGTGTTCTTATTCCATGAATGATCAAACCAAAATAAATTATAAAGCCAGATGGAAAAAAATATTGCCAGCAATATAATAATAATATCTGTTATGTTGAAAATTTTTTTATACAATATAAATTCAGTTTTTTTATTAAATAAGCTATTTAAATTTAGTGCTACTTTACAATATATACCCATTACACTTCAAGATGCAGAAATTAGAACCTGAAAATTATCATTAATTCTACTTCCTAAACTATCACCAATCTGATGGAGTTTTTTGTCAAATAAATCATCAATTGTCTGTCGAAATTCTTGTGCTGTAGAAAAATATTTATTATTTCTCACATGTTCATTCATTACTTTCCCAAAGCCGCTCTATCGGATTTAAATTTGGACTGTAAGGTGGTAAG
>JAUJGA010000321.1:0-9396 GCA_042095675.1 Gammaproteobacteria bacterium
AAACGATATTATTTATGGATGCTATGCACCCAACACAAGCAACAAAAGTGAGTTGTGGTTGGATAAGAAAAGGTCAGGATAAAGCCATTGAAACAACAGGTAGTCGTACACGTTTAAATATTATTGGTGCAGTGGAGTTGAACAATATAGCAGATGCCAAAGTAAAACGCTATGACAAAGTAAACAGTGAAACTATTCAACAATTTTTAAGTGAGTTACGTCTGCATGATACTAGCGATAAACGAATTCATCTAATTTTAGATGGTGCTGCGTATCATAGAGCAAATGCAGTAAAAGATAAGGCAAAAGAACTCAATATTGAGCTACATTAGTTACCACCTTACAGTCCAAATTTAAATCCGATAGAGCGGCTTTGGAAAATAATGAATGAACATGTGAGAAATAATAAATATTTTTCTACAGCACAAGAATTTCGACAGACAATTGATGATTTTTTGACAAAAAACTCCTTCAGATTGGTGATAGTTTAGGAAGTAGAATTAATGATGATTTTCAGGTACTAATTTCTGCATCTTGAAGTGTAATAGGTATATAATGTTACAGGAATAATAGGCTGGTTAAATTTCTTGAACTAATGAAAGTACTCACCATGAACCATACAAAAGGCTATGATTACTTATTTTTCAGGCTTTGAACTGTCTGAGCGGAGCGAGTTTTCAAAGACTTAAAAATGAGTGAGCATAGACCTATAAGGGTAATTGTTTAATATACGCTGGATAATTGTAAATCTTTAAGCTTAGGAACGTTCACAACAATTAATAAAAAATGAATAATATTATTTTAATAGGCCCTATGGGTGCAGGAAAAACAACAATTGGTCGACAAATAGCCAAAGTTTTTTCCTATGATTTCTATGATAGTGACCGTGAAATAGAAGAAAGAACAGGGGCCTCTATTCCACTTATCTTTGATCTCGAGGGTGAAGAAGGCTTTCGTAAACGTGAACAAAATATCATTACATATCTCTGTACAAAACAACATATTGTCTTAGCAACAGGTGGTGGTGCAATTTTAAGAAAAACGAACAATGACTCAATTAAACGGTCAGGTATAGTTGTTTATTTATCTGCAGATATTGATGATTTGTTGGAAAGAACAGCAAAAGATAAGAATCGACCACTATTACAAGCTGATGATCCAAAAGCTATCTTGAAAAAAATTTTAGTTGAACGTGAGCCCATTTATCGCCAATTAGCTGATATAATATTAACCACCAACAAAATGACTGTCCATACAGCAGTTAAAGAGTTAGAAAACAAACTCAACGCTATTTAAAGCTGGTGTTTAAATATTTTATCTCCTTATATAACTTATCCGTAGACTTTTATAATGATTACATTAAATGTTGATTTGGCAGAACGTAGTTATCCTATTTTTATCGGTCAAAATTTAATTGAAACATTTATAGATGACAATAGTGATTCTTCTTCATCAATAATCTCGCAATATGTTCAAGGCAAACAAGTGGTTATCGTGACTAATGAAACCATTGCTCCTTTGTACCTTGAAAAGACTATTCGTTTGTTTTCCAAATACCAATATAAAACCGTCATTCTTCCCGATGGTGAAATATATAAAACCTATGATGGTGTTTTGCCTATTATTGACTGCTTAATGAACAACCAATATGATCGCAATGTCACTTTGGTTGCATTAGGTGGAGGTGTCATTGGTGATATGACGGGTTTTGCTGCAGCTATTTATCGACGTGGTGTTAATTTTATCCAGGTCCCTACTACCTTGCTGGCACAGGTTGACTCATCAGTTGGTGGAAAAACAGGGGTTAATCATCCTCTGGGAAAAAATATGATAGGTTCTTTTCATCAACCTCAATGTGTTATTGCAGATACCAATACACTCAATACTCTGGATGATAGACAGTTAAGTGCTGGTTTGGCTGAAGTCATTAAATATGCCTTAATTAACAGCTCAGATTTCTTTTTATGGCTATACGATAATATACAGAGTCTACTCAAACGCGAACCACAGGCATTGGCATATGCTATTGAATATTCCTGTCAGGATAAGGCAAATATTGTTGCTGCTGATGAAAAGGAAAAAGGTCAACGGGCGCTATTAAATCTTGGCCATACTTTTGGACATGCTATTGAGACTGCTTTGGGCTATGGTAATTGTCTACATGGTGAAGCCGTTGCAATCGGTATGGTTATGGCTACAGATCTATCGCTCAGGAATGGATGGATTGACACCATCACACGAGACAAGATTATTCAACTTATTAGGTTAGCTCAATTACCTACACAGGTTCCTACTGATGGTGCACAGATTACTACACAGCAATTCATACAATTAATGGCAGGTGATAAAAAAGTCTTAGATGGACAACTTCACCTTGTATTAATTAATACATTAGGTAATAGCTTTATTACATCTGAATTTGATACAAGCAAACTACACGAGACATTAAGTGCTTTTGCAACTGCTTAAGCATATAAAGTTATAATATTGACCAGGAGTAAAATGTGCCACAATTGGATAAACTGGGCTTGAAACAAAATCCATTCAATAATAATACTTCACAACAGTTTTTCTATGCTGACCAAAGCCGTGCTCAGATCATGGAGTCTACTGAGCATATGATTGAATTTTCTAATAACTTACAAGTTATTATTGGTGCACATGGTGTTGGAAAAAGTCATTTTTTAGAGGCCTTAAAAACTAGAAAGCGTAATAATTGGCAAGTTGTTAACATTCAAGATGTAGCCAGGTATGATACGCTTTCATTAATTCAGAATATTATGAATGACTTTGGTGCTTATCCTGATGGTGAAGTTGAATTATTAGAGGTACTTGAAAATCAACTTTCTGAAATAATTCAACTGGGCTCTAAACCTCTCCTGTTAATTGATAATGCGCAGAACTTGTCAACTGACTCAATTCATTTTTTGATGCAGCTTTCACAGCAGGAACTTAATAATGATCCATATATTCATATCGTTTTATTTTCAACATCTATCATAACAGATATTTTACAATCAACAGAGTTTAAAGATTACCGTGATAGTGTCCATATAGCGATACTTGATAATTTTGATAAAGAGGGTGTTTCAGGTTATTTAAGACATAAACTCGAAGTTGCTGGATTTGATCGTGAGTCACCCTTTACGCCGCGTATTATTGATAGCATTTATAATGACTCAGCAGGTAATCCTGAAAGAATTAATTTTTTTGCTGAAAAGTTTCTTACTTCTAGTGGTAAGGGTGAAAACTATATCACAACTGAACAATTTACAACTGAAAATAGTAAAAGTCAAAATTCAGATAGTGATAATCAATTAGATATCCAAAATACAATTTCTGATGATGGTAGTATTAAAGATAAAAATATAGTGATTAATGAGACTGCGAATGAAACTTCCAGTACAGATAATATGAACATTTTTAGTGATAGCAATATAGATGAAAAAAGTACTGATCATATTGATGAACAGCTCAGTCGTTTAGCTGAACAATTTGATGAAATTGAAAAAATGGCTGAACAATCAAACCCAGAAGAGACTTCTTTTTTTAATCAGGAATTGATTGATGAGGATGATTTCTCAGACATAAAAGACAAGCATGACTCGACTTTAAAAAATAACCATCAGCAGGATACAAAATACCATGCTACAAGCCGTGATAGTGGATTTAATTATGCCAAAGTTATTATCCCTATAGCAACAATAGTTACGATTTTAACAGCTGTTTTTGCTATTAACTCAATTTTTAACTCTTCTGAAACTCAAGAATCTGTTGATACTATAGATCATGTTGAATTACTGCCTCTAGAATTACCTCCTGAGGGAAGTTTTGAAATAGAAGCAGCAGTCGTTGAAACTGAAAAAGAAAAAATAGAAACTGATAATACTGCGGAAAAAATTAAGCCTGTTGCGGTGAAAACTTTACCAAAAGCTGAAGATTTTGAGCTTGTTGAATTAGTTAAGACCGTTGATATTATTGATAAAGAAGCAAGTGTTGAAATCGATAATAAAATCAATGAGACTGAAGAAATAATTACACAGACTCAAGAAACTGAAGTACTTGAAACAACAACAGAAATCATCAAAATAATAAGCTCCAAAATCAATACTATTGAGCCTAGCCCGATTATTGGTTCATCAAAGCGTCAAAGTATTACCATTAAAGGTCAGAACTTTACTGAGGATATGCAGCTTGTTCTTTTCTTTGATAATAAAAATAAAATATTTTCAAAACAGGCAACACCAAAGCAATGGCAGTTTGTAAATAACAATAGTGTTAAATTACATCTGACAACTGGAACAAATGAGCAGCAATGGTCTATTTTGGCGCAAACAGAAGATAGTGTTCAATCTAATAGAGTTAATTTAAAAATTGTAAAACCTTTTAGTAAAGTAAAAATGACTATTATTGACCGCTTATCTCCAAATCCTATGCAAGGTAGTAATAATAGACAGAATCTTACAATTTTAGGACAAGGATTTTCTTCTGATAGTATTTTTGAACTCACCTGGAACAACAATAAAAAACAGTTTTCTCGTCATCAAACACCTTCTCAGTTTCAATACCATAGTGTCAATAAAATACAATTATTTATTGCTACAGGAAAAGAGAAACGTAAATGGGGAATCTCTTTAATCGATACAAAGGGGAATCATCTACAATCTAAATCATTTAATGTCACTTTAGATGCTATAGCAAAAAATCAAACTTCTAAAACTGTTACATCATCTTCTATTAATGGAGAAAAATGGCTATTACAACAAGTAGATAAACAATTTACCTTACAATTGTTCAGTTCGAAGGATAAAAATGCAATCACTTCACTGGTTAAAAAATATTCTTTATCAAGTAATATTGCTGTATTTAGTACTCAACGTGATAATACTACCTGGTATAGTATGACTTATGGAAAATATAATTCAAAACAAGAAGCTAATACTGCAATTTCTACTCTTGATCCAAAATTAAGTAATCCAAAACCCTGGATTAGAGATTTTTCCAGTATTAAAAAACAAATTCAGGGAAAAAATTCTCAGGCTGTTAATATTACAAATAAGAATATCATAGCCAAAAATACGCATAGAGATGATGCATGGATATGGACCCAAAATCCTTCAGACTATACAATACAATTAATCAGCTTAAGTACCAAACAAGCGGTTATAGATTTTGCTCAAAAGAATAAAATTGAGAATAATAGCACTCAGTTTTCGATAAAATCTAAGGGTAAAACACTTCATTTTTTAGTTTATGGCGTATACTCTAATAAAGAATCAGCAGTGAAAGTCAAAGATCAGTTAGCTGCAAAGATAAAATCCATCAAACCCTGGGTTAGGAGTTTTTCAGACATACATGAACTTATGGGCAACCAGTAAGCTCAACATTATTATTTTCTTAAAGATGTTCAACCTAGAAAAATCACTTGAACCTACTACAAATGCCTAAAGCACTAAATCTTAAGGGTTTCATCGAACATTTTGATTTCACCTGTAGAGTGACTACAGGTAAATCCAAAACAACCAATAAACCCATTAATTTTCAGCACCTTATTCATTTTTGTAACGATTCAACTAATTATTCCAGGTTCAAATAAGTTTTATTTTAACCATGACTGGATTTCATCCTTGCCTGACTTAAACACCCGCCAACAACAAGCTGTAGAACACATAGACAGCCCCTTATTAGTCCTTGCCGGTGCCGGTAGTGGTAAAACCCGAGTGATTACCAATAAAATTGCCTATTTAATCCAGCAGTGTGGTCGTAAGGCTCATACCATCGCATCAGTAACATTCACCAATAAAGCTGCACGTGAAATGAAAGAGCGGGTGATGCAGATCATTCCTAAAGCACAAACCCGTGGTCTGAGAGTTTCCACCTTTCATACTCTGGGCTTGAATATTATAAAGTCTGAATTAAAGTTACTAGGTCGTAAAAGCGGCTTTTCTATTTTTGATACTCATGATAGCCATACTCTGTTAAAAGACTTATTACGCCAGTCCATTAAGGATGAAGAGGTAATTAAGGAACAGGCCGAGATTCTTGCGCGGCAAATCTCCAACTGGAAAAATGATTGTCTAATTCCGCAGCAATTACAGCAGCAAACATCTATTGATCCGGCATTTAGCTTTAATATCAAAATTTATGAACAATATAATCATCATTTAAAAACGTATAATTCAGTTGATTTTGATGATTTGATTATGCTGCCGGTACTACTTTTCTCGGATTATCCTGAAGTTCTGGAAAAGTGGCGCAGGCGTATACATTATCTCTTAGTAGATGAATATCAGGATACCAATACCACACAATACCAATTAGTAAAACTATTGGTGGGTGATAGAAACTCCCTGACTGTGGTCGGTGATGATGACCAATCCATTTATTGCTGGCGTGGTGCTAAGCCGGAGAACCTGTCTTTACTAGAAAAGGACTTTCCCAGCCTTAAAGTTATTAAACTAGAACAAAACTACCGTTCTACCAAGCTGATTCTAAATGCGGCCAATACTCTCATTTCCAACAACCCCCATGTATTTGAAAAAGCATTATGGAGTGATTTAGGTCATGGAGAGCCGATTCGAATACTAAGGGTATCAGATGAACACAAAGAAGCAGAACGTGTAGTGTCAGCTTTAATGGCACATCATTTTCGCTATAAAAAGTCTTATGCTGACTATGCCATTTTATATCGCGGCAATCATCAATCCAGACTATTTGAGAAAAAACTTCGAGAGCAGGAAATACCTTACTTTCTCAGTGGCGGAACTTCATTTTTTTCCTATACAGAAATCCGTGATATGCTTTCTTATCTACGTTTATTGGTAAACCCTGATGATGATAACGCTTTTTTGCGTATTATTAATACGCCCAGGAGACAAATTGGCAGTGCCACTATTGAAAAGCTCAGTCAATATTGCAGCCAAACTGGTACCGGTTTATTATCTGCCTGCAGTCATGTAGCGATAAGTGAGTACTTACCTGACAAAGCCGTACAACGTCTTAATGAGTTTCATAGCTGGTTGGAAAGACTGCAGCGACTTGCAGAAGATGGTTATCAGATCAAAGTAGTTGAACAACTGATTGTTGATATTGATTATGATGCCTGGTTATTTGAAACCAGTGATAATGAAAAACGTGCTGAAAAGCGTGTTGAAAATGTCAATGAGCTGGTTGAGTGGCTGCAGCGATTACATGACAATGAGCCGGAAAGTACTCTCAATGATTTAGTGACAAAAATGATCCTGATGGATATCATGGAACGCAATGAAGAAGATATGGAAGGCAAACATGTCTCATTGATGACCATGCATGCCTCCAAAGGCCTGGAATTTCCCTATGTTTATATTGTTGGTATGGAAGAAGAACTACTACCACATCGCACCAGCATAGAAGAAGAGAATATTGAAGAAGAACGTCGTCTCTGCTATGTCGGTATTACCCGAGCACAAAAAGAACTTACCTTCAGTCTTACCAGCAAACGCAGACGTTATGGTGAAATAATTGATACAGAGCCTAGTCGTTTTTTAAACGAACTGCCGCAGGAAGATTTGGAATGGCTTGATGGTAAGCAAAAGCTGGAAGGGGAGGAACGTAAACAACTTGGAAGATCTAGTATTGCCGGGATTCGGGATATATTGGGTTAATCAGTATCAATACCTCTCATATCACTACAAGTGGTGTGGTTGACGAGAATTATGGGCATAAAAAAACCGCTTGTTTACGTCAGTGAAACGAAGCTGTTATTTTTTTACTTCCCCCTCAATCACCACAGGATTTTTCAGTAAATCAATGGTTTAAGCTTCTCATTTCTTTAGAAGGGGGAAGCGAAGACCAAATTGAGGAGATTGGCTCTTAAAAGCCTTTAGAAACTGTCAGGATAAAACGTTCATCGCAATTACCTGCATCTGCATCATATGCATAGGCATTACATTCGTTATCACTTAGCTCATTACCGATATAGCTAAGGTCAAAGTTAACACCGGCAATGTCTTTACTGACGCCAATTTTATAATCTACATAATCAAAGTCAGTATTAGTACCCATATGCTTTTTGTCAAAAGCATCACCAAAAGAGTTACCTACACTGGCACTAAGAGCAAAATCTTCTGGTAAGTCATAATAAAAACCTAAAGAAACATAATTGGCACTTTCACCAGAGTCATACCAGTCATCTGAATATTTATAGGCAACATTGAAGTAGCTATAACTTAAACCTGCACTCCACTCATTGGTTTCGAAATCTGCATTATTATAGTTATAACGTAAAAAGTTTACATCATAGCCAAAGCCAGAATCACCAATATCATTAGCAAAACCAATATAGGTATCTACTTCAAGATGTGTATCACCAAAGTCTACATTGGAAGACCAGACACCGGCATAAACACCGCTTTCATGACTATAATCAAAACCGCCCTGTACAGCACCATCATTACCCGTTTGAGAAATACCACGGAAGTAATAATCTGTTACCATGGCTATATTAGAAGTAATCGGTAATTCAGTACCCTCAGAAGATTTACTGACATCATCAATAGACTTAGAAACTGTTAAGATAACTCTGTCATCACAATTTCCTTTATTACCATTGTAACCATAGGCATCACATTCACTATTACTTAAGTCATTGCCGACATAGCTCAAGTCCCAATTCAGACCATAATAATCCTTAGAGATACCAACTTTATAATCTACATAATCAAAGTCTTTAGCTGAGTCTACTTTGTCCATATCATAAGCGTCACCAAAGGAATTTCCTACGCTAAGGCTTAAAGCAAAGTCCTGAGGTAAGTCATAATCAAAGCCTAAAGAAACATAGTTTGAACTTTCACCGGTATCAAACCAGTCATCAGAATATTTATAAGCAACATTAAAATAGCTATAACTTAAAGCAATAGTGTATTCATTAGTTTCAAAGTCTGCATCATTATAGTTGTAGCGTAAAACATTTACATCATAGCCAAAACCGGAATCACCAATATCATAAGCAAAACCAAGATAAGTATCCACTTCAAGATGTGTATCACCAAAAGCTACATTGGAATACCAGACACCGGCATAAACACCACTATCATGTACCCAGTCAACACCACCCTGGATAGCACCATCATTATCTGTTTGTGAAATACCACGGAAATAATAATCCGTAGTTAAAGCTGCATTGGCAGAAATAGTACCAAAGTCTTCAGCTTGAATAGCAAGAGGAGTAGCCAGCACCGATGCAACGGCTAATTGCAATAAAGATTTTTTTAATGTAAGCATATCAATAGTATCCCAAGTCTGTTTATATAATTTATTAAATTAACTATTTAGGATTAAGCACTTAGTATGCCTGAAATTGTAAGTTGTTGTTTTATTGTTGATTTATTGTGATGTCGTTTTAAAGTTTTGTTTTTT
>JAUJGA010000322.1:0-3878 GCA_042095675.1 Gammaproteobacteria bacterium
ATTTTAGATGGTGCTGCGTACCATAGAGCAAATGCAGTAAAAGATAAGGCAAAAGAACTCAATATTGAGCTACATTACTTACCACCTTACAGTCCAAATTTAAATCCGATAGAGCGGCTTTGGGAAAGTAATGAATGAACAAGTGAGAAATAATAAATATTTTTCTACAGCACAAGAATTTCGACAGACAATTGATGATTTATTTGACAAAAAACTCCCTCAGATTGGTGATAGTTTAGGAAGTAGAATTAATGATAATTTTCAGGTGCTAATTTCTGCATCTTGAAGTGTAATGGGTATAGAAGTAAAAACAACCAAAGGTAATGCACAAACTGATTTTTTTATGAGTTCTAATGAGCGTGCCTTTGCAATAGAACATTTAGAAACTTTCTATCTAATGAGGGTTTATCATTTTGATGAAACCAATAATGCCAGTGATTTTTTTGAAATATCAGGTAAAAAAATTGATAGTCTGAAATTTACACCGACTCAATATAAAGTCAGTCTCTAAATAACTACTCATACAATTGCCTGGATCGTTCCTAACTCTGCTGATGCTAAACGGAAGCAGTTAGATCAATACCTTAATTTCTATTGATGCGTTGGAAGAACTGACTGGTGAAGTGATACCAGTGCCAGACTATGTGAAGCATGAAATGTCATAACTGATCGGTCGTGGATGATCCCTTATGGGTGTGATAAGGGGTGAATATCCGCAGTTGACCTTAAGCTGAAAATTTAGAACTTTAATTTTTCCATCTTGTTTCCGTAAACCAGCCATTCAAAATATCTGCAACCTGTTAATATATTGATAAAGGCACAAATTGATGATATTGTGATAACATAATTATAAATTTTAATACTAATTAAGTATCAAAATACTGAGATAGACGGAATCAGTGTTTCTCAATATTCATATTTCTGTCTATTTAACTTTGGGTTACAAAAAAGGAGAACAAAAATGGCACTGATAAGTTGCACCGAATGCAATAACCAAGTATCAAGTACAGCAGCTACTTGTCTACAATGTGGTGCGCCCATTGCGGAAGCTGATGGCAGCAAAGCTGCTGGTGCACCACTTACCACAGTTCAAGAAACCAGCAAAAAACTTAAAGTTCATATCATCATTTCTTCAATCCTATTTTGGGTTGGCGTATTCTGGTTGTTTGTTGACATCAATGCACCCAAACAAGGTGGTGAACAATCTGCTTCTGCTACTCCAGGAATATTGTTATTTGTCGGTCTTGTCTGGTATGTAGTAACAAGATTTAGAATATGGTGGCATCACAAGTAACCTAACAAAAGTATCCAATTTAAAAAGCGGTCGATGCGACTTCTTAAAATTTGAAATTTTGATTAAACTTATGTCGTCCTCGAAAGTTCATTGGGGTGACCGCTTTTAAATTGATGCTGACGTTATGCTATACAAGAAAATTAAGCGGAGAAGATGATTCAAGAAATTTCTAGCATAGAAAATCGGCCTGAAGAACTAAATCAATTGCCAAATTACAACTCGCTACCACACTTAGGAGTTGAAATTGATCTAGAAGGTGCTATCGGGGAGTTTCTTTCTTATGATATTTTCGATCTGGATGGAACTCAACCAACGGAATTAAGGCATTCTAATGCCAATGGAGGAATACTCTCTCAGTAAATCCATCGAAAGAGTCACTAGAAATATACCGTAAAGAAGGTGTGCAGTTTCAATTGATCCATGTGGTAGTTAATGCATACAGCTTTGAAGAATGTGATGGGGTTCTTCATGCAAAACCATATTGTATAAGCCTTAAACCTTCTACGAAGAGAGGAGAAATCTCTGAGGCTTCTGTTGATTGGGTAGAGAATATTGACTTAGAGGAAATTGATAGAGCCCCTAAGCATTATCTTGGATTTAATCCATTCCAGAACGCTTATGGCTTTTTTGCAATGGGTTCAGTACCTCCTGATCGGTCCGTAGAATCAGATATGATTGGCTTCGTATACCGCACTTATGCTTTAGCTACAAAATTCGACAATCGAGATATACTTTGCCCTGACATTCCTTCGATTATGGAACATAATCAGGCTCGTAAAGACTATGAGAAATATCGAAAAGACTGGTACTTTAAAAAGTTCACCAAAGATAAACCACGAAAAATTTGGGGTTGTGATTCACCGATAGAATTATTTCTATTGCAGGCAATGGACAAAGAGGGGCTTAGTCCCGACTTGCAAACTATCATTTGTGAGGATGGTTTAACTGTCCCTAGCTTTCACAAGCTTTGGGAGAATCAGAAATCTAGACGTAGAATAAAAATGGTGACTGAGGCAGATTTTTACTTCCCAAACAAGAAGTTAGCAGTATTTTGTGATTCTAAAAAGCATCACACTTCAGAGAAGGCAATAAGAAAAGACAAGGCTATAGATGTAAAGCTTGAGGCGCTAGTGCTCGCAAGGGCGTGGAGATTCGAGTTCTCTTCTGGGCACCATACATAGAAACATTTATAAGAAGTTTGTCAAACAAAATTTATTAAAAAATCAGTTTTTGAGAGGGTGTAATCCTAACTGTGTAACTTCCCCTTAAATATGAGGAGTTATCTGTTCCTCAAACTCGATTATAAACCGATTCAATGCTGGTTTCCAATTCCAAATGGGCATTGTCCATTTTTTAGAAGCTGCTTTTATAGCCAAATAAACCACTTTGAGTGCTGCATCGTCACTTGGAAATAGCTTCCTAGTCTTAACAAATTTACGTATAACGCTGTTTAAAGATTCTATTACATTGGTCGTATAAATGACTTTACGAATATCTGCTGGATAATCAAAAATAGTAATCAGATTAGTCCAGTTCTTCTGCCATGAACGGCTAATTTGGGGATATTTCTCATCCCATTTTTCTGTAACCTTCTCAAGTTCCATACTGGCTTCCTGCTCTGATATGGACTGTTAAATATGGTTGAGATAGAAATTGGAAATATGAATCAACAATGCTTGGATCATCGTATTGGAGATAGGAAGTTGCTCATCAGTGAATTAGCCGCTTGGGAGTGGGAGAAACGCCGTAATGAAAAAAAAGCGACAATTAATTGGATGTTTAATGTTGATGCTGCAAGAACTAAATTAAACCGAGCTTATGAAAAACTAATATGTCAGAATTAATGTGTTTGGGTACTAGATAGACTATGGGATAAACAGCATCTAATGGACTGTTCTGCCACTCAGTAACACGTTCCATAACACTATTTGTCACTTGTGATACTAAGCTAGGAGAAATATCAGCACCGTACATTTCATCGAATGTGGCCACAATATCACGGTTACTCATTCCTTTGGCATAAAGACTTAAGATCTGATTATCCATACCAGTAATGCTTGTTTGACGTTTTTTGACTAATTGGGGTTCAAAGATGGAATGTCTATCTCTGGGGGTTTGAAGCTCTATTTCACCATGATCACCTTTGAGTTTTTTAGAAGAATAGCCATTGCGACTATTGCTTCTGTTACGACCTGTTGCTTCATGTTTTGACTACCCTGTGATGTTCTATCTCTCCATTAAGAGCGGCTTCTAAGGTTAATTTGGTTAGCTGTGCACTTAATGTACTCAATCTTCAGGTGTTTTTACATCTTTAGCAAGTTCTTATGCTAACGCTTTAAGTTTTTCTTGATCCATTATTCTGCTAATTAGTTATTACCTTTTTGTATTTTTAAGTCAATATTTTTAGTTTCCTTTCTCCGAATTCAACGATACTTCACATGTACTTTCATATCAATCAATCGAACGCGCCTATTGAATGTGGGGTTCATCGGACCAAGGTCAAGGTCGCTATGTTAAAATGAGAACATTTGTTGGTTACATGTTTTGTAAGAGTTTTGTATTGTTATGTCAATATTTTTAGTTT
>JAUJGA010000323.1:0-9146 GCA_042095675.1 Gammaproteobacteria bacterium
TTGGCTTAATAAGAAAACGAGCTAGAGGAATTCGAGATACTGAATGCTTCAAGTTAAAGATTAGACAAACTTCTGTTCCTGATGACAAGAGCATGTTCTATTTTGAACAATAGTTCACTCATCAAAGCGGAGAAGAGCCAAATAAAATAAGTTTTTTGAAAAAGTTGTATAGACAATTTTGGGTGGAATAGATATTGATGAAAGGCCATATGTTGTCAATAGCAGAGAGCGTGTTGGTGATTGGGAAGCAGATACAATTATTTGTGAAAATCATCGTGGTGCGATAGTCACACTTGATGAAAGAAAATCCAAATTACGACTGGCTATGCCAACTGGAACAAAATCTGATCGTTCAGTCACTGATGCAATAAAAAGTTTATTTTCTCCCATTGAAAAGTTTATAAAAACAGTAACATTTGATAATGGTAAAGAGTTTGCGTACCACAAAGAAATAGCCACTACATTGAACTGTAAAACGTATTTTGCAAAGCATTACACTCATGGGAACGAGGAAAAAATGAAAATACTAATGGTTTATTAAGGCAGTATTTCCCTAATCAAATGGAGCTGATTGATGTTACTAAAAAAGAAGTTTATGATGCTGTTCACAAGCTCAATAGTCGGCCACAAAAGTGTCTGGGATACAAAACTCCTTATGAAGTTTTTGAAGAGCTAACCGGCATTAGCCCGGAAGAGTTAACCGGTCATGCTCTTATTACTTGAATTCAGGTATAATTATAAACAGCAAACACCTGTTTATTATACCCCAAACCGAAGAAATTAAAAGTTATTATATGTACGATATTCAAAATGGTTGGTTTAAAAACTCTAAAATAGTCACATCCCCAAATTTTAGTCCGCGCTCGGAAGGTTCTGAAATTGATGCCATTATTATTCATTCTATTTCAATGCCCTTGGGCTGTTATGAGGGGGATGATATTAGTCAGCTTTTCAGTAATCAATTGGATTGGAATAAAGCCCCTTTCTATGACACAATCCGTGGTTTAAAAGTTTCTGCTCATTTTTTAATACGTCGTTCCGGTGAATTAATCCAATATGTTGACTGTTATTCTCGTGCCTGGCATGCAGGTCAGTCTTGTTTGAGTGACAGAACAAAGTGTAATGATTTTTCCATTGGTATTGAATTAGAAGGCACTGATGATAGCTTATTTGAAACTGCTCAATATGATACTTTGTCGGAAGTGGTTAAAAGTCTATTAAAAGAATTTCCTAAAATAACTCAGGATCGTATAGTGGGCCATAGTGATATCGCCCCGGGGCGAAAAACTGATCCGGGTATTGGTTTTAAATGGAATGAGTTATTTTCACGTTTAGATTTCAATATAAGAAGAATAAAATAAATATGACAGTCTATACAGGGCATTTGCGTAAAATTCAGGTTAGTTATGAAAATTCCAGCAAGCCTGTGGAATACTTTTTAAATCTCACTGATGCCGATGGACAGGTGAGTGAAGACAATAAAAATATTGCACTTAATGCTCTGCTGGGGAAAAGTTTATCTATTCATTATAAACAGGAAATTCACTGTGTTGCCTGTGGTCGAAAAAGTAAAAAAAGTTTCAATCAGGGGCATTGTTATCCCTGTTTAATCCGCCTGGCCTCTTGTGATAAATGTATTATGAGTCCGGAAAAATGCCATTATGAGAAAAATACCTGTCGAGAACCGCAATGGGGCATAGATAATTGTATGACCGATCACTATGTCTATCTGGCTAATTCCTCTGGTGTAAAGGTAGGTATTACCCGTGCCAATCAAATACCTACACGTTGGATTGATCAGGGGGCAATTCAAGCTCTACCTATTTTTAAAGTCAGCCAACGTCGTTATTCAGGTTTATTGGAAGTGATCTATAAAACGCAGGTATCTGATCGAACTCAATGGCAAAGAATGTTAAAAGGTCAGGTTGAGAAAATAGATTTAATTGCGGATCAGCAACAATTAATTGAGCAACTTGCAGAGGAAGTAACAACTCTTAAAAATGAGTTAGGTGATGGTTCAATTGAAGCTATCAATGCCACTGAAATGACTGAATTTGTTTATCCCGTTATAGAATATCCAAGTAAAATAAAATCATTTAACCTAGATAAACAGGCCATCATAGAAGGGACTTTAATGGGGATTAAGGGACAATATTTAATTTTTGACAGCGGTGTCATTAATATTCGTAAATTTTCCGGCTACCATATTGATTTTATTATTAACTAAGGGCATTAACTAGTTTGAAGAATGGCAAACCGCTTTAATACTATTAACCAGTCCCTCACAATCCAGTCCATAATCATGATAGAGTTCACTTTGACTGGCATGTTCAGGGAATCTGTCAGGTAGGCCTAAATTAATACAACGACAAACTGAATCATGATGAATTAACAGTTCATTAACAGCACTTCCTGCACCTCCCATAATTACATTGTCTTCCAGTGTAATGAGCAAATCACTGGTTTGTGCTGCCTGAATAATTACCTCTTGATCCAGAGGTTTAATAAAACGCATATTAATGACTGTAATATGACAATGTTCTGTCAGTTCTGCTGCTGCGTTGAGTGCTTCATGCAATAAGCTACCAAAACTGAGAATAGTAATATGACTTTTAGCTTGATTATTTTTATTATCAAATGCCAGGTTACTTTTTCCAAGATCAATACTATCGTCTAGTTTATCAATTGATTTACCAGGCCCATTACCACGAGGATAACGCACTGCCACTGGAGAATTTAATGAAAAACCAAAGTCCAGCATGTGATAGCATTCATTTTCATCAGCTGGAGCCATGATGGTCATATTGGGGATACAGCGCATAAAGCTGAGATCAAAACTACCGCTATGAGTAGCACCATCAGTACCGACCAGACCGCCACGATCAATAGCAAATAATACGCCTAAATTCTGCAAGGCAACATCATGAATAAGCTGGTCATAGGCTCGTTGTAAAAAAGAAGAGTAAATAGCTACAACGGGCTTTAAGCCCTTACAGGACATACCTGCAGCCAGAGTGACACTATGCTGCTCTGCAATGCCGACATCATAATAACGTGAACTATATTGCTCAGAAAATTCAACTAGACCTGAGCCTTCACGCATGGCAGGAGTAATTGCTATGAGTTTGTCATTTTTTTGTGCCGCATCCATAATCCATTGGCTGAAAACCTGAGTATAGTTAAGAGAGTTTTTCTTGCTCAGTTTATCTTGTGTTGCTATGTTCTTGTTTAAACCTTTATCCAGAAAACCTGCCTGTACAGCATGATATTGTGTTGAATTATTTTCTGCTTCAGGGTAGCCTTTGCCTTTTCGCGTGACAATATGTAAGAACTGTGGGCCGGATAATTGTTTTATATTATCTAAAGTGGTTAATAAAGCGGGGATATTATGACCATCAATAGGACCGATATAATTAAATCCCAGTTCTTCAAATAAAGTTCCGGGTACTACCATACCTTTCATGTGCTCTTCTGCACGACGTGCCAGTTCCCATACTGAAGGCATTGACCCCAAAACTTTTTTTGAATTGGATTTTACTGTGGTATAAAACTTTCCGGAAAGGACTTTGGCAAAGTAATTGGACATGCCGCCCACATTAGGTGAAATAGACATATCATTATCATTGAGAATCACTAATAAATCGGCATCCAGATCACCTGCATGGTTTAATGCCTCAAAAGCCATCCCTGCGGTCATTGCACCATCACCAATAACGGCAATAGACTTTCGATTATTATCAGTTTCTTTAGCAGCTAAAGCCATGCCTAATGCAGCACTAATAGATGTGCTGGAATGACCGACACCAAAGGCATCATAAGGGCTTTCAGATATTTTTGGAAAACCGGATAAACCGCCTTTTTGGCGTATGCTATCCATTTGCTCGCAACGTCCGGTTAATATTTTATGTGGATAAGCCTGATGACCCACATCCCAGATAATATTATCCTCAGGTGTATCAAAAATCTTGTGTAAGGCAATGGTAAGTTCAACTGCACCCAAACCGGAAGACAGATGTCCACCTGTTTTGTTGATACTATGCAGTAAAAATTCTCTTAATTCTGTAGCGAGTAAAATCAGTTGTTCTGTACTCAGATCTTTGAGATTATCAGGCGATTTAATAGTCGCTAAGATTGGATAATTCTCAAGTTCTGTCATAAAAATCTGATCTGTTCTTTAGAAGGGGTGATTATTTATTTTGTGAATCGGCGATTATACCCTTTTTTAATGCTGACGTATAATGATATATTCTGATAGCAAGCGTAGTGGGTCAGCCTGTTGATCAAAGTCAATAAGACTCTCTAAGGCATTTTGATGACACTCTTCAGCCATTTTTTTAGCGCCATCCAGTCCTAATAGTGCAGGATAGGTGACTTTATTCAGTTCAATATCTGCACCCTGCTGTTTGCCCAGAGTTTGAGTGTCAGATTCAATATCCAAAATATCATCCTTTATTTGGAATGAAAGACCAATATTCTTAGCATAATTATCCAGAGCAAGAAGTTTTTCTGCATCGATATTTAAAAAACTTAATGCACCTAATTGCACACTTGCTCGTATTAAAGCCCCTGTTTTATGCTCATGCATGGTTTTTAAATCTTGTAGAGAAAGATCATTAGAACCTGTGGCATACAGGTCAATGGCCTGGCCTCCTGCCATACCGGCAATACCGCTATTAAGAGATAGGGCTTTAATCATGGCAACAATTTGTGAAGCCTTAAGATTATTATCATGGGCTAATGTTTCAAAAGCTAAAGTTTGTAAAGCATCACCTGTTAACAAAGCTGTGGCTTGAGAAAATTGTTTATGACAGGTAGGCTGGCCGCGGCGTAAATCATCATCATCCATGCAAGGCATATCATCATGCACTAAGGAATAACAGTGTATCAACTCAACAGCACAGGCCGCAGAATCTAGTTTTTCAGCAGAACTATTTAATGCCTGACCAGTTAAATAAACTAAAATTGGACGTATTCTTTTACCACCATTATAAATACTATAAGCCATAGCCTGATGTAATTCAGTAGCAATATTTGAAGTATGACTAAGTACTGCCTTAATATGACTATCCACTCTTTGTTGATAGTCCTGCATTAACTGTTTTAGGATAATACTATTTTGATTCATAATCTTGCAACGATGACTGATCATTTTTTTTCAATAAAATCTGAACTTTTTGCTGGGCGTTATTAAGAGCTGATTGACAGGAACGGGTGAGATTTATTCCACGCTCAAAATCATCTAAAGATTGCTCTAAATTTAATTGGCCATTTTCCAGCTTATCTACAATTTTTTCCAGTTCACCAAAAGAAGTTTCAAAATCAAAACTTTCATGGCTATCAGAATTATCTGATTGAGTTTTTTTGTTAGATACTGATTTTTTCTGAGTCATATTTATTTTCTGTCTCATCCTGAAGATTAGGTGTTATAATCCCAAATAAATTAAGGAAAATAGTTTTACTGGGTGATTGTAATATTGCATTAGACGATGGTAAAGCTAAAATTAAAGATAAATCAGGTTTTTTATGAAACTAAATAGAATTAACATTCTTTCTTTCCTCTTCTTGTTATTTTTGAGTGCTCAAGTATTGGCTGATATTTGGGATACACTGAAAGAAGAAGAATTTAGAGAAAATGAAGTGGAAGAGTATATATGGAAAGAGGGTAGCAGTAAAACACCTGATTATCCAAAGGATGAAGATTTAGTAGAAGTTTCAGGTTCTCCAGCCTACAAAAACTATCAATATCTGATTGATGTAAAAACTCTTCAGGTTGGGGATGATGGAATAGTACGTTATAGCCTGGTGATTCGTTCATCATCAGTTTCAGATAATGTATTCTTTGAAGGTGTTCGTTGCACCAGTAATGAGATTAAAGCCTATGCTTATGGGATAACTGATATGGATGATAAGAAAAAATTCATCGCAAAATCTGATCCTAAATGGAGACAGGTATCATCCATTGGTGTAACCGGGTATGGTCCAACTTTTATTGCTAATTATCTTTGTGGCTTTAATGGTAAAAGCATTAAACGCGATGAAGTAATACAAAACATAAAATATGGTAAAGG
Organism: Gammaproteobacteria bacterium; assembly: GCA_042095675.1. Taxonomy (GTDB): domain Bacteria; phylum Pseudomonadota; class Gammaproteobacteria; order GRL18; family GRL18; genus GRL18. The sequence goes on from JAUJGA010000323.1 coordinate 6,069, forward strand.
TACAGTAGATGGTGGTTATAATTAGGACTTTAAGGAATTTTATTCCCCTACAAAAGTTATTAAACAGGATATGAATTATGGAATGAAAATTCATAAAAATATAATTCCTCAAAAACAACATCAGATTTCTCGAGATGCGATTTGTAAGAATGCTTCAAAAGTGCTGGTTCGTCTTAATGAAGCAGGCTATGAAGCTTATTTAGTCGGTGGTAGTGTCAGAGATTTACTTTTAGGGAAAAAACCTAAAGACTTTGATGTGGCGACCAATGCCAAACCTGAAGAAGTTAAACTCTTATTTCGTAATTGTCGCTTAATTGGTCGACGTTTTCGTTTGGCACATATTCTCTATGGTCGTGATGTCATTGAAGTGGCTACATTTAGAGGGCCGCATGAAGGGAAACAGTCTCATCAAGCGGATAAAAATAATGAAGGGCGTATCACCAGGGATAATGTATTCGGTAGTCTTGAAGAAGATGCCGTGCGTCGGGATTTTACCGTCAATGCATTATATTATAGTATTAAAGATGAATCCATTATTGATTTTACCGGTGGGATGGCTGATCTGAAGCACAACGTCTTAAGAATGATCGGTGATGTAGAAACACGCTATAGAGAAGATCCGGTGAGAATGCTCAGAGCGGTGCGTTTTGCTGCTAAACTGGACTTTAGTATAGAAAAACAAGCCCATGTTGCTATTTTTGAAATGGCAGATTTATTAGAAAATATTCCTTTAGCACGACTTTTTGATGAAACCATCAAATTATTTCAGGGTGGTTATGGTCTTAAGTGTTTTCACCTTCTTCGAGAATACCAGTTATTTCAATTATTACTTCCCTTGACTGAAAATAACATTAATCAGTCTTCTGCAATGATAGAGCAGGCTCTTAAAAATACCGATGAACGAGTTGCTATTGGTAAATCAGTGAATCCAGCTTTCTTTTTATCAGTATTACTCTGGCAACCCATGTTAGACTTTAAGAAACATTTTCTTGATCAGGATATGCATGATATGGAGGCATTACTTAATGCCAGCCGTGAGGTTTTAGCCAGACAACAGGCGCATTTAACCATTCCTAAGCGATTTGGTCTGATGATCAAAGAAATCTGGCATATGCAGCCGCAATTACAACACCCAACACAAAAAAGAGCCATTAGAACATTAAGTAATAAACGTTTTCGGGCTGCTTATGATTTTTTACTACTACGTTGTTCCGTGGGAGAGACAAAACTAACACCCTTATGTGAATGGTGGACTGAAATACAAACAAAAACATTCCCGGAGCAAGAAGCACTCTGTGCTTCATTATCACCACATGGGAAAAAACGACGTAAAAAACGCAAGAAAAGACCTAAGTCAGAGAGTTCCAGTGGCGAATGATCTGTTATATTGGCTTAGGGAGTAATCTAAGTGGGCCCAAAGAACAATTACAAAAAGCATTGCAAAGGCTTAAAAATGAAACTAAGCTAGAACTAATAAAAGTTTCTAGTTTTTATCAAAGTAAGGCATTGACTCTGCCGGGTACTGCACAGAAAAATGATTATATTAATGCTGTGGCACAATTGCAGACATCATTGTCAGCACAACAATTGCTGATAAAATTACATCACATTGAAGCAGCTCAAGGAAGAAAACGGGAAGAGAAGTGGGGAGCACGTACTTTGGATCTGGATATCCTGCTCTATGATAATCAGATTATACAAACAGAGACTTTAATCATCCCTCATAGTCAGATAGCCTTGCGCAATTTTGTGATTCATCCCTTATTTGAAATTGCTGGAAATATTGAAATACCAGGTGTAGGTAAACTGGGTGAATTGGTAGGAGCTATGTCATGGTATGGATTGTTAAAGTGTTAAAAAACAACCTCAGATCTGGATAAGAAAATACTAATGTACAATCAAATATTCAATGTTTTCATATCATTAACGCTAACAGTTATTGTAGGATTAGCCTATTTATGACAATAAGCAATCAGTGAACCCATTAAATTGAGCATAAAACCATGTACACTGCGATATCTTGAGTGTTCAATTTGAGAAATGGATTTTAATTGATCATTAACTATCTCAATAATAAACCGTTTTCTGAGCATAATTTTATCCCAAATTGACATGGTTGTTGCCGTCATGTTTTTACGAACATTAGTGATTAATTCAACACCTTCATCAAATGCTTCTTCTCCTAATGCATTAGATAAGTAACACTTATCTCCATAGAATTTCCCAATTAATCCTTAATCATTTGCATGACTGGTTTACGATCATCCACATTTCCAGCTGTCAATTTTGTTGCTAAAATTTCATCCTTATGATTGATAATAAGATGTAATTTAAATCCATAAAACCAACCCATTGATGACTTGCCCCTAGCTGCAATTCCTTCGAAAACTTTACCTGATTACTTACAAAGCTCAGCCATATTCAGAAAATATAATATTTGTAAAAACAATATGTTATAGATGAAAATTTTGAATAATAAGAAATTATATACAATCTCAGAGAAAAAATGACCTGTTTGTATTAGTGCAATAAATCAGCTTTACCGTAGTTATTGACTTCGGTAGATATATTACATCCAAGAGGTAGCTGAGCTTTGTGGGTAATCAGGAAACTTTATGTTTGGGAATACGTATATTATGGCAAACTTTTATCTTAGTCGCATCCACAAATGCAATACCAGTAGGCTTTTCTTTGCATGTACCGAAATAGGCACAGAGTGGAATTAATACTCTTGGCATCACTCCAAGAAAACGTGTATAGCTGAGTAATCTTGGGAATCCTTTACGTAGATAGTGATGTACATGTCGCAAATAATAAATTTTAAAATCTTGGTAATTTGATTGGTGAAAATGAATAACAATCGTCATTATTTCACTGGGTGTCATAACACCTTTCTTTTTACGCCTCTTTTTTCCAGACTCTAATTGTTGTCTTTCACATTCAGGATAAAATTGTTGGTTAAAATCATCGACATCACAGTACAAAGCATCTATAGTTTCCATTGTCAGTCTCTAGTTTGATCTTTTGGATTAGTATTTAAACTATTTGATCATGGACTGACTCTTTTTTCAATTATTT
>JAUJGA010000324.1:0-2317 GCA_042095675.1 Gammaproteobacteria bacterium
ACTTGTGGTGACTCGAACATAGTTTAAAAGTTCACCTGATCCTGAGATGACACAGTCTTTCTTTTTCTCTTTGTCAGCTTTTAAATCCAGCCAATCTTGCAATAGCTGTCTCATGATTTCATGGCCTTTCTTATTGATGAAACTTTCTATTTTACCATGTTCACTCTCTGCCCTGTGGTCATACTTGAGCTGTTTTATTAACAAATCAAATTCTTTCTGTGCACCAGAAAAGAATGAAAAATCATTTGAATCAATGTATGCTATGTTCATGAGAGGGCTCTTTTTTCAAGTTTATGAATGTCAGATACTTATAAACCTCTAGTTTGAGCTCTCTCTTTTTTATTTTCAAGCCTTAATTGTTGAATTTATTCTATAATTTCGTCGTTTCAAAAGATCTGCACCCATAACCATTTGTTTGTTCAAGCTGACTGGTTAATTGATTAAGAATGCTGAGCATTAGATTACATTTTAATTTTTACTTATTGCCGGGATAAACAATATATCGTCCTATCAATAATAATCTTTAGGATTGTCAGATAAATTTTTTATCTGACAGAAAATAACTGTAGGGAATCTTATGTAGTGTTTCATCAAAGAACAGGGATTATTTACCATAATCTCGACATGTATAGGATGTATAAGGTTCTTTTGCTTTGACAAGAGTGATATTACATTTCTGGCATTTATAAAAAGGTTGAAAGACCATGATTTCATCATATTCAACTCTGACATCATATGGATTACTGAGTGTATGGCATGTTGGGCAGGTATAAATAGTATAACCAAAATCTGCTTTATCAATCTTATGTTTTGCAATAAGTGACTTAATATGAATTTTGGTTTTACACCCTTAAGGTATTCCAGGGATGCATCAAGCTTATCTTCACCATCATGAACTACTTTATAATGGGCAGTATTATGACAGTGAGAACACTCTATATCTAATGATTGTTCTGGCAATGTTTATCTCCGGGATAGCGAGCTAAAATTAAATGACGTGTATATCTTCAGCCTGAGGACCTTTATCACCAGTAGTGACAAGAAACTTAACGGCCTGTCCTTCCTGCAGTGAGCGATATCCATTGCCTTGAATAGAGCGAAAATGAACGAAAATATCTTCACCCATTGCACGGGTTATAAAGCCATAGCCTTTTTTGCTATCAAACCATTTAACTGTGCCTTCTTCATGATCACTTGTTCTGTTGCTAGATGCTTTTTTAGCTTTAGATTTAGGCTTATTTGTCTTGTTACTCTTAAAGCCAACTTTACTAGGATTTGCAGTAAAGCTTTGTATAATTAAAGTCATCAGGCCTGAGATAATACCGCAGGCAAACAAACTGCTGAGTGATTGTAATGATAGTGCTGGAAGAAAAATTTTTCCAGTTATAATTGCAGCAAGTATTGTGGAAAAACTAATAATGAAAATATTTTTTATGTTTAGCATATATAAAACTCTTAAATAAAATAGGAAATGTAATTACGGGGCTTAATTTAACAAGTTTAAAAAATTTGTCAAATATTTATGTCAATTAAATCTCTAAATCACCCTTTAAATAGAACCATTGTCCATTTATTTTTTCAAAATAAGATTTTTCTTCCAGTTTATGGGCCTTGCCATTGATTTTATAACGGGCAATAAAGTGAACTTGACCTATGGAATCATTCTTATTAACCAGAATTTTTTTTATTTTTAAGCCAACCCACGGTTGTTTAGAAATGGATTCTTCAATATTTAGGTTTAATGAATTAGGTCTAAAATCAGGGTGCCAGGTTTTAAGTAACCCCAGATCTGGATAAGAAAATACTAATGTACAATCAAATAGTCAATGTTTTCATATCATTAACGCTAACAGTTATTGTAGGATTAGCCTCTTTATGACAATAAGCAATCAGTGAACCAATTAAATTGAGCATAAAACCATGTACACTGCGATGTCTTGAATGTTCAATTTGAGAAATGGATTTTAATTGATCATTAACTGTCTCAATAATAAACCGTTTTCTGAGCATGATTTTATCCCAAATTGACATGGCTGTTGCAGTCATGTCTTTACGAACATTGGTGATTAATTCAACACCTTCATCAAATGCTTCTTCTCCTAATGCCTTAGATAAGTAACCCTTATCTCCATAGAGTTTCACACTTAATACTTTAATCATTTGCATGACTGGTTTACGATCATCCACATTTCCAACTGTCAATTTTGTTGCTAAAATTTCACCCTTATGATTGATAATAAAAACCAATCCATTGATGACTTGCTCATAGCTACAATTCCTTCGAAAACTTTATGTTTGGGAATACGTATATTATGGC
>JAUJGA010000325.1:0-5241 GCA_042095675.1 Gammaproteobacteria bacterium
ACAGCAACAGTCTCAAATATTACCGCTTGAGTTCCATTGAGAAATTGATCCAAATGATCAATTGTTTCTAATTCTTCTAATTTCATGATCGTTTTCATTGGTTGATCATGAACGATTTTTAAATAAATTACGCTACTTCAGACTCATTTTACGTTGGAATGAAACCTTTTGTTCAGACTCATTTCACATTGGACAATGCTAAGCCTTGATTGCTTGCTGTAAATATATACAATGGGTCAGTATATTATAGTTAGCTTTAACTATAATACGAGTATTATTCTACCTATCCATTCAATTTATTTGATTATCTAAATGAAAAAAGCGTTATTTCAATTTTTAAAAACCATGCTCAGTAGTGCAAGAGATTTAGCCCCTATTGCTTTGGTTATAGCCTTTTTTCAGATTTTTGTTCTACAACAACCTATTCCTAATTTTGAAGCAATGATCATCGGATCCATTTTTGTCGTTGTTGGGCTCACCTTCTTTATCTATGGTTTAGAAATGGGCTTATTCCCCATTGGTGAATCCATGGCATTTTCATTTGCCCGCAAAGGTAATATTGCATGGCTATTAATTTTTGCCTTTGCTCTTGGCTTTGGTACTACTGTGGCCGAACCTGCCTTAATTGCCGTATCTAAAAAAGCCGCAAGGATTGCAGCACAGGGTGGTGTGATTGAAACCACAGAAGCAGCCATTGCAAAATATGCCCTGGGACTCAAATTTACTGTGGCAATTTCTGTCGGTATGGCAGCCGTGGTAGGTGTTTTACGTATTATTAAAGGCTGGCCAATTCAATGGATAATTATGGGTGGTTATATATTAGTAGTCCTGATGACGACTATTGCCCCGGCAGAAATCATTGGCATTGCCTATGACTCAGGCGGTGTAACCACCTCAACTATTACCGTCCCTTTAATGACTGCTTTAGGTGTTGGACTGGCTTCGAGTATCAAGGGACGTAATCCCATGATCGATGGCTTTGGACTTATTGCCCTAGCCTCTCTCACTCCGATGATTTTTGTTATGGGCTATGGGATGCTTTACTAATGGACATCATCATCCAAATCATCAGTCATTTTGTGACCACTTTTTTTCATACGATTATCGATGTTATTCCCATTGCCAGTATTATTTTTGGTTTTCAGTATTTTGTTATTAGAAAAAGAATACCTAATCTTAAGCGAGTTTTAGCCGGTTTTTTCTATGTCATTGTTGGCCTGGCCTTATTCTTACAAGGCCTGGAAGATGCACTCTTTCCCATTGGCAAAATGATGGCAATACAATTAACCGATCCACATTTTATTTTACATAGTACGGCAGAAATTCAACAAGGGGTTGAAATTCACTGGAGCAAATATTACTGGGTTTATATTTTTGCATTTTTAATTGGTTTTAGTACCACTATTGCAGAGCCTTCTTTACTCGCTGTAGCTATTAAAGCTAATGAGGTTTCTGGTGGCACGATCGGTATCTGGGGTTTACGTATTGCGGTGGCCATTGGGGTAGCCTTTGGTATTGCTCTGGGTTCCTGGCGTATTGTCACCGGCCTGCCATTACACTGGTTTATTATCAGCGGCTATATCATTGTAGTGGTTCAGACACTTTACTCTCCTAAACTAATTATTGCTTTAGCATATGATTCCGGTGGTGTTACTACATCGACTGTAACTGTACCAATTGTTACGGCTTTAGGTCTTGGTCTGGCTACCAATGTCGCCGGCCGTAGTCCATTATTAGACGGTTTTGGTCTAATCGCCTTCGCAAGTTTATTTCCTATTATTTCAGTACTTGCCTATGCACAATTATCTGAATGGTATGGGAAACGTAATAAGAAAAAAGAAGCTTTAGAAATAGATAGTTAATAGTAGAATTTTTAATATTTTATAAAAGGTAGAATTATAATGCGATTTAAACTAATTATTGCATTTGTTAATGATGATGTCACAGATGCAGTGCTTGATGCGAGCCGTGAGGCTGGTGCTACCGGTGCCACAGTCATAAATAATGCTCGAGGTGAAGGTATTCAACATATCAAAACATTTTTTGGCCTGACTCTGGAAACCCAGCGTGATGTTTTATTACTACTGGTTGAAGAACATTTAAGCCGAGAAGTGCTGGAAAAAATTAGTGCAGTTGGAGAGTTTGATGATTCTCCTGGCAGTGGTATCGCTTTTCAAATAGATGTTGAAGATGCTGTCGGTGTATCACATCAGATTAAAGAGTTAACTGAAACAATTGAGGATCGATTATGAAAGAGGGAATTATTCTTGTAAAAGATGTGATGAAGCACAAAGTAGACTTCGTTGATGGCATGAAAACCGTTAAAGAAGCATTGGAAGAAATGCAGCACATCGAAACAAAAACACTGATTGTTAAAAAACGTCATGAGCATGATGAGTGGGGCTTAGTCGTAGTCTCCGATATTTCCAGTAAGGTTCTAGCTGCTGGTAAATCTATCGAAAGAACTAATATTTATGAAGTCATGACAAAGCCTGTCGTCACTATTCATCAAAATATGGATATTCGTTATTGTGCCCGATTATTTGAACAACTAGGTCTTTCTCGTGCCCCTGTTGTCAAACATGGTGAAATTATTGGCATGGTGAGCCATACAGATATGGTACTTAAGGGTTTGTTTGAGAAAGAGTAATTCAGTGCTTATCAGTAATTGGTGAGGTATTTTTGCTATTTCTGGGGACGCTCGAGCACATCCATGTGTCGCTCAATCTCAGCATCCATGCTTCAAAAGCCTCCGAAACAGCAACAACACCTCACCAATCACTACCTGCATCATGTGCTTCACTGGAGGCGGGAGAGTACAGAGAAGTGGTTGGCATCATTGTGGATTATGAAAACATGGATGTTTTCATATAGCGTGGCATGGATGCCCTTGAGCGTCCCCAATGATGCCAACCTCTTTTCTGTGCAATCGTTTTCCACAATACCTATCCGAACGCATACCCCGTTCTTTTGATCTTTGTCCGTTAAGGTTGTTATTCCGTCATCTAAAAGTACGTATTTTTTTGATAATCCCTAACTACTCGCTACTTTCTCTTCAATAAATTGAATCGCCCTATTCATTCTCTGCAGACAGCGTTTTCTGCCAACCAACTCCAAAGTGACATCTATAGAAGGTGACATACCTGCACCCGTCACTGCAACTCGCAATGGTTGAGCAACTTTACCCAGTTTTAAACCCAACTTTTCTGTCACATCCAAGACAATCTGATGCAATGCTTCCCCGTCCCACTGATCAACAGCTGTAAAGCGTTCCAGCATGATTTTTAGTGCTTCCAATGCAGCAGCTTTAAAATTCTTCTTGGCTGCTTTTTCATCAAACTCAGCAAAGTCTTCATAAAAATAACGACTGCTTTGGGCCATTTCAACTAATGTTTTTGCACGTTCTGATAATGCTTTAACAACATCCGCTAATTGTGGACCATTATCTGTATTGATACCCTGCTTATCCATATGCCAGGCAAGATGTTTCGCAATATGCTGCGGGTCACTTTCTTTAATATAGTGCTGGTTTAACCACAATAATTTTTCAGGATTAATGCAAGAGGCAGATTTATTAATATCATCCAGATCAAACAACTCAATCATCTCTGCTACAGAAAATATTTCCTGGTCTCCATGGGACCAGCCCAGGCGCACCAGATAGTTCAATAATGCTTCTGATAAATAACCTTCTTCACGATAGTTCAGCAAATTCGCAGCACCATGGCGCTTAGATAACTTAGCACCCTGCTCATCCAGAATCATCGGCAAATGTGCATATTCTGGGATATCAGCACCCATGGCTTTTAAAATATTAATTTGCCTAGGGGTATTATTGAGATGATCATCACCACGAATAATATGTGTCATTCCCATATCCAGATCGTCAATAACAACTACAAGATTATAAGTTGGTGTTCCATCAGAACGAGCAATAATCAAATCATCAAGTTCTTCATTTTTAATAATGATCTTGCCTTTAACATGATCATTAATCACAATTTCACCATTGAGATCTGTTTTAAAACGAATTACCGGCTGTACAGATTCTTTTCCTTCAGGGGTATTCTGTAATAATCGACAAGTACGATTATATCGAGCCTTTTCATTGTTAGCCATTTGTGCTTCCCGCATGGCATTGACTTCTTCCTTAGAGCAATAACATTCATAGGCAAAACCATCATCAAGTAATTGTTGAATCACTTCTTTATAACGATCCATTCTATCTGTTTGATAGAATGGCCCTTCATCATGTTCCAGCCCCAGCCATTGCATGCCCTCTAAAATAACATCTACTGCTTCCTGTGTGGAGCGTTCCCGATCAGTATCTTCAATACGTAAAACAAAAGTCCCCTGATGTTTTTTTGCATATAACCAGGAAAAAAGTGCAGTACGGGCACCACCAATATGTAAATATCCAGTTGGACTGGGAGCAAAGCGAGTTTTAACAGTCATTTTATATCTCAGAAGTCTTAATCTAAATATGAAAAAAAGGGATATTTTACAGTATGCAGGACAGGATAAGAACCATAACAATAATATTTTTAATTTATTATAGACAAAGCACCAACTTCCAAGTATCATACCGCCTGTTGTATGGGGCTATAGCTCAGCTGGGAGAGCGCTTCGCTGGCAGCGAAGAGGTCAGGAGTTCGATCCTCCTTAGCTCCACCAAACAACCATCACTGCAATTTTATACAAATAGCTGTTTTCACAGCGAAGAAAGACTATATGTCCCCTTCGTCTAGTGGCCTAGAACACAGCCCTTTCACGGCGCTAATAGGAGTTCGAACCCCCTAGGATACGCCATCTTCTCATCTAACCTGTTGAAATTATTAGTTTTTAGTCAAATCTGCATCTATGCCAGGCAATCTATAGGCAACTTTTGATTTACAAGTGTAAATCAGCTCGGTTATTATATCCCTTAAGTTGTTACTTGTATATTTTTTCTAAATTGTAGATTTTATGCTTAAAATAATGTAAATATTCAGCGTAATTGAAATTAAAAAAGATGAAAAAAAACACTTGACAGGTATTTTAAGCCACATTTTTAAAAATGACAGTATTTTGATTGTAGTCAGATTATAGTCTTAAACGATCAAATTGATCCATAGCGATCTGAACAGAGGAAAAGAATACCCTGTCGGGGTGGAGAATTATAATGTCTTAAATCGATCGACAGAACGATTTGAACTAAAAAAGCCCATGATACAATAGCTGTATTGATTAATAGCTATTTGG
>JAUJGA010000326.1:0-1558 GCA_042095675.1 Gammaproteobacteria bacterium
GCCTTCATCGTTGTACGATAAGGCTCCATAAAAACTTTATGCCTATATTTTGGTATCCAGACAAAATGATACATTAGCATAAAGACATGATGCGTATTTCTTTGAAGTTCCATGTACTGAATAATATAGACAGGGACAAGCCATGTCTACACTATTCAGCACGGGGGCAAGCCCCCTAGATTTTCGCTACGCTCTGTTAAATCAGGAAAAAGCAAAACAATTTTGGTTAGAATACAGAAAATTATTAAGTGAGACTGAAATTGAATGTCCACCTCCTGATGAAAAAGAGAGAAACGAAAAACGAGGTCGATTGAAACGAAGTAAATCTCGTAATTTATTAGAGCGATTGATTAAGTATGATGAGGATAGACTGCGTTTTATGGAAAATGCAGAAGTGCCATTTACTAATAATCAAGGTGAACTGGATATTAGAATGACCAAGGTACAACAAAAAATATCAGGGGCTTTCCGTAGTCTGGATGGTGCTAAAATGTTTTGTAGTATTCGAGGTTATTTATCGACTTGTAAAAAAACAGGGAGTCACATCTGGCTATGCTATGGCTTTACTCTTTAAGGGAAAACTGCCTGATTTTATCAGTTAGTTTTATATGAATAAAAAATTACGCTGAATAGTTACATTAAAACTTATAATAAATGCCCTAACTTATCAGCCTTGGTTGATAAATAATGAGCGTTATGTAAATTTTCACCATATTTCCAGGGCAGACGTTCAACCACTTCAATCTCATGTTGTTCTAATGCCTGAACTTTTCGTGGATTATTTGTCATTAAACGAATTTTTTTAACTTTTAAATGTTCAAGCATATCGTGAGCAATATCATATTCACGTAAATCAGCATCAAAACCTAACTGTTCATTCGCTTCAACTGTGTCAGCACCTTCATCTTGCAGATGATAAGCTTTAATCTTATTAATCAAGCCAATTCCCCGACCTTCCTGACGCAAGTATAGCACTATGCCTCTTCCCTGTTCAGAAATGTGTTTCAAAGCCGCTTTCAGCTGTGGTCCACAATCACAACGTCGACTAAACATCGCATCACCGGTTAAACATTCTGAATGCATACGCATATCAACAGGCTCACCATTAGCAACATCACCTAAAACTAAAGCAACATGCTCTTTTTTGCTTTGTTCATCTTCAAAACCATAAATAGTAAATTCTGCCCATGCAGTTGGTAGTCTAGCAGACTCAACAAACTTTAATGTCACTCTAAATCCTTTACATATTTTGATATATTAATTCATAATTTTATCATTTCAGCACTAATAACTCCAATAAACTATTTTGATTCATAGTATATTAAGTCATTTGAGGTACTTGCAAAATTAACAATTTAAGAGAGTTTCTTAGCTGAATTACTAATTTTTGAATAAAATCCAAGCCAAATTTGTTATAATATACTGTGGACCCCATTGTCAAGACAACTCAATTAAAAAATAAGATATAAAATATCCATTATTATTTTTACTATCATGCAGCCAGTTTTAATTCTGGAGCAACTTCTTTCATCACACCATATATTTCTGCAGGTGTTTT
>JAUJGA010000327.1:0-3241 GCA_042095675.1 Gammaproteobacteria bacterium
ACGGCTATAACCATGTTCAAGAACCAGACTTACAGCATCCAATTTGTATTCTTTTGAATATTTTTTTCGTATTGTCATTTTTTCACCTCAGTTAAGTTAATTATGCTTAACTGAGGTGTCCATGTCTATTAGACCATGTCAGTTTGAAGAGCTAATCGGCATTAGCCAGGAAGAGTTAACCGGTCATGCACTTATTGCTTGAATTCAGGATAGATAATTGTTTACTTTTACCAATTAAGACCTTTAATATTGAATTTTATTAGTTATTTTCAAATTATTGATTGGTGTTTATCTAATACCATTGAGAAGAGAATATATACAATCCATATAGCTCTCACTTTATCATTAAATTTGTATCAAGACACCGCGGTTTCGTTCATCGATGTTTATCCGACATCTGCTTAAATAATTTATGAGTGTATTTATGGGTTCTTGTGTGAGCAGATCTCCGACAAACCAGTCCTCTGTGCAATCGTGTCCTGAAGTACTTTTCCGAACGCACACCCTTCTTTTATTTTTTTGAGATGTCTCTTTCGGTTGTAAAGCTGACAGAAAGTAGACAATAATATGAAGGATCAAAAAATACAGTTTTAAACTTTCAATTCAGCATAAGTTTTTGAAAATGCAGCAATGGCCTTATCCAGATCATCTTTGGTATGAGCTGCGGATATTTGGGTACGGATTCTGGCCTTGCCTTTTGGCACCACAGGAAAGAAAAATCCAATGGCATAAATGCCTAAATCTAATAGCTGTTGTGACATTTTTTGTGCTAATAGTGCATCTCCCAGCATCACTGGCACAATGGGATGATCTCCTGCTGGTATATCAAAACCTGCCTTCTGCATACCCTGACGAAAATATTGTACATTATCAGCCAGACGATCTCTTAATTCTGTTGAAGCAGAGAGCATTTCCAAAACTTTAATGGATGCAGCACAAATAGCCGGAGCCACTGTATTAGAAAACAGATAAGGACGTGAACGCTGACGTAATAAATCAATAATTTCTTTGCGCCCGGAGGTATAGCCTCCTGATGCCCCCCCTAATGCCTTACCAAAAGTACCAGTAATAATATCAACTCGATCCATAACGCCATGATATTCATGTACACCACGACCAGTTTTACCCATAAAACCTACTGCATGACAATCATCATGATGCACCATTGCATCATACTGATCAGCCAAATCACAAATTTTATCCAATTGTGCAATGGTACCATCCATGGAAAAAACACCATCGGTGGTAATAAGTATGCGCCGTGCTCCTGCAGCTTTGGCTTCCTGTAGCTTTTGTTCCAGATCAGACATATCATTATTGTTGTAACGATAACGTGCTGCCTTACATAGACGAACCCCATCAATAATGGAGGCATGATTGATTTCATCAGAAATGACAGCATCTTCTTTAGTTAAAATCGTCTCAAAAAGTCCTGTATTGGCATCAAAACAAGCCGCATAGAGAATAGTCTTTTCCATACCTAAAAATTCAGAAACTTTATCTTCCAATGAAGTATGAATAGTCTGAGTACCACAAATAAAACGTACCGATGAAAGACCAAAGCCCCATCGTTCATAACTATCTTTCGCTGCCTGAATAATTTCTGCATTATTGGCCAGCCCTAAATAATTATTAGCACACATATTAATCACTTCACGGCCATCAGCCAGAGTAATATCATTTTTTTGTTGTGAGGCAATAAGCCGTTCATTTTTCCACAAACCCGCAGTTTTAATCTCTGACAATTCATTTTCTAAGCAATCTTTTGCACTTTTAAAACTCATCTCTGTTCCTTCCAATCAAGAATCACTTTACCTGACTGACCTGAGCGCATCACATCAAAGCCTGCCTGAAAATCTGTGTAATGGAATCGATGTGTAATAATTTTTTCCAGAGGTATATTACTTTGCACCATCATCACACCCTTATACCAGGTTTCAAATATTTCACGACCATAAATCCCCTTAATAAATAAACCTTTAAAAACCACCTGTTCCCAGTCAATACCCGTACCATTAGGCATAATGGCAAGCATGGCAATGCTACCACCGTTAATCATATTGGCTAACATATCTTTAAAGGCATGTGGTGAACCGGACATTTCCAGGCCCACATCAAAGCCTTCAAGAATGCCTAATTTACACATAAAATCTTTAGTAATTTTTTTATTTTTTACATTAATGGTAATGACTCTGGGAATGATTTTTCTGGCCAGTTCCAGCCTATAATCATTCAGATCAGTAATCACAATATTACGTGACCCACAATGAGAAGCCACCATTGCTGCCATAATTCCAATCGGACCAGCCCCGGTGATCAATACATCCTCACCCACCATATTAAAGGATAATGCTGTATGAATGGCATTGCCATATGGATCAAAGCAGGCAAGAACTTCGGTAGAAATATCCGTATTAGGTCGAAACACATTTTTTGCAGGGATAGATAAATACTCAGCAAAACATCCGGTGCGATTCACCCCAATACCAATGGTATTGGGGCAAAGATGTCTTCTGCCTGCCAAACAATTTCGACAACGCTCACAAACTATATGTCCCTCACCGGAAACAACATCACCGACATTCAATTCAGTCACATTACTGCCAAGCTCTGTCACCACTCCTGCAAATTCATGACCTATAGTCATGGGAACAGGAATAGTTTTCTGTGCCCATTCATCACAATTATAGATATGTATATCAGTACCACAGATGGCTGTTTTTTGAATTTTAACTAAAACATCATTATTACCTACTTCAGGAACAGGCACATCTTCTAACCAAAGACCTTCTTTTGCATATTTTTTGACCAAAGCTTTCATCAGATTCCTTTAGATGTGAAAAGAGACTTTATTGAGTCCGTTACTTATTCAAATTAGCTGAATTCGTATAAATTAAGTGCATGACCTCTGATAGTAGCTGAGCAAACACCCTGTAAATTAAACAAGAGTCAGGGTTACAATACTATGTTACGACACCAACAGCAGAGGCTACAAATGAGCTATAAACACCTGAGTCTTGAAGAAAGACATTATATCGAAATATCACTAAGAAACGAAGAGAGTCATGAAGTAATTGCAGAATCACTTGATCGTTCACAGAGTAAAGTGGACCCTATCGTCAAGACAAGTCAGTTAAAAAATAAGATATAAAATATCCATCGTTAATAGGCTCGCTTTTATGTAGCCAATTTTAGTTCTGAAACAACTTATGTCATCATGCCATATGCTTGAGCAGGTGTT
>JAUJGA010000328.1:0-4710 GCA_042095675.1 Gammaproteobacteria bacterium
AATAAATTTTACGGATATGATTGATTCTGAACTTATAAAATTATCACAACTTATATTAAAAGCCGCCAGGCAAGAATTATTGCCGCGTTTTAAAAACTGTAAAGTTAATGTGAAAGAGGATGGTAGTTTTATAACGGAAGCTGATCTTGCTATACAACATTTTTTACAAACGAGTTAAAAAAACAATGGCCAGAATATAAATTTTTTGCTGACGAAATGTCTAGTGATGAAATAAAAGATTTTTTTGCAGAAAATTCAGATGGCTTCTTGTGTTTAGATCCCATAGATGGCACCAGTAATTTTTCTTGTGGATTACCCTATTTCTCTTGCCCTGATTAAAAATTCTAAAACTGAATTAGCGATTGTGTATGATCCTATTCGAGATGAATGTTTTTCCGCTATAAGAGGCTAGGGCGCATGGCTAAACGGACAGCCATTAAAGGTTTCTCAAAGTAAACACCCTTTAAAAAAAGCTATCGCCTTAATTGACATAAAACTTTTAGAAGCAGATTTACGATAACGTTTAGTATTAGACCATCCTTATCACTCACAACGTAGTTTAGGCTCAGTTACATTGGATTGGTGTTGGCTTGCGAGTGAGCGTATACATGTGTATCTGCATGGAAAAATGATGCTTTGGGATTATGCCGCTGGATTATTAATTGCCCAAGAAGCGGGTTGTTTGAGTCTTGGATTGGATGGCTCACCTGTATATCACCTTAGTCTAAAATCTCGACAGGCTATGGGGGCTGTAGAAAATACACTTGATCAGGAATGGTGGGAATGTTTAGATGAACATAATTAAATATAAAAACTTGATATATACTTGAAGTTATAAAATAGTTAATATAATTATTTTATTCAATAAGTGCTTTGATTTAAATATCTTAGATATAGTCAAAAAAGTTTATACTTGCTTACCAACAAATGGTAGAGTTTAATCCACAGAGCCTGTGGATAACTTTGTTAATAAGTCTGAATAAGTGTATTGAAATAGTGATATTATTGGCTGTCAGATTATTTGCTTAAAATTTGTACAAATAAATAATATTAAAACTAATTTTGTTTATTATCAATAAGATAGATTTTTTTACTGAATTCACATATTGACATAAATAGTATGTATATATTGCTGACATTTGTTTTTTTGAGAATGATTATCAGCTGGTGAATAAATCAATAACTTATCTGTATATTATAATATACAATTTAGATTTTACACGTAAACAATCAATATTAAGACTGTAAATATTAAGATATGTAGCGAGGGTGATGAAGCAATGAAAACAGTTTATTTTGTTCAACATGGGCGTGCATTAACTAAGGATATTGATAAAACGAGACCATTATCTGATACTGGGGCTGATGAAGTGCGAAAGGTGGCTTCCATGTTAAAAAATAGTAATGTTTCTATTCAAAAAATTGTCCCTAGTGGAAAGTTAAGAGCGCATCAAAGTGCATTAAATTTTGCTGAAGTTTTAGGTCTTGATAAAGTGTCTGAAACACAGGGGATGAGTCCCAATGATGTGGCAGAAGAGTTTATTAAACAGCTCAATGAAGATGCAGTGATGTATATTGGTCATTTACCTAATATACAAAATGTTGTTGCAAATCTTGTTACGAATAATCAAAATAATAATGTGATTAAATTTTAAAACTCTGCAGTTGCTTGTGTTGAAATTAATGAATATGAAAGTCACATTAATTGGTTTATCACACCAGAACTGTGTTAGTAAGAAAGTATCAGTCACCCTTCCTTTTTTCAGGAATAATTAATAATGTCAAAATACAAACAAAGCCAACAAACATCCCAGGAAACGGTTGATGCTGCCATGACTATAGCTAAGGGAATTCAAAAGCCAGGGCAGACAAAGGAACAAACAAAAATAATAGCACAGGGGATTCAAAAAGGCATTGCAGAATATAAAAAGCAACAGAAAGCTAAGGCACGTGAGTTAGATAAGTTAAAAAAGAAAATAGTTCATCAACAAAATAGCCATACAGTGAGTGAGACATCATCATCTGAAGTGACTCCACCTAAAACACAATGGTTGCCATAGTTATTATTGGGCTTAAGTTGGTTGTTGATGCTAAATATTTATATTTATTTCAAAATAAACTATTTGGAAATACAATGAAAAAGTTAAAAAATGAAAAAGAGTTAGTAAAAAAAGCAATTTTAGAAGGTGTTAAATATGGAGAGGGGAGAGGTGTGGTGGAATTTGAAGCGACAGATTCAGCACATGAAAAAATTGAGTACATTTATCGATTATTGGTGCATGATAAAGTGATTCAGCCTATTCCGGAAGACCAGGTCTCACAGAAATCTATGATGCATAAGTTGGCTATTTGGGCATCAAAAATGAAATGAATGATGGTGCTTTACAAATACCTCCAAAAAAATTATTAAAAAGAGAAAAATATGAGTGATACCACAACATTAAATGAAAAACATTCAATCCCTGGTGTTATTGATTTTGTTAATAATGAACAAGGGGCTTTAGTGGCACGAGTGGCAACATCACAAGGTGCAATGGAAGTGGCACTTCAGGGTGCACAATTACTATTTTGGACACCTAAAGATCAGGCTCCTGTGATTTGGTTGTCACCACAGGCAAAACTTAAACAAGGTAAATCATTGCGTGGCGGCGTTCCTGTTTGCTGGCCTTGGTTTGGTCCTCATCCTGAGAATTCTGCCTTGCCGGGTCATGGTTTTGCTCGCAACCTCGATTGGCAAGTATTAGAGACAAGCCAGTTAAAGGATGCAATACGTATTAGTATGAAGTTTGTACCCGGTGAAGAAGAAAAGAAAAATTGGCCTCATCAAGCAGAGCTTATCTTATCAATTACGATGGGAGAAGCATTGGAGATGGAACTCACTACTCATAACCAGAGTAATACTGAATTTTCCATGACTCAGGCACTGCATACCTACTTTAATGTAGGTGATATTTCCAGGGTACAGATAGAAGGGCTCGAGGGAAAAAAATATATTGATAAGGTGGGTGATGAGACATATCGACATCAGCAGGATTCAGTTACTATCGATAGTGAGGTTGATCGAATTTATATGGATACCACTGAGGATTTAGTGATTGTCGATGATGCATTAGAACGTCGTATTCGTATTGCCAGAGAGGGTAGTCATAGTGCAGTGGTGTGGAACCCCTGGTTTGAAAAGGGTGCAGCCTTTGGTGATATGGGAGAAAATGGTTACCGTAATATGTTGTGTGTAGAAACAACCAATGCGGCAAAAGATATTATTACTGTAAAACCGGGAGAAAGTTTTACTCAGCGTAGTCGTTATACACATGAACCATTCTAATTAAAAGATTGATCTGTGTAACATTGGTTACTGTGTGAAATTTGAAAATTTGTAAACGATTTATAGTCAATAATTAGGAGCGCATAAAAAGTGTGTCTTGCCATTCCCTTAGGTAATAAAGAGGATAATAATGAGTCAGAGTTATGGCGAACCATTCGTACTATATTACTTCTATATAGAAATCTTTTTGTCGTTCAAGTAATTGTCCAATAGGATATGCTGCAATTTGGTTTTTCTCTAATAGTGCTTCCAACTTTTGTTCAGCTTCAGGTCCACCATCAATAGCAATTAATAAACCTCCACTGGTTTGCGGGTCGCATAAGATTTGTTTTTGGCGTTCACTGATAGGGGCAATTTTGTGTCCATAACTATCAAAGTTTCGAGTCGACCCACCAGGCACACAGCCTACTTCAAGATATTCTTCAACACCCTCTAATTGAGGTACTTTTGAGAATTCAATTATAGCATTGACATCACTGCCCTCACACATTTCACTTAAATGCCCTAATAGTCCAAATCCGGTAACATCTGTTAATGCTTTCACTTCAGGCATGATTGCTACTTCAGCACCTATTTTGTTAAGTAAGCACATACTATCTCTGGCAACATTCTTATGCTTGACTTTCAGTTTTTTCTGTTTTTGTGCTGTGGCTAAAATACCAACACCTAATGGCTTAGTCAGATAGAGTTTACAGCCTGATTTTGCAGTATTATTTTTCTTTATCAATGATTTATTAATAATACCTGTGACTGCCAGACCAAAAATAGGTTCAGGGGCATCAATACTATGACCACCAGCTAATTGAATACCTGCTTCAAGACAGGTACTACGTCCACCTTCAACAACTTGTTGAGCAACTTCAGGTGGCAGTTTATCTAAGGGCCAGCCTAATATCGCAATAGCCATAATAGGCTGGCCGCCCATTGCATAAATATCACTGATGGCATTTGTTGCAGCAATACGTCCAAAATCAAATGGATCATCAACAATAGGCATAAAGAAATCGGTGGTACTGATAATAGCCTGGTCATTGCCAATATCATAAACGGCCGCATCATCTCTGCTTTGATTTCCTACCAATAATTTTTCATCTATGGGAATTGCTAAACTACTTTGTAAAATTGAATCCAGAACATTAGGTGAAATTTTACAACCACAACCAGAGCCGTGACTATATTGCGTTAATTTAACTTCAGACATAAATGCGTATCCATATTGATAATTTTTTAAAGCATAGTTCTATGAGGTACTTGCAAAACTAACAATTTAAGAGAGTTTTTAGCTGAGTTGCTAATTTTTGAATAAAATTCAAGCTAAATTTGTTTGCGAACAAAAACAAAAAAGCTTGGAGTATTAATATGTTAGGAGACACTTTAACACAGAA
>JAUJGA010000329.1:0-15462 GCA_042095675.1 Gammaproteobacteria bacterium
TCGCCTTTTTTAGGATGTCTTTCTCCATTTCAAGACGTTTTACTTGTTGTTTGAGTTTTTTTATTTCTGTTTGTTCTGGTGTTAATTTACCATTACCCCGAAAAGCCTGACCATTATCAGATTGTTGATGCTCTATTACCCAATGTTCTAGCATGGTAGGATTTATTTCCAAGCTTCTAGCAGCTTCTACACGGCTATAACCCTGTTTCAGAAACAGACTTACAGCATCCAGTTTGTATTCTTTTGAATATTTTTTTCGTATTGTCTTTTTTCACCTCAGTTAAGTTAATTATGCTTAACTGAGGTGTCCATGTCTATTAGACCATGTCATGTCAGGCTTATGTTTCATGGGATGCTCAAGGCCATACCTGGCACGCTATGTAAAAACATTCATATTTTTACAATCACCTGAAACAGCAACAACACCTCACCAATTACGGATAACTAACATCATTTTCAAATATCACTTTTTGTTGCACTAAATTTGTGCAATATATACTATGTATGGGCCATAAGAGTGCGCCCTAATAGTAGAAAAAATATATAACATTGATAAGCATCTGATTACTTATACAATGTTCCATTATGGTGCAAAAATTGCATAATAGATGAAAATCTAAGTTTTACAATATTATTTTATTATTTAAAAGGGTTTAACTATGTCAAAAAATTATAAATTAGCAAGCATTAGCCTGCTCTTCTTTATGCTTATTTTTGGGAGTTCCAATGCTATCGCAGCAGATGCTATTAATGGTGCTGATACTGCGTGGATAATGACTTCCACTGCATTGGTCTTATTTATGACTTTGCCGGGTCTGGCACTCTTTTATGGTGGCATGGTTCGTACCAAAAATGTTTTATCTATTTTAATGCAGTGTTTTGCTATTACCAGCATCATGTCTGTTCTTTGGATGGTGGCTGGTTATTCTCTGGCATTTAGTGATGGCGGCTCTATGAATGCCTTTATCGGTGGTTTTGAAAAGGTTTTATTTGCCGGTATTATGGAAGATTCTGTTTCAGGTACGATTCCGGAAGGTTTATTTGCATTATTTCAAATGACATTTGCTATTATTACTCCAGCTTTGATAGTTGGTGCTTTTGCAGAACGAGCACGTTTTTCTGCGATGATGTTATTTAGTGTTATCTGGTTATTTGTTGTTTATGTACCGGTAACCCATTGGGTATGGGCAGAAGGCGGCTGGTTATTTGAGATGGGACTATTGGATTTTGCTGGAGGTACTGTAGTGCATATTACTGCTGGAGTTGCAGCAATTGTCTCTGCTCTAGTGATTGGTAAACGTAAAGATTTTGGTGTGCATATGTTACCCCCACATAATCTGACTATGACCGTAGTTGGTGCCGGTATGTTATGGGTTGGCTGGTTTGGATTTAATGGTGGTAGTGCTTTAGCCGCTGATGGTAATGCAGCCATGGCAATGTTAGTGACGCACATTTCAGCATCAGCAGGAGCTGGTATGTGGGCAGCCATTGAGTGGGTGAGACATGGCAAGCCTTCTGTTTTGGGAATTGTAACTGGAATGGTTGCTGGCTTGGGTACTATTACACCGGCTTCAGGATTTGTAGGACCAGCTGGCGCTTTAGTTATTGGACTTTCTGCTGGTGTGGTTTGCTATACAGCCACACAGTTAATCAAAGTGAAGTTTAAACTGGATGATTCTTTAGATGTATTTCCAGTGCACGGTGTAGGTGGTATTTTAGGTACCTTCCTAGCAGGTATTTTTGCTTCAGCACAATTAGGAGTATTTTCTGGACAAGGTTATGCTGAGGGAATGAATATGCTGAGTCAGGTTCAGGTTCAATTAATTGGAATAGGTGCTACTTTTATGTACACAGCAGTGATGACTTATATTATATTAAAAGTGGTCGATAAGCTGGTGAGTTTGCGTGTTGATTTTGATGAAGAAATAGAGGGTCTGGATATTGTTTCTCATGATGAACGTGGTTATGATTTCTAGTAAATAGAGAGTTAGTAAGTAGAGAGTTAACGACTAGAGAGTTAATTAATACAGAGCTTTCAGGCTGTCTCTTAGGATACAGTCTGAAAATTTACTTAAACAAAAAGTCTATTTAAACAGTTTACCAAAAAAAGATTTTTTTGGTTTTTTTTCCTGCTTTTCTTGTTCTTCATTTTCACTTTCCTTTTCAGTATTTTGTTCTGCAAGTTTAGCTTGTTTTTCAGCTTCGATTCTTTGACGGATCTGTTTTTTGACATCATCATCAATTTCAATATTTAGAAATTCACTGTCTTTTCTTAAAATATATCTGGCAAGTTTATCTAAGTATTCTTCATCAATATCATTTGGTTTGATAATGATTGTTCGATCCTCAAAGTTTTCATGGTTTTTTATACTGAGGTTAATAATGGACTTTTTAGGGTTACTAGTAAATTTAAAAAGAACAGGAATATTTTTAGTAATATAAAAGTTTAAAGCACCATTATTTTTGCTAGCTAAATTATTAGCACTAGTATAGGGGACTTTATGCGATGTAAGAAAGTCGGTAATACGATCAGCCTCTAATTTATTGCTAGTATGATGTATGTATTCTTTTACAGTAGCTCCATGATATCTATAGGCAAAATGTATTAAACTAATTTTGTCGTAGTTTACGACGCCACCAGAACCATCAGTATTAATTTTATAGTTTTCCTGGTTTAATTCACCTAGTTCAGGAAATAGCTTTGAGTAATTAAGAACTTTTTTGGTTTGTTCAATTTTGTTAATATGTTGTGTAAATTCTTTAAGATAGAGATAGAGTTGTTTCATCTTTGGTGACATTAATGAATCAGATATAAATTGAATATTTTCGTTACTCAGCTCTTTGTCCATTTGTTTGCTAATATCATGGTCAGCTTGATCTCTTAGGTTATCTAGAATACCCATAATTATTACCTTGACTATAAATTTAATTAAGTTGCTTAATTATAGAGTGAAGTACTCTTTTAGGTAAAGATAAAGATGGAAAATATCATAATAACATGTTATTTTCGCGAACTTTAAGTGATGTTATACCAATAAGGATGTATTTAAATGCCAGGTAAGTTGTATATTCAAACCTTTGGGTGTCAAATGAATGAGTATGATTCGGCCAAAATGGCAGATGTACTGAATGAATCTCATGCTGTGGTATTAGTTGAAACACCACAAGAAGCTGATATATTATTATTGAATACCTGCTCTATCCGAGAAAAGGCTCAGGAAAAAGTATTTTCACTATTAGGTCGTTTTAGACAGCTTAAGGAAATAAATCCAGATATTATTATTGGTGTTGGAGGCTGTGTAGCCAGTCAGGAAGGTGATTTGATTCGTCAAAGAGCACCTTATGTTGATTTGGTTTTTGGTCCACAAACCCTGCATCGTTTACCAAAAATGCTTGATGAAGTCTCAAAAATCCATAAGCCTGTTATTGATGTATCATTCCCAGAAATTGAGAAATTTGATAACTTACCAGAGCCTAGGGCAGAAGGTCCCAGTGCTTTTGTCTCTGTTATGGAAGGTTGCAGCAAGTATTGTACATTCTGTGTGGTTCCCTATACCAGAGGAGAAGAAATTTCACGTCCTTTAGATGATGTGATTGCTGAAGTGGCTTGTTTATCCAAACAGGGCGTGATTGAAGTCAATTTATTGGGACAAAATGTTAATGCTTATCGAGGTGCTACCCATGAGGGGGATATTGCTGACCTTGCACTATTAATTCACTATATTGCTCAGATTCAAGGCATTCAAAGAATTCGCTATACCACATCTCATCCCATAGAGTTTTCAGATAGCATAGTGGATGTCTACCGTGAAGTGCCTGAATTAGTCAGTTTTTTACATTTACCTGTGCAAAGTGGTTCTGATCGTATTTTAAGTATGATGAAACGTGGGTATTCAGCATTAGAGTATAAGAGTAAAATTAAACAAATCAGAGAAGCACGTCCGGATATTACTATATCATCTGACTTTATTGTAGGCTTTCCAGGAGAAACGGAAGCAGATTTTAATGCCACAATGCAATTAATTGAAGACATTCGTTTCGATCAAAGCTTTAGTTTTATTTATAGCCCAAGGCCGGGTACTCCGGCATCTTCTTTACCCGATGATGTACCTATGAAAGTAAAAAAACAACGTTTAAGTCAGTTACAAGCTCGTATTAATGAATTTGCAGCAGAATATTCACAACAGATGGTGGGTAGTATTCAGAAAGTGCTGGTGCATGGAATATCAAAAAAGGAACAAGCTGAAGTGGCAGGGCGAACAGAAAATAATCGTGTAGTTAATTTTAAGCCTCGAGGAAAAGATTTGATTGGTCAACTTGTGGCTGTAAAAATTACCGATGCGTATACTAATTCTTTGCGTGGAGAATTGCTATAAAATCTACTGCAGATGGAACTTTAGAGGTTTCACAACAACTTGTATTAGAACCTCTGGATAATATTCGCATAGTAATCTTATGTGGTCAATCAGATGAACATTTGCGTTTAATTGAGCGCAGCCTTGCTGTACAAATAGCCAATCGAAGTAATAAATTTAAGGTGAAAGGAAAACCAGAGGATCGAGATGCTGCTATTGCTGTTCTAAAGTCTTTATATGAAGAAAGTGAGAAAAATGTTTTAGATCCACAAAAAATTCATCTGTTTTTGCAAGAGTCAGGTATTGAGGAAGAGATTAAGGACGGTGCAAGAAAGTTAGAGCATGAATCGGGAGAAGAAGTTTCATTTTTAGCTGGTCGTAGCTTAATTAAACAGCGAGGGAAAAATCAGCAGGATTATTTAAATCGAGTATTACACCATGATATTAACTTTGATATTGGCCCTGCGGGTACGGGTAAAACTTGCCTGGCAGGAGCCTGTGCGTTTCAAGATTTGGAAAGAGATCATGTTCGGCGTATTATTTTAACGCGTCCTACTGTGGAAGCAGGGGAAAATCTTGGCTTTCTGCCGGGCGATCTTTCACAAAAA
The DNA here is from genome assembly GCA_042095675.1 of Gammaproteobacteria bacterium. GTDB lineage: Bacteria > Pseudomonadota > Gammaproteobacteria > GRL18 > GRL18 > GRL18. Next base: position 4,964 of record JAUJGA010000329.1, read on the forward strand.
ATTGATCACTATTTGCGGTATTTATATGATGCATTATATGAAATGCTGGGCTTTGAAAAAGTCAGTAAACTAATGGAAAGAAATATTTTAGAGGTTGCACCCTTGGCATTTATGCGGTGGCGGAGTTTAAATGAATCATTTATTATTCTGGATGAAGCTCAAAATACTACCTGTGAACAAATGAAAATGTTTTTAACACGTATTGGTTTTGGTTCTACGGCCATTGTAACAGGAGATATTACTCAGATTGATTTGCCTAGAAGTAGAAAGTCGGGCCTAAATCATGCTTTGGAAGTATTAGGTAAAGTTAAGGGAATTAGTTTTACTCACTTTAATTCAAAAGATGTGGTTAGGCATGAGCGGGTAAAATGCATTGTTGATGCTTATGAAAAAGAAGATAATAATGGTAAGCAAGCTATAGTAATACCATCATTTAAACATAAGAAATAATGATGCAAGAATATCTTGAGTTTCCAGTTGTTATTGATATACAGAGAGTTATTAATGCAGGTTCAATTCCAACTAATGAACTAATAGAAAATTGGATTAAAGCAAGTTTATTTGAAGAACAGGTGCAAACTAAAAAAAGCATCATTAATGATCAGGAATTGACCATTAGAATCGTTAATAAAGAAGAAATTCAAAGCTTAAATAAAACTTATCGACACCATGATAAAACTACTAATGTACTTTCATTTCCCTTTGAAGTCCCTGCCCACCTACCACCCAATATAGCAATACCCTTATTAGGAGATATTGTTATTTGCCATGATATTGTTGTCGAGGAAGCACAACAGCAGAGAAAAAATTTACTTGAGCATTGGGCACACATGGTGGTACATGGAGTACTACACCTTAAAGCCTATAATCATATTCAGGATTCAGATGCTCAAATAATGGAAGCTCTGGAAATCAAAATACTTGCACAATTAGGTTTTTCTAACCCCTATTGATGTTTATAAAATATCAGCAGCAAAATCAGCCAGTCTGGATCTCTCTCCACGTCTTAGGGTGATATGACCACTATGTTCCCAATTGTGAAAACGGTCAACAACATAAGTCAGGCCGGAAGTTGTTTCTGTCAGATAAGGCGTGTCAATCTGTGCTAAATTGCCTAAACAAATTATTTTACTGCCGGGACCTGCACGGGTAATTAAAGTCTTCATTTGTTTTGAAGTAAGGTTTTGTGCTTCATCCAGAATGATATAGCGATTCATAAAGGTACGTCCACGCATAAAATTCAGAGAACGAATTTTAATACGTGTAGCTAAGAGGTCGTTAGTCGCTTGTTTTCCCCATTCACCAGCATCCTTATTATTCGTTAATACTTCGAGATTATCCATTAATGCACCCATCCATGGAGCCATTTTCTCTTCTTCAGTACCAGGTAGAAAACCAATATCCTCGCCCACTGAAATAGTGGTTCGGGTCATAATGATCTCCTGATATAAATGATCATCCATAACCTGTGATAAGCCTGTAGCCAAAGCGAGCAAAGTCTTTCCTGTGCCGGCCTGTCCTACCAGAGAAACAAAATCCACTTCTGGATCCATTAATAAATTCAGGGCATAATTTTGCTCTTTATTTCTGGCTGAAATGCCCCAAACAGCTTGTTTCTCAGAGTAATACTGTTTAACCTGTTCAACAACAGCACTATCATCATTTACTTCCCTGACAATAGCTTCAAATTGGCCATCCTCACCAATATCAATAAACTGATTGTGATACCATTCTTTTGCAGCATCACCAGTGATTTTATGATAAGTATGACCTTCTTCTGACCAGCTATTGACTTCTTTGTCATTGAGATTCCAGAAACTAGCGGGTAAATTCTCTATACCGCTATAAAGCAGGTTAACATCATCCAGAACCTGATCATTATTATAGTCTTCAACACGAATACCAATAGCAGCAGCTTTAATACGCATATTGATATCTTTACTGATTAAAAATACTTCTGGTAGATCCGGATTTTGCTGTAAAGCCATGGTGATGGCAAGAATATCATTATCATTTTTTCTACCGGGCAGGTGAATAGGGAATTCTGCTGAAATATATTCTGTTTGCAGAAAGAGCTTGCCACTGGCAATAATAGCGGTATCACTATCTTCGTCAATACCAACACGCTGATTGAGGTCTAGGCCTTTTTTGATTTCTTCCGGTGTTGTATCAGTGGTTAGATCATCGAGAAAACGGCTGGCCTGACGTGCATTTCTAGCAACTTCTGAATGCCCTTTTTTATTATTATCAAGTTCTTCTAAAACCACCATAGGTATAAACAAGTCATGCTCAGCAAAATGAAATATGGCCATGGGATCATGAATCAGGACATTGGTATCTAGGACAAATAGGCTTTTTTCTTTGTTATCATTTTTTGTCATGAGTATTCCCTTATTATCTGTTGCTGAAATAATGTTACTTATAGTGCTTCAATTGCTTCCAGTACTTGTGTTATATGTTCTTTTACTTTTACTTTTCTCCATTCATTGATGAGCTTACCGCTACTGTTAATTAAAAATGTACTACGTTCAATTCCCATATGGACTTTACCATAAAGTTTTTTTTCTTTAATGACATCAAAAAGCTTGCAGATAGTTTCATCTTTATCTGAAATCAGATCAAAGGGAAATTTATGTTTTGCTTTAAAATTTTCATGAGTCTTAAGACTATCACGTGATAATCCAAAAATTTTAATACCTTTTGCTTCAAATGCAGCATAGTTATCGCGAAAGTCCTTTCCTTCATGTGTACAACCAGGAGTATTATCTCTAGGGTAAAAATAAAAAAGAATAGCTGTGCCTGCATAATCTTCAAGCTTAAAGTTAATATTGCTAGTGGCCTGACCTGTGAAATCAGGTATTTTATTTCCAAACTCAATTTGGCTCATTGTATTTCCCTTTGTTCTTTTATATTATTTTGATAAATGATTAGTAATGCAGCTTAGGCTCTATACGCTTCAATGGAAGCATCAAGATTTATATCTTCACATAAGTCCAGAAACTCATCTCTGAGTTCGCTGATCATGATATTTTCTGGAATGGCAATAACCATATCAATAGCAAACATCTGGGTGCCGGTATGTGGTGCTTGATAACGATTGGTTTGCATACTTTGGATATTGATATTTTGTATAGAAAAAAAGTCTGCTAGCTTATAAACAATACCGGGATTATCGATAGCGAGCACTTCTACCAGATAAGGTAAGCTGTTATTAGCTGAATTTGCTAAGTCGCTTTTTGTTGCGATGCTATTAGCATCTGTTTGTTTGCTAATAATGCTTAAGTTAAGAACAGAAGCTTGTTGCTGAAAAATTTTATCAATATTAGTTAATGCTTCCGCAGAGCCTGAAATCAATAAAATAATAGCAAAATCACCGCCTAAAACGGTCATGCGACTATCATCAATATTAGCCTGTTGCCGGGTAATAATTTGTGAAAGCTCATTAACAATTCCTGGCCTATCGGTTCCAATAGCAGAAATAATCAGCTGTATTTCATTATTATTTTGTGTCATAAAGTAATTACCAATTGATGAAAAATCATATGTACCATTCTAAATCGAATTTAGATACTATAAATGAATTATTGACTACCTAAATGAATAAAGAAAGCCCTTTTTTATACTATTTTTTAACTATCTAAAAGCTAATGTGGTTTTCTTGTTGGGAATCAAGGATAATAGAGCGTTAATTATTAGTAATAAATGACATATTGGAGAAGTTGAATGTTTAGTGGCAGTATGGTTGCTATGGTAACACCTATGCATGCAGATGGTAGTGTGGATCATGAGTCTCTGGAAAAGTTAGTAGAATTCCATATAGATAATGGTACTGATGCAATCGTTGCAATGGGGACTACCGGTGAATCAGCAACATTAAATGAAAAAGAACATTGCCAGGTTATTAAACAAGTTGTTGATTTTGCTAAAAAACGTATTCCTATTATTGCTGGAACAGGTGCTAATTCAACCACTGAAGCTATTGAGTTAACACAATGTGCAATGGATGCTGGTGCAGATGCCTGTTTGCTCGTTACACCTTACTATAATAAACCAACACAGGAAGGTTTGTACCAGCATTTTAAAAAAATAGCTGAAAGTGTAGCTATTCCACAAATACTTTATAATGTGCCCGGTAGAACAGCAGTTGATATATTACCTGAAACAGTGGCACGCTTAGCTGGTATTAATAATATTATTGGTATTAAAGAAGCCACAGGTGACGTACAACGCGGTAAACAAATTATTGATGAGTGTGGTGGGCAACTGGAAGTTTATTCCGGTGATGATGCTACTGCTATGGAGTTGATATTATTGGGTGCTAAGGGTGATATTTCTGTCACTGCTAATGTCGCTCCTAAGGCTATGCATGAAATGTGTAGTGCAGCATTAGCAGGTGATCGCAAAACAGCCAGTCAGATTAACGATAATTTATTAGCACTACATAGTAAATTGTTTGTAGAATCTAATCCGATTCCGGTTAAATGGGCATTATATGATATGGGGTTAATTCCGCAGGGGATTCGTTTACCACTGACTGTTCTAGATGCACAATACCATGCTATTGTTCGTGATGCGATTAAACAGACTTCTTAGACATTATTTAAACTAGGTTAATGATGAAACAATATACAAATTTAATATTTATAATTTTTATTTCAGGAGTTCTTGTAGCCTGCGATTCTATGTCAAGTGTTAATGATTCATTCGCTGGACGGAAAGTCGATTATAAGAAACAAAGTAGAGATGTTGAACCGTTGGAAATTCCACCGGATCTAACCACTGAAAATTATGATGAGTTGATGGTGGTTCGTGATATTAATACCGGTGGTAGTGCAAACTTAGGTGATTATGCAAAAGAACGTCAGGGAACCCAATCTAGTCTTGATAGGGTACTGCCAAAGCAGGATAACATTCAACTAATTAAAGAAGGTGATGATGTTCGTCACTTGGTTATTACTGGAACCAAAGAACAAACATGGGAAAAGATGCGGGAATTCTGGCTTAATTCAGGTATGTTGATTAAGCGTGAAAATCCACAAACAGGTATTTTAGAAACAGAGTGGGCTGAGAACCGTGCTGACATTCCTCAGGACTTTATTCGCTCGGCTTTAAGTTATGTAATGGACTCTTTTTATTCTGCTGGGACCAGAGATAAATATCGTGTACGTATCGAATCTGATGAACAAGCTGGAAAAATAGATCTTTACCTGACCCACTATGGCATGGAAGAAATCATAGAAAATGAGACAACAGAGCGGACAATCTGGAAACCTCGCCCTAGAGATCCGGAATTAGAAGCAGAAATGCTGGGCCGTATGATGGTGTATCTGGGTGTTGAAGAACAAAAAGCCAAAACAATGTTGGCACGTACAGAAACACAAAAAATTGAAAGAACAGTCATTTCTCGCAATGATCTGGGTAATTCCCGCTTGATAGTTAGAGAGACATTCCCTAGAGCATGGCGTCGTACCGGTGTTTCTTTGGATCGCATTAATTTTGTGGTGAAAGATAGAAACCGTGAAGAGGGAATTTACTATGTACAGTATTCTGATCCTCTTGCTGAAGAAAAAGGTGGTTTTTTCTCAGGTCTGAAATTTTGGGATAAATCTGATGCGGTTGATAAGAGTAAGTATCAAATTAAACTATTCCCTCGTGGCGATGATACCGTAGTTATTGTACTGGATGATAATGGTCATCCGGATGTGACACAAACGTCATATCGTATACTGGTCTTATTACATGAGCAGTTGAAGTAGATTTAACATAGGTGCATGGATGCAACCTGAAACAAATATCATCCCGCTTGATATACTTAAAGATGTTTTTGGTTATAGTGACTTTCGTGGTGAACAGGAACAGATAATCAAGCAATTAGTAGCAGGGCAGGATGCTCTGGTGCTGATGCCTACGGGTGGTGGAAAATCACTTTGTTATCAGATTCCTTCGCTCATACGTCCCGGAACAGGGATTGTTGTGTCTCCATTAATTGCGCTGATGCAGGATCAGGTTTCTGCCTTAAGACTGCAGGGTGTTGCAGTTGCCTTTCTCAATTCAACTCTTTCCTTTGCTGAAGTTCAGGAAATTGAATCTCAATTATTAAATAATGAGTTAGATTTACTCTATATTGCCCCTGAACGGCTTTGTCAGCCGCGCACAGTGAATTTATTACAACAAATAGATGTCGCACTTTTTGCCATTGATGAAGCACATTGCGTTTCTCAGTGGGGGCATGATTTCAGACCAGAATATATTCAGCTTTCCCTACTTCATGAGCAGTTCACCCATGTACCTCGTATTGCTCTTACGGCAACTGCGGATGAGACAACTCGCAATGAAATTGCTTTTCGTCTGAATCTGACAGAAGCACAACTGTTTATCAGCAGTTTTGATCGCCCTAATATTCGTTACCGTGTTAAACAGAAAAAAAATGCCCGTCAGCAACTATTAAAATTTATTCAGGATGAGCATTCTCAGGATGCAGGCATTGTTTATTGCCTAAGCCGGAAGAAAGTGGATGATACAGCTGTATGGCTGGTGTCCCAAGGAATTAAAGCCTTGCCTTATCATGCTGGTATGGATGCAGTTTCGCGACAACAGCATCAGCAGAGATTTCTTCGCGAAGAAAGTGTGGTGATTGTGGCGACCATAGCATTTGGAATGGGTATTGATAAGCCTGATGTACGTTATGTGGCCCATATGGACTTACCCAAGAGTATTGAAGCATATTATCAGGAAACAGGGCGTGCCGGCCGTGATGGACAGGCTGCAGATGCCTGGATGGTGTATGGTCTGCAGGATGTTATTATGCTGCGTCAGATGTTATCAAAGTCAGAAGCTGCAGAAAATATAAAGCAATTAGAACAGCGTAAGCTGGAAGCAATGTTAGGTTTTTGTGAAATTATTGACTGTCGACGTGCCAGTTTGCTGAGTTATTTCGGTGAACAACCCAAAGAAAGCTGTGGTAATTGTGATAATTGCCTGGAACCTGTTGAGAGTTGGGATGGTAGTACAGAAGCACAAAAAGCACTTTCCTGTATTTTTCGTACCGGACAGCGTTTTGGTGTTAATTATTTAATTGATGTTTTATTAGGTAAATTGACTTCTCGTATTGAACAATTTGGTCATAATAAGGTCTCTACATTTGGCATAGGTGCTGAACTATCAGAAGTCCAATGGCGATCAGTATTTCGTCAGTTAATGTCTCGTGGCTTGATTGAAGTAGATATTGATGGTTTTGGATCTTTAAAACTGACAGAAAAAAGTCGTCCTATTTTACGTGGTGAAGAAAGTGTTCACTTTCGTAAAGATATGGCTCGTGAGACAAGATCTACAGCTAAGAATAAAAAGATGGGCAAATGGGCAAGAGATTTTTCTGCTCAACCGGAAGACAATGCTTTATGGGAAGCTTTACGAGAAAAACGTAAAGAACTTGCTTTAGAACACGGAGTGCCGGCTTATATCATTTTTCATGATGCGACATTAATGGAAATGGTTGCATCCCATCCGACCAATCAGAATGAACTCAGTCAAATCAGTGGGATTGGAGCAAGTAAATTAGAAAAATATGGTGATGAGTTTCTGTCAGTTTTGAATAGTAATGATCTGGATTTAAATTTTTAAGCTTGTAACTCTTAATTATTCAGTGTATTTATCAGCTCTTAAATTTTACTCCTTTGCTTACTTTTGTCTTCTCTATGACATTAAGGGATAAAGATCAAAAGAGGTGGTATGTTCGGATAAGTACTTTGGAAAACGATTGCATAGAGAAGTGGTTGGCATCATTGGGGACGCTCAAGGCCATCCCTGGCCTTGAGCGTCCCCTGTGAAACATAAGCCCATACTCCAAAGCACGTATTAAAACTCACATTCCCGAACGCCAATTTAATGATGAACCAGATTATTTTTCTGCAGCTGAATATAGTCTACCAGTATATTTGCTGATTCCATTAGTAAAGTGTAGCTATCACTACCTTCCTTATTTTTTTCCTCTTCTTCATCATGCTCATCTTTGATGCCTAGAACATCTTCTTCATTATCTAATTCTTTGATGTCTTTGTAGGGGGTTTCACCTTTGGCTGTACGACGACGATTTTCAATTTCTAATTGTTCCTGACGAGATTTTTTATATTCTTCTAAACGTTTTTCATAATTGAGAGAGAGCACTTTTTCAGATTTCTTTTTATCAATCCTTGCGACAGTTTCCTGAATATAACGAAAGTCCGGATTAGTGATGATGCGTTTTTTATGCTGTGAATCCAGACCAGGATATAGATTTTTTTGTGAAGCTTGCAATTTAAACTCTGCTTTAGCTACCTGATCCCATGGCAGAGCCTCAGGGAGTGAGCTTTCACCAATGTCATCCTTATCATAGAGTGCCGGGAACGTAATGTCAGGTATAACGCCCATGTTTTGTGTACTGCCTCCTGAGACACGATAAAATTTGGCATGGGTCAATTTAATTTGCCCCTGATCCAGCTTTTGTAATGCCTGGACAGTACCCTTGCCAAAGGTTTGATTACCAATGATAAGACCTCTATTATAATCCTGTATGGCACCAGAAAAAATTTCTGAAGCAGATGCACTAAGGCGATTAACTAATACTACTAAGGGTCCTGTATAGGCAATGGCATTACTTTCATCATTGAGTTGTTGAATACGTCCATCAACGGCTTTAATTTGTACAGTAGGTCCGGACTCAATAAATAAGCCTACCAGAGTATTAACTTCCTGAAGAGAGCCACCTCCATTATTTCTTAAATCAATAATTAAACCGTCAATATTGTCCTGTTTTAATTCATCAATAAGCTTTTTAACATCCCGAGTGGTACTTTTATAATTAGGGATCCCTGCTTGTGCTGCTTTGAAATCAATATAAAAGGCTGGAATATCAATCACTCCAATTTTCTGTTCCTTACCATTGCTGGTAATTTTAATGACTTCTTTTTTTGCAGCCTGCTCTTCGAGTTTAACAGTATTACGAACAATTTTTATAACTTTGGTTTTGTGTTCATCCTTACTTTTTTGTGGGATAATCTCAAGACGTACGGTAGTACCTTTTTTACCACGAATTAGCTGTACTACATCATCAAGACGCCAACCAATTACATCAATTATTTTATCTTTCTCACCCTGGCCAACACCGACAATACGATCGCCTGCCTTAATTTGTCCTGCTTTTTCCGCAGGTCCGGCAGGTACCAGACGCTTGACCTTAGTATATCCATCTTCGGCCTGCAGCATCGCACCAATACCTTCTAAGGAAAGACTCATTTGAATGTCAAAATTTTCTGAAACTCGGGGAGAAAAGTATTGTGTATGGGGATCATAGGATTCTGCTAATGCATTCATATAAATTCTAAAAGCATCTTCACTATTGGTTTGTTTAATTCTATTAATACGGTTCTTATAGCGTTTAACTAATAACTCCTGGATTTCCTTATCTTCCTTGCCTGCAAGCTTGAAGCTGATAATAATGTTGGTTAATTGATTTTTGGTCAGAGTATTTTGTTCTTTTAACGTTTTAGGCCAGAGTGCTTCTTCGCGGTCAATTAAAACTTCCTGATTGCCGCTTAAGCCGAATTGTTCATAATTGTTTTCTAATAGGTTAAGGGAATAAACAAGGCGCTCTGCATGACGTTTTTGATAAAGATTAAACATTTTGAATGCATCCTTTAACTCACCACGATGAAAATTATTGTCAAGCTGATAACGAAACTCTTCAAATATTTTAATATCACTGGCTAGAAAGAATGTACGGCTGGGATCTAATGATTTTAAAAAACGATCAAATACTTTAGATGATAGCTTATCATCTAATACCATTTGACGGTAATGCTGATATTGTAATTGTTTGGCAATAATGAAGCTTAGTTTGGCATGTTCTTTTTCTGGCTCAACGGAATGAATATAATCATCAACTTTATAGACTTTGGCTGATGAAACTGTAATAAGAGAAAATAGCAGAGTGGTGACAATAAAGCTGGATAATAGAGACTTTTTAAGCATATTGATTCTTTTATGTAATTGATATTCTAGCGTTAATTATGGAGAAAGATATTTTTAAATCCTATAATAACACTAATTAATAGATATTATTATTAATAGAGGTACTTGCAAAACTAACAATTTAAGAGAGTTTCTTAGCTGAATTGCTAATTTTTGAATAAAATCCAAGCCAAATTTGTTTGCGAACAAAAACAAAAAAAGCTTGGAGCATTAGTATGTTAAGAGACACTTTAGCATAGAAATGGGAACAAATACAAGGCTCACTTTTTCCTTGGATAGTAGAAGAGATTGGTGAGATATCTGAAAAACAGCAACAACTCATTAGCATTCTGGAATTATTAAGAGTAGAAGAACATACACTAAGTTCTAATGCACTGGTTGGTAGAGTAGAAAGTGATAGATCTACTATAGCCCGAGCGTTTGTAGCTAAGGCAGTTTACAATATGCCAACAAGAAGAATGTTGATAGAGCGTTTGGAATCAGATATCAAAATA
>JAUJGA010000330.1:0-2244 GCA_042095675.1 Gammaproteobacteria bacterium
CTCACAGGTTGCAAAAGGTCTTCGGATCAGTGCTACCAAAAGAAAAATAACAGACAGGGTCAATATTGATAAATGTGCCAGCTATCTGCTGAATAACAAAGAGAGACTGCAGTATGGTACAGCGTTAGAATATGGTCTGCATATTGCAGAGGTGTGATTGAAGGTGCTTGTCGTCACCTGATTAATGATCGACTTGATATTATAGGGGCACGTTGGAGCTTACAGGAAGCAGAAGCGATATTGAAATTACGATCACTTAATTCCAGTGGTGACTTTGAAAATTACTGGACATTTTACAAGAAAATATCCAAGGCAAGAAATTATAATTTTTTAAAAAATAACAATTTCGGGTGATGAATTTCGTCGAAGCAAAAGAACTACACCCATTTATTATCAGCCACATGTTAGTGCAAAAGATTATTTAATTTTTGATATGGAAGCACCGGTTTGCTGGCACCTTCAGCAAAACATAAAATCCTAAACTATACGATTTTTCTAGCATCTCTTTTTTTCATTAGGTATAATGCCCGTTCTCTGTCGGTCCTCTCGCAATGATAGATCGTGAACCCAGCCAGATCCGGAAGGAAGCAACTGCAGCGTTCGACTCATGTGCCGGGATGTGGCTGGCAGGGTTTTATTATTTATACTGACCTTACTTGATACTGACCTTACTTGTACTGACGCAGATACCACCATTCAAAGAATTGTTTAAGCAGTGAAAAATTCTCATTCTGGGCATGACGATATTCCTGAATTCTGACTATCAACAATACAAATTAATTCAGTTTTAAATGTATGTATAGCAGTTTGGCCATTAAATTCATCCAACAGGTTCTTAGCTGCAGCTTCTGCCTGAAGAACCGCCATGTGAGCCTGTTTAGGTAACCAGTCCGGGCCAGGAAAACTACCGGAATCACCAGCCACATAAACCTGTGATATATCTTCTACCTGACAATGTTTATTGGCTTTAACCATTGCGCCATTGGAGCGGGGAAGTTCTGAATTATCAAACCAGCTATTACCTGTCATTCCCGGCATAAATATGATCAAATCAGCGTCAAATTCACCACCTTCAGTAGTCACACTATGATCAGTGAATTGCTTCATTTTATGACCTAGATAAGTTTCAATATTACGTTTTTTCATTTCTTTGAGTAGGCCGATGACTGTTTTTTGACCTAATCGTTGACCAGGATTTTCTGCAGGAGTAAAGAACACTAATTTAAATTTGTCACGGCGTTTTTTTTACGCAGCTGATGGTCTATGCCAAATAAGAATTCAAACATTGGCCACCACGCATGGCAGAGTGCTCTTTTGGGTTTCCGGAAAAACCAAAGGCAATCGTGCCACCATCTAATTCTTTTAATTTTTTTCTAATTTTTAAAGTAGCATCAACGCCTTCACAGGGGGTAATAGCATGTTCAATGCCCGGAATTTTTTTGATAAAACGTCCACCGGAGCAAATAATTAAAGCATTGTTATCCATATCACCTGAACTGGTGATTAGAGTGCGACCATTATTTTTTAAGCCAGTTGCTTTGGCAGCAATATGTTTGACGTTCATTTTTTTAAAGAAGTTATCTAATGGAATAATCAGATCTTTTGCTTCTCTTAAATGACAGGTGATCCAGATAGTTCCGGGCAGATATTGGAACTCAGCCTTTGGACTTATGAGGTACTTGCAAAACTAACAATTTAAGAGAGTTTCTTAGCTGAATTGCTAATTTTTGAATAAAATCCAAGCCAAATTTGTTTGTGAACAAAAACAAAAAAGCTTGGAGTATTTGTATGTTAAGAGACACTTTGGCACAGAAATGGGAACAAATACAAGGCTCACTTTTTCCTTGGATAGTAGAAGAGATTGGTGAGATATCTGAAAAACAGCAACAACTCATTAGCATTCTGGAATTATTAAGAGTAGAAGAATATAGTGGACCCCGAAAACTGGACAATAGGTTAACATATAAGAGTTAACCTAACGGGTAACGAAAAATGAGCAGAATAATGGCTCAAGAAAAACTAAAAGCGTTAGCAGAAGAACTTGCTAAAGATGTAAAAACACCTGAAGATTTGAGTGCATTAAGTGCATGACCAGTTAACTCTTCCTGGCTAATGCCGGTTAGCTCTTCAAAAACTTCATAAGGAGTTGAGGGGGTAAAAATAAGTGTGTAACTGTTCATTTTTGTTAATATACCAAAAGGTAATAACTAATGAGCAGAAGAATGGATCAAGAAAAACTAAAAG
>JAUJGA010000331.1:0-13263 GCA_042095675.1 Gammaproteobacteria bacterium
TCACCTGATTAATGATCGTATTGATATTACAGGGGCACGTTGGAGCTTACAGGAAGCAGAAGCGATATTGAAATTACGATCACTTAAATCCAGTGGTGACTTTGAAAATTACTGGACATTTTACAAGAAAATGTCCAAGGCAAGAAATTATAATTTTTTAAAAAATAACAATTTCGGGTGATGAATTTCGTCGAAGCAAAAGAACTACACCCAAATCAATTTCACCCATAGTTTCATTATAGATTTTATGTTTATGTTTTTCTTTTCTCTGAATCTGGATATGTGATTCATAACGTGTTAGTTCAGATTGTTTTTTTAATTGCTCAAAAATAAAGATCCAGTAAGCTTCAAAACGAATACCTAAACGCCATGATTTTTGAGCTTCAAGATATTGAATGAGTGGCTCAGGATATTGATCTAATTCGTGCAGAAAAAATTTAAGTTTTTCATAGAGCTCAAGACTCCATTGCTGATCAACGCTGGTAGGATAAACGGCTGCTTCTTTGACTAATCCAGGGCTAATGAGTGACCAGACAAGAGCTCGAACCTGAGGTATTTTATAACAACTATATTCTGTGATATTCATTAATCATTCCATAACAATATCACAATAACTTATCCAGTCCACACTGCAGATCATTTTTTATATCTGCTATAGATTCTAGCCCCACAGCAATACGTAATAAGCCATCACTAATACCTGCTTTTTCACGTTCTTCAACAGGGACACGGCCATGTGTCGTTGTAGCCGGATGAGTAATAGTTGTTTTAACATCACCCAAATTGGCTGTAATAGATAATAAACGGGTATTATCCACCACCAACCATGCATTTTCCCTACTATTATTTTTTAATTCAAAGGACAATAAGCCACCATAGGCACTTTGCTGTTTCGTCGCCAGATCATACCCCGGATGATTTTTTAATCCCGGATAATGAACTTTATCTACATCAGGATGTGCTTCAAGCCAAATAGCAAGCTGCATAGTATTTTCACAATGAGCCTTCATTCTTAAACTTAATGTTTCCAGACCTTTTAAAAATATCCAGGCATTGAAAGGACTCATAGTAGGACCTGTAGTTCTCAATACAGCATAAACTTCACCACCCACTAATTCTTTTGAGCCTAATACTGCACCACCTACACCTCTACCCTGTCCATCAAGATACTTGGTTGCTGAATGAATAATCACATCAGCTCCTAGTTCCAGGGGTTTTTGCAGGGCTGGTGTACAAAGACAATTATCTACTACTAATAAGCAGTTGTGCTGATGAGCCAATGTAGATAACTTTCTAATATCAGCAATTTCCACCAGAGGATTAGAGGGCGTTTCTAAAAATAAAAATTTGGTATTATTTTTTATTGCCGCTTCCCAGGCAGATAAATCTGTTAAATCTACATAAGTAGTCTCCACCCCAAAACGAGCCATATAGTTATTAAATAAAACCACAGTAGAGCCAAAAATAGCTCGGGAAGAAACAATATGATCGCCTGTTTTTAATAATCCCAGACAAGTAGTCATAATCGCAGCCATACCTGATGAAGTAGCGACACAGGTTTCAGCACCTTCCAGAGCAGCTAAACGGTTTTCAAAAGCTCGAACAGTTGGATTGGTAAAGCGTGAATAAATATTACCCGGCTCATCGCCGGAAAATCGTGCTGCAGCCTGTGCCGCTGATTCATATACATAACTGGAAGTAGGAAAAATAGCTTCGTCATGCTCAGCTTCGTGGGTTCTCTCATAACCAGCCCGAATTGCTAGAGTATCAAAGCCTAATTCTGCTTCAAAAGCAGATAAATCATCACCATTCATTGTTTTTCTCATTAACTTGTTACTTAAATGAGTTAATTATAACTGTTTATTTTTGTAAAAACAGAATATATTAACTTTAAAGAACTCAGTTAACTCTGTTAAAATGCGTAGTTTTAAAATGTTTATGCAAAGAATAATGAGAATAATATGCCTATTAATTATAGAAAAATAATATTGTTTATTTGTTTGTTTTTTTCTACTGTTTCTTTAGCTGACAGCGTTATTATGAAAGATGATTCTGTATTAATGGGTGAAATTGTAAAGAAGGAAAATAATAGCATTATGCTTAAAACAACTTATGCCGGTACACTAAAGATTAAATGGGATCAAGTGAGAAGTTTTGAAAGTAAGGAACCTGTCAGTATCTTATTAAAATCTGAAAGGCTGATATCCACACGCTATGTCAACAATACAGATAAGGGCGTTAGTCAAATTAAAGAAACAGGTGAAAACTGGAAAAGTGAATTTAAAACGAACAATGTTTCTTATATTAATCCTGATCCATGGCGCCTGAATAAAGGTTATAAAGTAAGCGGGAATATTCACTTCTCTTTAGAGTCCGATCATGGCAACACAGTAGAACAAGATATTGATATTGATGGAAAACTTGAATTTAGAAGTCTGACGGATCGTTATACACTGACAGGTACATTAGAAAATGATACAGATAATGGCAAACAATCCGAGGATAATTGGTTATTCACAGGAAAATATGACCGTTTTACCACTAAACACCGTTATTATGGAGCAGTGCTTTCTTTTGAACGAGAGCGTTTTGATGATTTAGACTTACGTACAATTTTGGGTGCCTATGCGGGACGGCAATATTATGAAACAGATGATTTAAACTTAAGATTAGAAACAGGCTTATCACAAGTCCATGAAAGTAATATGAAAGACGACAATGATAAATACCTCTCTTTTAACTGGTTTGTTGATTATGATCAGTATCTTTTCAATAAGTTTACCCAGTTTTACCATAAGCATAATGGCCTATGGAATTTAGAGAATACTGCGAGAATTACGGTGGATAGCCGGACTGGCTTTCGCTTTCCTTTAAAATCAGGCTTTGTGGCCAGTGCAGAATTAGAGTTTGACTATGATAATGAGCCCAATGCTGATATTGAAAAAACAGATACTACTTATCGCTTAAAACTAGGTTACCAGTTTGAATAGTCTCTTATCAAACATGAATTCGTAATATTTCCAGATTCAGCCGTTGCCTATCATCGAATAAACGTTTAGAGATCATCCACACTGCAAGCATAATACCAAAGCCCGTACAGGCTGAAATAAGAAAAAATATCAGAATTTGATATTTAACTGCTTCCACCGGAGGCGTGCCTGAAAGAATCTGCCCCGTCATCATACCAGGAAAACTCACCAGACCTGCAATCGCCATGGAATTAATAATAGGAATCATCCCGGTTCGCACACTTTCTGCACGAATATCCTTGATTACCTCATGAAAGTCCTGACCTAGCATCAAGCGTTGTTCAATTATTAAGCGCTGTTGATAAACACTCTGATTTAGCTTATCCATACCCAGAGAAATGCCATTCATGGTATTGCCTAACAACATGCCTAATAGGGGAATAGCGTATTGTGGTGTATACCAGGGTGTCGGTGAAATAATGACCACCAGACTCATAAATGCCATAGTAAAGGAGGATAAAAATAAGGCACTGGTACCAATCTTAAATCCAGTCCAGCGTTTTAAAGGGTATTTTTGTCGTGCATTAATTTCATAACCGGCAACTAATAACATAATCATAGAAATTAAAGCTAATAAAAATAGGTTATTGCTGGCAAAAATCAGTTTTAAAATATAACCAACAAGTAATAATTGAATGACATTACGAGTGGCAGCTATCACTAATTGTTTTGCAATATTTAGTTGTAATACCAAACTGGTAATAGCCAATAATATAATTAGGACTGAGGCAATGAGCAAATCCCAGAGTGTCAGTTCAATCATTATATGAGTTCCTTCTCTGTACAGTTTTTGATTTCATAATGATGCTTAGAAAGTATTAATACAGACTGACACACACGGGCTAATTGTTCATGATCATGACTTATCCAGATAATGGGAATTTGATTAAGAGCCTGATAAACAGCAATAGTACTTTCCACCAAAAATCGATTTTCTTTATCCAGATTAGCCGTAGGCTCATCCAGTAATAATGCCTGTGGCTGATTCATTAACACTCTAATACAGGCCAGTCTCTGTTTCTCTCCACTGGATAAATGAGCAATTTGCCAGTCCATAACCTCTTCTTCAAATCCCAGAGAATTAAACAAGCCTGCATCAAAGTGAGAAAAATGTTCCCCCACAGTTTCAGCCCACCACTGACTTTCAGCCGTCAGCAAAGTAACTTGCTTTCGCCATTGGGGAGCAGAGATAGTTTGACATGCTGTATCATCAAGATACACTTCTCCCTCATGAGGGAGCATATCAGCCAAAGCTTTAAGAAATACGGATTTACCTATTCCTGAAGGACCTGTCATCCCCAAGCAGTCACCCGCGGACACTATAAAATCGAATGACTGTGATAAATCAGCTAAAATTGCAGCAATGTTTAAGTTTTTAACTCTAAGTTCCGGCATGTTCTTATCAGCATATTGTATTATTTGTGTGTATAATATTATTTTGAGTCCAGCTAAGCAAATACTAAAGCTATTACACTTACAAAAAAATAATTAAAAATGAATTTATCTCCTATTTGGTTAGAATCTGACAATATCAACTTTCCATTAACTAACTTGGCATTGACTGAGCCTGATGGCCTTTTAGCTATTGGCGGAGACTTATCACCACAACGTATTGTCAATGCTTATTTAAATGGTATATTCCCCTGGTATAGTGATGGACAGCCTATTTTATGGTGGAGCCCAGATCCCAGAGCAATATTATTACCTGAAAAATTACATATTTCTAAAAGTTTAAAAAAACTGATTCGAAAATGCACTTATACAATTACTTTAGATACCGCTTTTAAAAAAGTGATTACTTACTGTTCTCAAATACCTCGTGATGATCAACCTGGAACATGGATCACTGATGAAATGAAATACGCCTATATTGGTTTACATAAGCTAGGCATTGCCCATAGTGCAGAATGCTGGTCAGGTAATCAATTAGTGGGTGGTTTATATGGACTAGCCTTAGGAAAAGTCTTTTTTGGAGAGTCTATGTTTTCTCATAAAAGTAATGCTTCTAAAGTGGCATTTGCTTATCTGGTGGACAAACTCAATCAGGCTGATTATCAATTAATAGATTGTCAGGTGACAAGTGAGCACTTACTTAGTCTAGGCGCAGAAGAAATTCCTAGAGTTCAATTTATTGAACTACTTCAAATGTACACAAAAACATTCACGCTGAACAAAAACTGGTTAGATTAATCACTTAGGTGGAAAGTCTATGCAATGCAAACTATAATTCAAATATCTCCTAAGTAACAAAAATTTATCCACCATAATTTTATAGAAATATAACGTTACTATAAATGATGGTGGATAAATTTATGTTGGCTGAAGGCTCCCTAGTAACAAATTTAAGGCCAAAGCAATAAGATGCGATCAGAGCTTTTACAAAAACCGATTAATTTATACCTTTCTACTGAGCATGATTGTAGTTATTTAGCTGATCACCAGGCAAATAGCTTATTTGTTGATCCACAAATGAAAATGAGTGCTGATATCTACTCAGAATTAATTCAGCAGGGCTTTCGTCGCAGTGGCAGTCATGTGTATACTCATTATTGTAAAAGATGTCATGATTGTATTCCTGTGCGTCTGGACGTACAAAAATTTAGTCTTACTCGTTCTCAAAAACGCTGTCTCAATAAAAATCAGCAAATTATTGTCAGTGCAATAAATTTAACGGAACAGTCTAAAGAGAGTATTCAGGAACAATATGATTTATATTACCACTATGTTAAATCCAGACATCTGGATGGTGGGATGGATGATCTTGATATAGATAGCTATCTCGACTTTCTAAGTTCAGATTGGAGCAATACCAGTTTTTTTGAATTTAGGGAGCAGGATCGTCTCATTGGTATTGCTGTTACAGATATTGTGACTGAGGGTTTATCTGCAGTCTATACATTTTTTGATACAATTGCTGAATTTAATCAACGCAGCCTGGGGATTTATGCTGTTTTATGGCAAGCACAGGAAGCCAAGCAACAGGGTTTAAAATGGCTATATCTGGGATATTGGATCCATGGCTGTCAAAAAATGAGTTACAAAGATAACTATCAGCCCTTAGAATATTTTTATAATCATCAGTGGCATTCCAAGCCACCCCATTAACCGGAAAGTATATGTATAATAAATTAATACAATTCATTGGAATCCAGTCAGATAATACACAGCATAAAGAAAAAATAATTTCTGCTATTGGTGGCTTTGTCAGTATCTTTTTTATCATCTTTATTACTTCCTCCATAGTAGGAATGGAAAGCGCAGGACTTATAGTTGCATCAATGGGTGCCTCAGCAGTACTTTTATTTGCTGTACCACATGGTCCATTATCACAGCCATGGCCTCTGGCAGGAGGGCACTTATTATCAGCGATTGTTGGTGTCAGCTGTTATGTATGGGTGCCTAATATACTACTGGCAGCTTCACTGTCTGTAGGAAGCAGTATTGCTGTGATGTATTATTTTCGTTGTATCCATCCACCTGGTGGAGCCACTGCCTTATCTGCAGTCGTTGGTGGAGAGCATGTTCACTCATTAGGCTATGAGTTCATTTTAAGTCCAGTACTATATAATGTTTTAGTTATTTTACTGCTTGCATTTATATTTAATTATTTTTTTCCATGGCGGCGTTATCCTGCAGCTTTGGCTAAACAGAATAAACTTAAAAGTTAGTCTAAGGAGGTACTTGCAAAACTAATAGATTTTATTATTTTAGCTTCCCGATTTTTCAAAGGGGGATTGAGGGGGGTTATAACTCTAATGCTATCAATAGGTTAAAGCATTTAAAGCCAACACCCTCAATCCCACTTCTAAAGAAGGGGGAGACTGAGAGCAGTTTTGCAAGTACCTCTAAGGTTAAAAATAATACCATTGGAACCATCCCAAAATATGATTTAGAATATGCTCTAAAATCCATGCGCTCATTTACTGATATCAGTGCAACCGAACTGGAACAAATTTATACAACAGCCAGTGAACATGAGCTTAATACGCACTTGTTAGCTGAAGATATTATATTAGGCCATTATTGTCTACATGGAAAAAATGATGATAGTGGAGTAATAAAACGTGTGATTGATGAGTCCTGTGATGATAAGGATGGTCCTGAATGCAAAGATACTCATGCTACTACAAGAGAAGAATTTGCAAATTGTGCAAAACATGAGGTTATTTTTTAGAAGGATAAGTGGAGTATTAAATAAGTGGTAAAAAGTTTATATTCAGTATTACTCATTTCACTATTTTTATCGGTAAATTGCTTTGCTGCTAATTGGCAGGCACAAATTGTTAATCAGTTTAATAGTGCTTCCATTATACTGCAATCTCCTGATGGTCAAACTCTTTTTTCTCATACCCCTAATAAAGCAATGGTTCCAGCATCTACTTTAAAAATTGCCACCGCCGATGCCGTTATCAGCAATTTGGGTAAAGATTATCGTATCCCCACTAAATTTTATCTCACTGAAGATTACTATTTAGGTATCAAGGGTTCCGGAGATCCCACATTGGTTTCTGAATCATTGGCCTCTATTGCGATACAATTAAAAAAATATTTTAGTACACATCCCCCCAAAGACTTGCAAGGCTTTTGGTTTGATACTGATTTTTTTGGAGCACAGCTTAAAATACATGGACATTCCCATAGTAATAATCCCTATGATTCTTCCATCGGAGCAATTGTTGCTAATTTTAATACTATTTATATTAAAAAATCACATGATGGAAAGATAGTCAGTGCAGAACCGCAAACCCCATTAACCGCCACAGCACAACAATTATCAGAAAAATTATCCCCAGGAAAACATCGTATAAATTTAGGGCAAAATGACAAGCTCACCTTGCTTTATTTTGCAGAACTTCTACAAGTTTTTCTAAAAAAAGAGGGAATTAATATTCCTCTTCATATAGTCAATAAGAGCATACCCAAAACTTCAACACAGATTTTCGTGCACCAGTCTCTACCTCTTTCTGAGATTATTAGAAAATTACTAGCCTTTTCTAATAATTTTATTGCAAATCAGCTCCTGCTGATCCTTGGAGCCACACAAAAAGGCGGTCCTGCTAATTTAGATAAAGGCAGACAAGCTTTATCAGAATTTCTAACAGAAACTATTGGTATTGATAACTTTACTCTTGAGGAAGGATCAGGTTTATCAAGAAAAAATCAATTTTCAGCCCGACAAATGCTAAATGTATTACTACACTTCAAACCTTATCAGAATTTATTAAAAACTGATCAGAAGGTATTCCAGGCAAAAACCGGAACATTAAGAGGAGTCTCCAGCTATGCAGGTTATATACTCTCACCTTCCGGAGATGATTACCCCTTCGTGATAATGCTGAAAAATCCTAAAAGAACAATTGATAGAAAAAAAGTAGCTAATTTGTTATACAAAGGCGTGCTGGAAACTCAGAACTCTCCAAACTAGTATAAGTTTCATATTCGATATTCTCCAACCTTACTGACAAGAGCACGGCTTTTTCAGTCCAATTTGTAACATCTTACGTCGTAGATAAGCAATCTTGGACTGCAGAGGAAGTTTCTTTGGACAAACATCTTCACAGCCCAATAGAGTCATACAGCCAAACACTCCATCTTCATCACCTACAAATTCATAATAATCACTATTACTACGCTTATCTCTTGGATCTAATTGATAACTGGCAATTTTATTTAAACCTACAGCTCCCACAAATTCTTCACGCATTTGAATAGTACCGCAACCAGCCACACAGCAACCACATTCGATACAGCGATCTAATTTATAAATTTCTTCCGCCAGCTCCGGTTCCATACGCTGTTCAAGCTGATTGAAATTAATTGCTTCAGTTTGATGAATCCATGCCTCAAGACGTTCATTCATATTGCGCATCCAGTTACCAGTGAAAACAGATAAATCACCAATTAACTCAAAAACCGGTAGCGGAGCAAGAGATATTTCAGCATACATTTTTGCTGTAAGAGTACTACAGGCCAAACCGGGTTTTCCATTAATAATCATCGCACAGCTACCACAGATTCCTGCACGGCAAACAAAATCAAATTTTAAAGAAGCATCATGATATTGGAGGATATCATTTAAAGCAATAAATAAAGTCATCCCATGTGCTTCTTCAATTTCAAAAAATTCGATACGTGGCTTGTCCCCTTCAAGCTGAGGGTCATAGCGTAGAATACTGATATTTAACAAACGTCATTTTTCAACATTCATTTTTTTGATTCTCCATTTAAAGTATCAAAACGTTCACTCAAGCGTTCATTATTAGAGCGATATTTCTGCGGAAGAAGTTCTTTATATGACATGATTTGCTCTTGTATTTCAAAATGGTCCTTCAGTTCAGACTGTTCACGAATGCTATCAATAGTCTGTTGCTTTAAAGGTGTTTGTGAATGATGTATCGTCATATATTTACCATAGCCTCTAAATCCAGGTGGCATTTCCATTTCATTAATATCCAGTTCTTCATAACTGACTTATGGCATGGCATTTTCACTATCAAGCCACTGCATAAGAGTCCGTTTTAATCAGTCTTTATCATTACGTTCCTGATAATCCTCACGAGAGTGAGCACCACGATTTTCTTTACGTAATAAAGCGCCATAAGCAACTGTTATAGCAATTTTAAGCATACGTTGAACTCGATAGGCATTAACCAATGCAGGGTTAGAGGCTCGTGATTTTGGGCCTTTTACTTCAATATTATTACTACGTATTAATAATTGTTCTAACTCATCTACTGCTGATTGCAGATCACTTTCATTACGAAAAACCCATACTTTATCCATAAGAATCTTTTCCATGGACTCTCGCAAATCATAGGCATCTTCACCATTTTTATGAGTTAAAAGCGTTTCAAGTTTCTTTCTTTCCTGGGCTATAAAACCTTCTATCATATCAATATAAATATCAACTTTACTTGTTTCATCATCACAATAATCAGCAATATCTTTCGCCACTAACATGCATGCAACGACAGTTTTACTGACACTTTGAATAAAATCTAGCCTGGCTGGAATATGACTAATAAAACCGCACCTATAGGCAGCAATACTTTTTTGGATTCTGTCATGTCTCATTATTGTACTTACATTTACACTTTGAATATAATACTGCTGATAATACATGACATAATCACGCACCTTAAATTCTATTGTAAACAAAAAAGTTTCTTATGCATATAACCGGTCTTATTTTAGCAGGTGGTCAATCCAGTCGCATGGATGGACAGGATAAGGGCTTATTGAATTTAATTGACAAACCCATGATTGCTCATGTCATTGCAAGAATCAAACCTCAGGTCAATCAAATTATCATCAGTGCTAATCGGCACATTGAAGAGTATCAGAAATTTGGTTACGAAGTACTGTTGGATGAACATGATGATTTTCGAGGCCCTTTAGCTGGTATGGCCCAAGGGCTTTCTCATTCCAAAAGTGAGTATTTACTTACAGTGCCTTGTGACGGGCCTTTATTACCTTCCGATATGGCTTTTAGAATGTTGAATGTTATACAAAAAAATAATACCAAAGCCGTATTTGCCTTTGATGGGAAATCTAAACAACCTACTTATAATCTGATTCATACAGACTTATTAAACTCAATTGAACAATCACTTAAACATCAAGAACATAAATTGGGAAAATGGTTATTGGATAATGGGGCTAATAGGGTAGACTTTTCAGACGAAAAAGAAGCATTTCTTAATGTGAACACACACAAAGATTTGGAACTATTAGTTAAAAACCTACAGAATAATAAACAGCTCGCATGAACTGTTCAGTGTCAATTTTATCGTTAATGTTTTATAATCATTCAACAATTCTATACAACAATTGAACAAAAACTATGCTTTCCACGTTATTTGATACTAATTTAAAAAGTTTACCTTTAATCCACCGCGGCAAGGTCAGAGATATCTATGCTGTAGGGGATGAACATATGCTGATTGTCACCACGGACAGGCTTTCTGCATTTGATGTTATCCTACCCACTGCAATCCCGGGAAAGGGAGAAATTCTCACTGATGTAGCAAATTTCTGGTTTGATTTTTTCAGTCAGATAATCCCTAACCAGGTTTCAACAATGTCATTGCAGGATGCAATTCCTGATGCCACTGAAAGAACAATGCTTGAAGGCAGAGCTGTGGTGGTTAAGAAACTCAAAGCCTTACCTATAGAAGCCATTGTGCGAGGCTATATCATTGGTTCCGGCTGGAAGGATTATCAGAATAATGGTTCTGTATGCGGAATCAAACTGCCCGATAATCTACAATTAGCCGATCAACTGCCCGAAGCAATTTATACTCCTTCCAGTAAAGCAGTAGTGGGTAAACATGATGAGAATATTGATTATGCAGCAACTATTGATATTGTTGGTGAGGATTTGGCTAAACAAATTAAAGAGATCAGTTTAAAAATTTATACTGAAGCTGCTGCTTATGCTTTACCCAGAGGGATTATTATTGCCGATACCAAATTTGAATTTGGTGTGGATAGTAATAATCAGTTAACTTTAATTGATGAAGTACTGACACCGGACTCATCCCGTTTCTGGTTGGCAGAGACCTATCAGCCAGGTAGCAGTCCACAGAGCTTTGATAAACAATATGTACGCGATTATTTAGAAACATTAGACTGGAATAAAATAACACCCGGCCCTGAACTTCCAGATGAGGTGGTAAAAAATACTTCAGAGAAATATAATGAGGCTTTGGAGAGATTGACCTCTTAAAATTAATAAATTTTATGGGAGAAAATTCTCCCGGAGACAGCAATGAATTTTGAAAAAATTGGTTTACATGTTCCAGAAATTTTACTACCAAATAAAGGTGTGAATTTACATGAATGGTCAGTTGTTGCATGTGATCAATATACATCTCAGGCAGATTACTGGTCTCAGGTTAAAGACATAGTAGCTTCAGCACCTTCTACCTTAAATGTTATTTTCCCAGAAGTTTATTTAGAAGATAGTGATGGTGATCAGCGTATCGCAAGTATCAACTCTACCATGCAGAGCTATCTGGATGATAATGTATTAGTTCCTATGTCAAACAAAGGCTTTATTCTGGTTGATAGAAAAACCTCCCAGGCAGCTTCTCGAAAAGGCCTGGTTGTAGGTATTGACTTGGAACAATATGATTTTAATAAAAGTTCTCAAACTCTTATTCGTGCAACTGAGGGAACCATTGTTGATCGTCTTCCGCCAAGAATAAAAGTTCGTCAGGATGCTGCTATTGAGCTTCCTCATATTATGGTTTTAATTGATGATCCTGATCACACTGTCATTGAACCACTTTTTGAGAAAAACCCTGAGCAATTATATGATGTTGAGTTAATGATGGATAGCGGGAAGACCAAAGGTTATGCCATAGATACACCTGAACTCATTCAACAGGTAGTTGATGCATTAGAACAATTAGTTTCCACAGAAGTCTTTGATAAAAAATATGATGCACAAGATAAAGAAGTTTTATTATATGCCATGGGAGATGGAAATCATTCTTTAGCTACCGCTAAGGCGATCTGGGAAAAGATTAAAACTGATGCAACTGATCCTCAAACAGAGATGAATAATCCAGCTCGTTATGCCCTGGTTGAATTGGTCAATATACATGATGAAGGCCTGCAGTTTGAACCTATTCACCGGGTTATTTTTAATGTGCAGCCAGAACAATTATTAAGCGATATGCAGGCTCATTTTTCTGGAAATTGCAGTATTGTACGTTGTGATAATGAAACAGATATGAGAAACAAAGCTCAATCTGATGAGAATAAACAGGTTCAAATTATTCCCTTTAATGATGCCTCTGGTTATGGTTATATTCAGATCTCAAATCCACAATTTACTCTAGAGCTTGCCACCCTAGAGTCATTTTTAAATGACTATCTGAATAAAAACGGTGGTAAAGTTGATTTTATTCATGGTGATGATGTGGTTAATGAGCTTGGAGTAAAAGAGGGCAATATGGGTTTCTTCTTTCCACCTATTTCAAAACATAGTTTATTTAAAACCATTATCTTTGATGGCGCCTTACCCAGAAAGACATTTTCCATGGGAGAAGCTGATGAAAAACGTTTTTATTTAGAAGCTAGGAAGATTAAATAACCTGAATACTGGATAAGAAAACAAAAATTAATTGAAAAAAGAGTCAGTCCATGATCAAATAGTTTAAATACTAATCCAAAAGATCAAACCAGGGACTGACAATGGAAACTATAGATGCTTTGTACTGTGATG
>JAUJGA010000332.1:0-4087 GCA_042095675.1 Gammaproteobacteria bacterium
TTCCTTGATTTAATCAGTGAAAACAGACCAGAAACACTCACTGGGATCATCGATGTAGATGAAACTTATTTTCTGTATTCAGAAAAGGGAAATAAAATAATATCAGAGACACGCCCTGCAAGGCAGCGTGGTGGTAAAGCTAATCAGAGAGGGCTTTCTAAAGAATAAGTTTGTGTTTTAGTTGCGAGATATCGAACTGGGAGCACAACAGATTATATGGTTGGTAGAGGCAACATTAGTGCTTCTTTAGTGGAAAAATATTTGGAGCCATCTATTGATAAAGATGCCTTTCTTATTAGTGATAAAAACCATGCCTACCAGAAATTCTCAAGAGAAAACAATGTTACACATATCGGTCTCAAAAGTGGTATGCCAGATAAAAAAATAGCGCTTATCATATTCAGAACATCAATTCATATCACAGTCGTTTGAAGGGATGGATGCAAAGATTTAATGGAGTTGCTACAAAATATTTAGAGCATTATCTTGGGTGGCAAAGATCATTGGATCAGTTTAAAAATTTAACGCATGAACAACTACTCTTTAGCTCAGTAGGAGTTTACCAACACTTAACATGACCATGTCATAATGCTTATTTAGAGAAATACTCCATGCCATAGTATCTTAATCTTATCTATTTTATTTAAGCGGGGACGAAGGTAGATATTGTTGGTATTGAGAGATAATTTTTTAAGAATAATATTGCCTGCTGCATAAATTAGACGTATTTCCAGGGCAAACCGGCCCGATAAATTATGACAAAGTGGTTTTCCGGAGAGGAAAAGTTGCTGCACCCGTTGGATCTGAAAATCCATTAGCGACTGAGTTTGAGTATGATTGGTTTTATTTTTAATATCTTCAATAGTGACAGAAAACCTTTCCATGTCATCCAGAGAGAGATAAAGACGATCATTTTCATCCATATCCTGAGCAATATCCTGATAGAAATTGATTAGTTGCAGACTGCTGCAGATGGCATCTGAATTATTAAGATTTTCTTCACTGGCACTTTTGTTTAAATATAACAAAACTCGCCCAATAGGATTGGCGCTTTTTTGACAATATGCCATGACCTGATCAAAGTTTTGATAACGAGTTGTATGGACATCACTTTTAAAGGCTGATATTAAATCCTTAAAAAGTTTGATGGGGATATGAAATTGCTTGATGACATCAGCAAGCGCAATAAATATGGGATTATTGCTTTGCTTTGAAAAGGTCTTATCTTCAATAATCTCAAGTTCATGCATATAGTCATTGAGTAATTCCAAACGTTCTATTGTGTTTAAATCACCTTCATCAGCAAAATCATCAGCACTACGGGCAAAGGCATAGACTACGCTAATGGGATAGCGAAGATTCTTGTTGAGAAAACGGGAAGTTACGGGAAAATTTTCATAATGACTCTGAGCAATCTGTAAACAATGTGCATAAGCATCGGCCAGAACTTTATTGTTGAGTGACGTCAATTGAGAAAGCCTGTGCGGAGTTATTGAGAAGTTACTATAAATTGTTGTAATTGTTTGAATTCATATTATTTACTGCTAGAATGAACACCTTGTTTTTCACAACCATATGAGTATATATCAAAGGCTTAAGATAATAAATGATTGGCTTAGTGTTAGAACAGAAATTTACAATAATGAATAAATTACTATTTATTATTGGTCTGGTTTCTCTGTTAGCTATTATGTTGCAATTAGTTAATCTACCCTCTGCTGGGCAGTTTGTTGTTGCTGACATTACTAAAAATAGAATAGAGAAGTCAATATCTCAAACCGCAGTTCAAACTAAAAATTCACTGACAAATGCATTCCTGTTAACGGATTTTGCTTCCCATGTGTCTACCCCTGAAGTTCATAGTGCAGCAGCCATAGAATTGGCTGATAATAATATTATGGCATTTTGGTATGGCGGTACTCGAGAGGGCCATAAAGATGTGAATATATATAAAAACATCTGGCATAATTCATCACAGCAATGGGGAAAAGAAAGTACAATTACTACACGCCTGCATACTCGGGATGGTACTTCACGTTATATACGTAAACTCGGTAATCCTGTGGTAACCAGAGGGCCGGATGATTCAATCTGGTTGCTTTATGTCAGTGTCTCTATTGGAGGCTGGGCTGGTAGTGCGATTAACCTCATTATTTCTTATGATGAAGGGGAAACCTGGTCACCTGCAAAACGCTTAATTACTTCTCCATTTTTTAATATTAGTACTTTGTTGAAAGGTTCACCGATTCATTATGCTGATGGCAGTATAGGCTTACCTGTTTATCATGAATTTCTGGGAAAGTTTTCTGAATTACTCAGACTTGATAGTTCAGGCAATGTGATTGATAAAACACGTCTTTCATGGGGAAAAACATCACTACAGCCTGTTATTGTACCTTTTACATCAACACAGGCTATTAGTATGATGCGTTATCATGGCGACTCACCATACCGTATATTATCTCAATATACTAATGATTCAGGTTTAAACTGGTCGGCTGTGAAAAAAACAATGCTGCCCAATCCTAATGCAGGGATTCATGCTATAACATTAACCGATGGAAAATTATTATTGGCCTTTAATAATCATGAAGAGGAACGTGAAGACATGACTCTTGCAACTTCAAGCAATCAGGCTAAGTCATGGGAAATAAAAAAGATCATAGAAAAAGACCACCTTGAAGAGCCGGATAAAGCTAAACAATTTGCCTATCCATGGATGCTGCAAACAAAAAACGGGAATATCCACTTATTATACACTTGGCATAAAAGCGATATAAAACATCAAGTTTTCAATCAGCAATGGTTAGAAAGCACAGAACTACCAGCCAATATAAACACTGGTGGAGTGCAATAATGAGCTTTTCAACTATCATTGGCTTGAGTGGAATATCTTTATTATTATGCGTACTATTGTTGCGAATTTTAATTCTATTTAATTTAAAAAAGGCAATTGTTTACATTTTATTACTGCTATTCTTTCTCCTTACTTTTGTCTCTATTGATGGAAATAGTATTAACCAGTATTTTCGAGGGATTTTTAATGATTTAAGTATCAGTACTTTAATATTGATGATTTATTATCTGTTTACTTATCAGAATCCACCGCTTCAATCTGGTTCCATGCTGCGTATTATTGCATTAAGTGGTTTGATTTTTTATCCTCTGGCATTAGGTTTGAGCCCTATTGATCCTTATGAATGGGGATATTTCAATAATATTCATGCTTATACTGCTCCATTATTATTTCTTCTGATTTTATTCGCTCTATTAACTTATGCCTTTTATAAAAAAGATCTAATGGCTTTAACTTGCCTGCTTGGAGCAAGCCTGGCTTTTCAACTGAATATCCTGGAAAGTAGAAATCTATGGGATTATCTCATGGATCCGGTTATTTTTATTTTTGCTTTGTTTTCAGTGATTATTTCAATATTTCGTCAGAGAAGATCTGAAAAGACAGTAAAATCTAGTACGTTATGATAAAATCCGCAATATATTTAACAGAGCGTAGCGAAAATCTCGGGGGGCTTGCCCCCGTGCTGAATAGTGTAGATATGGCTTGTCCCTGTCTATATTATTCAGTACATGGAACTTCAAAGAAATATGCATCATGTCTTTAGGCTAATGTATCATTTTGTCTGGATATCAAAATATAGGCATAAAGTTTTTATGGAGCCTTATCGTACAACGATGAAGGCGATTATTCAGAAATTTGGATATGATTACGATATTGATATCGTTGAGCTTGAAATGCCAGAAGATCATATTCATATGATTATCAGGAGTATACCCATGCAATCACCTAGTGGTGTAATGCAAATAATAAAAAGTATTACAGCTCGTGAATTTTTCAGGATTTATCCTGAAATTAAGAAAAAATACTTCTGGGGCGGTAAGTTGTGGACACAAAGTTACTTTGTTGAAACGATTGGGAATGCAAATAAAGAAACAAGGATCTTCTCCGCTTTGATGAGTGAAGAAAGATGCTAATACTCACAAAATCTGTTGCAATATAAAGCTTCTGACAGTTTTATAAGCAAAAGGTAATATGAGTATAAACATCTCACCCTCTATTTTGGGTTTAACA
>JAUJGA010000333.1:0-11938 GCA_042095675.1 Gammaproteobacteria bacterium
CTGTTAAACCCAAAATAGAGGGTGAGATGTTTATACTCATATTACCTTTTGCTTATAAAACTGTCAGAAGCTTTATATTGCAACAGATTTTGTGAGTATTAGCATCTTTCTTCACTCATCAAAGCGGAGAAGATCCCAATAATTGACAAAAATGCTCGACGTAACAAAGAGTTAAAACTTCAACTGAAAGATGAATTGAAAGCTTGTCTTTATGCTGGTTATAAAAAAGCCAAGGCCGTACGATACAATGAACGCTCAACCGTAGATAGAGTTAATGGTCGGCTCAAAGATGAATTTACTGGACGAATGGTCAGAGTACGATGTCCAAAGAAAGTCATGTGTCATCTAATGTTTGGAATATTGGCTTTAACTGCCGATCAATTACTAAAATTTGTCACATAGATTTAAAAAACATTTTTTAGTTTTAGGATTATAAGATATCTAGTTTAGAGGTCTTACCTATGCGAGTATAATAGATAATTCTGTAAATATTATGAGAAAACACAGTTAAAACTGTACAAATATCATAAAAAAAATCCTGATTACTTACAAAGCTCAGCCATATTAAGAAAATATAATATTTGTAAAAACAATATGTTATAGATGAAAATTTTGAATAATAAGAAATTATATACAATCTTAGAGAAAAAATGACCTGTTTGTATTAGTGAAATAAATCAGCTTTACCGTAGTTATTGACTTCGGTAGATATATTGCCTCTAAGAGGTAGCTGAGCTTTGTGGGTAATCAGGAATATATTTGACTTGAAAACATTGGAAAGCTAGATGAATTTTTCCATGGTAGTCATGCGCAGAGTGGTTCGAAGATTATTATTCATACAATTTTTTATTACCGTATTCGTGGCTTTTACATATCTGATATTGCAAAGCTCAGAGGGGTTTTTCGCAGCTTTTTATGGAGGCAGTATTACCTTGTCGGCAACTTTATTGACAGCATGGCAACTGGGTCGTGCAACAGAGTTGGCTGCAAGTGATCAGCAGAAGGGTCAGATTGAAATATATATTGGTGCAATACAAAAATATTTTTTAACATTGCTTATGATGGCAGTGGGCATGGGTGTTCTTAAATTAGAGCCTCTTGCTATTATAGTCAGCTTTGCTTTAACTCAATTAAGCTTTGCTGCTAATAAAGTCGATACTAGCTTTAGATAAAAAGCGAATCAAAATCATATCTTGGAGATAGAGTATAGTGAGTAGCCCAGCAGCTGAAGGCAACGCCTTAACATCCAGTGAATATATACAGCATCACCTGCATAACAATAGCATTGGTGAGGGTGGTTTCTGGGTAATAAATCTGGATACCATGTTCTATAGTTGGTTATTAGCCGGGCTGATGATGCTCATTGCTTATAAGATGGGTAAATCAATGACAGCTGATACCCCTTCCGGCGGACAAAATGTTTTAGAAGCCATAGTTGAATTTGTGCAAAGTCAAATCAAAAGTATTTTCCCGGGCAGTAACCCTCTCATAGGTCCTTTGTCACTCACTATTTTTATGTGGGTCTTTTTAATGAATGCAATGGATCTGCTCCCCGTTGATCTGTTACCTGAACTTGGTAAATTGGTTGGTATTAACTATATGAAAGTTGTACCGACAACAGATCTCAGTACTACATTTGCTCTAGCACTTTCAGTTTTTGCACTGATTATTTATTACAATATTAAAATTAAAGGGCCTATCGGCTATCTTAAAATGTTTCTTTTCCACCCTTTTGGAAAATACATGATCCCTGTTAATATTATTATGACAACCATTGAAGAGGTGGCAAAGCCAATCAGTCTTGGATTACGTTTATTCGGCAACATGTTTGCAGGTGAGTTAATATTTATGTTGATTGCACTATTAGGTGGAGCATCATTGTTAGGATTAATTCCACAAGTGTTATTTGGTTCTGCATGGGCTATATTTCATATTATGATTGTCAGCTTACAGGCATTTATTTTTATGTTGTTAACAATTGTTTATCTGGCCATGGCACATCAGGATATGGAAGAAGAACAACACTAATTATATAATTAAACGAAATTTACTATAATCTAAAGAAATTTTAATTTTAACACTTTTACTTAATAACAAGTAAATATTAGGAGAAACTAATGGAAGCAATGGCTACAGTTTACGGTTCAACAGCAATCGCTGTTGGTATTATTCTTGGTTTTGCTGGACTGGGTTCAGCTTTAGGATGGGGACTGATTTGTTCTAAGTATATTGAAGGTATTGCTCGTCAACCTGAAATGCGTCCACAATTAATGGGTCAAATGTTGTTCACCGGTGGTTTGATGGAAGCTTTTCCAATGATCGTTTTAGGTATGGCAATGTGGTTTGTTTTTGCTAACCCGTTTGCAGATGCAGTTAAAACTGCTTCAGGCAGTTAATGTTGTCCATGTGTGATGAAATAAAACTAACCTTAAATAAAAAATAGGAATTAGCGATGAGTATTACCGCAACTCTTATAGGCCAGATAATAACTTTTGCAATATTAGTCTGGTTCATAGGTAAATATCTCTGGGATCCAATGACACAGATGATGGATGACCGAAAAAAGCGTATTGCTGATGGTCTTGCTGCTGCTGAACGTGGGAAGCATTCTCAGGAGCTGGCAGAGCAAAAAGCTGTTGAGCGAATGAAAGAGATAAAAGATCAGGCTGCTGATGTTCTTGCTCAGGCGAAAAAACGTGGGGCTGAAATAATTGAAGCTGCTAAAGTGGATGCAAATGAAGAAGGTGATCGTATAATCACTGCTGCCAAAGCTGAAATTGAGATGGAAACTAATCGTGCTAAAGAAGCTTTACGTGGAAAAGTAGTAGATATTACTTTAGCTGCTGCAACTAAAATCGTTAAGAAAGAAGTTGATGCTAAAAATCATGCTGAAATATTAAAAGATGTTGTTGGTCAGCTATGATTGATATAAAGAGGACTAGATAATGGCAGAAGCAAGGACATTAGCAAGACCTTATGCTCAGGCTATTTTTAATCATGCATCTGAAGATGATTCTTTTGATAAGTGGTCAGACGTACTGAATTTCATGAAAGTAATCACCGAAAACCGGTCTATGAAGCAGGTTATCGGCAATCCTGACATTCAACAGGATCAGGTTATTTCTGTGTATCAGGATATTGCCAAAGAAAGCTTGGATGAGAAAGGAATTAACTTTCTTAGGATGGCAGCAGAAAATGGTCGTCTTGAAATGATTCCTGAAATTGCAGACTTTTATGAAGAAATGCAGGCAGAACGTTCAGGTAGTATTGATGCTTTGGTCACATCAGCATTTGTAGTTAACGCGGCACAGAAAAAAAGTATTGCTGAAGCATTAAAAAAGAAATTTGCTTGTGAAGTGATAGTTAAGACTGTAACAGATAAATCATTAATCGGTGGAATCATCATTCGTGCAGGCGATGTCGTTATTGATGGTTCAGTTAAAACCGAACTGGAAAAAATTACTCATGCTTTGCTTGTTTAGCTAAGTGAATAGGATTACAGAGGGTTAAAAAATGCAATTAAATCCATCAGAAATTAGTGACTTAATTGAAAGTCGCATTGAAAATTTTGATGCAAAAGTAGAAGCAAGTACTGAAGGGACTGTTATTAGTCTGGCTGACGGTATTGCACTAATTCACGGTTTAAGTGATGCAATGTCCGGTGAGATGCTGGAGTTTCCTGAAAATGTTTATGGAATTGCCCTTAATCTTGAGAGAGACTCAGTTGGTGCGGTTATCTTGGGAGATTATAAAAAAATCTCTGAAGGTGACAAAGTTAAATGTACAGGTCGAATTCTTGAAGTTCCAGTGGGTGAAGCACTCATGGGAAGAGTTGTTGATTCTTTAGGCAATCCAATTGATGGAAAAGGTCCCATTGATGCTAAAGAAACTGCACCTATTGAAAAAATTGCACCAGGCGTTATCTCACGTCAATCTGTTGATCAGCCGGTACAAACAGGATTAAAAGCAATAGATTCCATGGTGCCAATTGGCCGTGGACAGCGTGAATTAATTATTGGTGACCGTCAAACAGGTAAAACAGCAGTTGCCATCGATGCTATTATTAATCAGAAAAATTCCGGTATTAAATGTATTTATGTTGCCATTGGACAAAAAACTTCCAGTGTTGCTGCAGTAGTACGCAAACTAGAAGAGTTTGGTGCAATGGAAAATACCATTGTAGTTGCAGCCAATGCATCTGATGCAGCAGCTATGCAATATATTGCACCTTATTCAGGTTGTACTATGGGTGAGTATTTTCTAGATCGTGGAGAAGATGCTTTAATTATCTATGATGACTTAACCAAACAAGCTTGGGCATACCGTCAGGTATCATTATTGTTACGTCGTCCACCAGGTCGTGAAGCCTATCCTGGAGATGTATTTTATCTACATTCACGTTTATTAGAACGCTCTGCTCGAGTGAATGCAAACTATGTTGAAGAGATTTCAGGCGGTAAAATAAAGGGTAAAACTGGTTCTTTAACAGCGCTACCCATTATTGAAACTCAGGCTGGTGATGTATCAGCATTCGTTCCAACCAATGTGATTTCTATTACCGATGGACAAATCTTCCTGGAAACAGATTTGTTCAATGCCGGTGTTCGTCCTGCTATTAATGCTGGATTATCAGTATCAAGGGTTGGTGGTGCTGCACAGACAAAAATTATTAAAAAGTTAGGTGGTAGTGTTCGTCTTGATTTAGCTCAATATCGCGAATTACAGGCTTTTGCCCAGTTTGCCTCAGATCTTGATGAAGCAACTCGTAAGCAGATAGAACGTGGTCAACGAGTTACAGAATTAATGAAGCAGGTTCAATACTCACCTTATAGCGTTGCACAATTAGCACTATCTTTATTTTCCGCAAATAAAGGATTTTTGGACGATGTTGATCCGGTAAAAATTGTTGATTTTGAAAAAGCTATGCAGGATTATATTCAAGCAAATAACTCTGACTTAATTGATAAAATTAATGAGTCAGGTGAATATAATTCAGAAATTGAGCAAGCAATGAGTGATGCAATCACTTCATTTAAGTCAAATAGTAATTGGTAAGTCAGTCATTATTGACTTAATGAATAAGGAGCTCTGAATTATGGCAAGCGGAAAAGAGATTCGCGGTCAAATTAGTAGTATTAAGAGTACACAAAAAATTACCAGTGCAATGCAAATGGTTGCTGCCAGCAAAATGCGTGGTGCCCAGGCATTGATGGAAGCTTCTCGTCCTTATGCAGAAAAAATGATTAATGTAGTACGTCATTTATCAAATGCAAAATCTGAATATCAGCATTCATATTTAAAAGAGAGAGAAATAAAAAGAGTCGGTTATATTGTTGTATCTACAGACCGTGGATTATGCGGCGGTCTCAATACTAATCTGTTTAAAGAAGCCATCACTCATATGAAAACCTGGAATGAACAGGACATAGATATTGATCTGAGCTTAATTGGACAGAAAGCTGGTGGATTCTTCAAAAGAGTTGGTGGAAAAGTAGTCTCACAGGCAGAACCGGTAGGTGATAAACCTAGATTGGAAAAACTGATTGGTAGTGTCAAAATCATGCTTGATGCTTATGACAGGGGTGAAATAGATAGACTCTATGTTATCTTTAATAAGTTTGTAAATACGATGATACATCAGCCTATTGTTGGGCAATTATTACCTATTAGTGTTGACCCAACCAATGTCAGTGAAGTGAGATATCATGAGATATCAACAGAAGATAAAGATGCTGATATGACATATCATTGGGATTATTTATATGAACCTGATGCTGAAAATGTAATCAATGAATTATTAAAACGCTATGTAGAATCTCTAGTGTATCAGAGTGTTGTTGAAAATATTGCCTGTGAAAGAGCCGCTAGTATGGTTGCTATGAAGAGTGCTACGGATAATGCGGGGGATATGATTAATGATTTAGAGCTGGTATACAATAAAGCTCGTCAGGCATCTATTACACAGGAACTATCAGAAATTGTTGCTGGTGCAGCAGCGGTTTAAAGAAATTTATAAGTTCAAGACTGTTTTCAAAGTTTTAAGAAAAAGGAACCAAAATGAGTTCAGGAAAGATTGTTAAGATTATTGGTGCTGTAGTCGATGTGGAGTTCCCACGTGATGAACTACCTAAAATCTATGAAGCATTAATAGTAACTGAGATACAGTTAACATTAGAAGTTCAGCAACAATTAGGTGATGGCGTTGTTCGATGTATTGCCATGGGTACTACTGATGGTGTTAAACGTGGTATATCGGTAGATACAACAGGTGCGCCAATTTCTGTTCCTATTGGTAATAAAACACTTGGACGTATCATGGATGTTCTGGGAAACCCTATTGATGAAAAAGGTGATGTTGGTGAAGATAATCGTGCATCCATTCACCGCGAAGCACCAGCGTATGATGAATTGGCAGCAACAGCTGAATTATTAGAAACAGGTATTAAAGTTATTGATTTGGTTTGTCCCTTTGCCAAGGGTGGTAAAGTAGGATTGTTTGGTGGTGCCGGAGTTGGTAAAACAGTTAACATGATGGAACTGATTCGTAATATTGCTGCCGAGCATAGTGGTTATTCAGTATTTGCCGGAGTAGGTGAACGTACTCGTGAAGGTAATGATTTTTACCATGAAATGACAGAGTCTAATGTATTAGATAAAGTTGCCTTAGTTTATGGTCAGATGAATGAGCCACCAGGTAATAGGCTAAGAGTTGCACTAACTGGACTGACCATTGCTGAAGGTTTCCGTGATGAAGGTAATGATGTGCTGCTGTTTATTGATAATATATATCGTTATACATTAGCAGGAACAGAAGTATCAGCACTATTAGGGCGTATGCCGTCTGCAGTGGGTTATCAGCCTACACTGGCTGAAGAAATGGGTGCATTGCAAGAGCGTATTACATCAACTAAAGTAGGATCAATTACATCGGTTCAGGCAGTTTATGTACCGGCTGATGATTTAACAGATCCCTCGCCAGCAACTACATTTGCTCACTTAGATGCAACTGTTGTTCTATCACGTCAAATTGCAGAATTAGGTATTTACCCGGCAATTGATCCTCTGGATTCCAGTTCACGTCAGCTTGATCCACAGATTGTTGGTAATGATCACTATGAAGTGGCTCGTGGTGTGCAGTCAACACTACAGCGTTATAAAGAATTAAAAGACATTATTGCAATTTTAGGTATGGATGAATTGTCAGAAGAAGATAAATTGGTTGTTAATCGTGCACGTAAAGTTCAAAAATTCTTATCACAACCATTTTTCGTAGCTGAAGTATTTACCGGTACTGCGGGTAAATATGTAACATTAAAAGATTCCATTCGTGGATTTAAAGAAATTCTGGATGGTGTACATGATGCAATTCCTGAGCAGGCATTTTATATGGTTGGTGGAATTGATGAAGTTGTTGAAAAATCAAAAACAATTTAATTGATAACCTTAGTTTAGTTTTATAGTAGTTATTATTAGTTAAAATTGAAAGGAGTATTGTCATGGCGATGACAATGAGATTAAACATAGTTAGTGCTGAAAAAGAAATTTTTTCAAGTTTAGCTGAGATGGTTATTGTGCCGGGTACACAGGGTGATATGGGTATTATGCCACAACACTCACAACTACTATCCACTTTAAAACCAGGTGAAGTCATCATTACAGAACAGGGTGGTGAAAAAGAGTCTATTTATGTTTCTGGTGGTATTGTTGAAGTACAGCCACATGTTGTTACAATTCTTTCTGATACTGCTTTGCGTGCAAGTGATATTGATGAGGCTGCAGCACAGAATGCTAAAGAGAGAGCAGAAGATATTTTAAGTGATCAGAAATCTAAAATTGACTTTGCTAAGGCTGAAGCACAACTTGCAGAAGCTGTTGTACAACTTAGAATGATTGAACAAAGGCGTAAGCAACAATCAGGACACTAGAATTAAATATTTTAGAAAAGTAAAAAAGCCGTATATTTATACGGCTTTTTTTTGTTAGTGACTAACATACTGAGTATAATAATCAGAAAGCTGGTTATTATCAGCTAATTCTTTTTGAGTAAATTGTGAAGTGTTGTCAGTATTACAGGTATTACTTTGCAGTCCCTGAGTCTGATACTCGTTATAATAATCAGTTAAAATATTAAACGAGTCACATTGACATTTTTTTGTGCAAAGAGTCCCGTTGAATCAATATGACTAAAACCAAATAGATAAATGATTCCTGAAAAGATAAAAATAAAGAATGTTTTCATAATAATAAACCTCATACACTAAGGAAAACATAGTACTTTACGAACTATAAACTTTAAGTGCTATATGATGAAAATCTCCTAAGTTATTAATTAATATGCTATACAATGATATTAATAATATACATAAGCATGGAAAGAGTCAATGGCTTTCTGTTTTTACATAGGGTTTACCCTAGTCTCATATAAGAATTGTGAACTATTCTAAATTGTTAACAATAAAAGATTATACAAAATGAAAAATGAAAAAAAAATATTGGATGTTATTATCCTTGCTGCGGGTAAGGGTACAAGAATGTATTCTGAAAAACCCAAAGTATTACATGAGATTGCAGGAAAAGCTTTACTACAATATGTGATAGATTGCTCAAAAAATCTTAAAGCAGAAACAATTAATATTGTTTATGGTCATGGAGGTCAGCAAGTTAAAGAAAAAATTAATGATGATAGTCTGAATTGGTGTGAACAAAGGGAACAGTTAGGAACTGGCCATGCTGTCATGCAGGCTACTCAATTTATAAAAGATCAGGCTGATGTTTTAATACTCTATGGCGATGTTCCTTTACTAAGTGTCGATACATTGGAAAAATTATTAGAAGAAAAAAAGCAAAGCTCAATTGCAATCTTAACTGCAGAATTAAAAAATCCAGTTGGTTATGGTCGTATTGTAAGAAATAAAATAGATGATGTAGAAAAAATAACAGAAGAAAAAGATGCCACAGATGATATAAAAGAAATTAAAGAGATTAATAGTGGTGTGATGGTAGTAGATGGTGATAAATTAAAACTTTGGTTAAATAAAATAAATAATAATAATACCCAGAGTGAATATTACCTGACAGATTTAATTGAACTAGCTGTTAATGAAGGGGAATCAATTAGCAGTCATATAGTAATTGATAATAAAGAAATAGAAGGTATAAATAATAAAGTACAATTAGCAGAGCTGGAGCGAGTATATCAGAATAAACAGGCTAAAAAACTAATGGAAAAAGGAGTGATACTTCTTGACCCAAATCGATTTGACCTACGTGGGGAGATAGAAATTGGTAAAGATGTGAGCATTGACATCAATGTCATATTGGAAGGAAAATGCAGTATAGGAAATAATGTTAATATTGGTGCAAATAGTATAATAAAAGATAGTATTATCTGTGATGGTGT
Organism: Gammaproteobacteria bacterium; assembly: GCA_042095675.1. Lineage (GTDB taxonomy): Bacteria > Pseudomonadota > Gammaproteobacteria > GRL18 > GRL18 > GRL18. The sequence goes on from JAUJGA010000333.1 coordinate 9,401, forward strand.
TACAATTTTAGAAAATTGTGTGATTGAAAAATCAATGATAAAAAGTGGATGTAATATAGGTCCATTTGCACGTTTAAGACCTGAAACCCAACTAGATGAAAATGCTAAAGTGGGTAATTTTGTTGAAATTAAAAAGGCACATATTGCAAAGGGCTCAAAGGTCAATCATCTTAGTTACATCGGTGATACTGAGATGGGTGAAAATGTTAATGTGGGTGCTGGTACTATTACCTGTAATTATGATGGTGCCTATAAACATTTAACTAAAATTGGTGATAATGCTTTTATTGGTTCAAATACAGCATTAGTAGCCCCTATAGAAATAGGCGCAGGTGCGACTATCGGTGCAGGATCAACCCTTGGTAAAGATGCAGATGCAGATAAGCTCACATTTAGTCGAGCCAAGCAAGTAACCATCTCCAGTTGGATAAGACCAATAAAAAATAAATAATTAGGAAGCTACTATGTGTGGAATCGTTGGTGCAATTGCTGAAAGAAATGTAGAAGCTATACTAGTTGAAGGGCTTAGACGTCTAGAATATCGTGGCTATGATTCCGCAGGCCTGGCAATACAGGACAAAAATAAACAGATTAATAGACAAAGGACCTTGGGGAAGGTTTCAGAGCTGGCAAATGAACTAGAAAAAACTCCATTGCAAGGTCATCTTGGTGTGGCACATACTCGCTGGGCAACGCATGGAGAGCCTGCAACAAACAATGCGCATCCCCATATGTGTGAAGACAGTATAGCCTTAGTACATAATGGAATTATTGAAAACTATCAAAAAATTAAATTAGAACTAGAAAATAAGGGCGTTAATTTTTGTTCTCAAACTGATACAGAAAGTATTGTTCATTTAATTGGAGAGTATAAAAAGCAGAGTAAAGATCTATTAACAGCTGTTCTTGATACAATTAATCAGTTAGAAGGTGCATATGCTATAGGCGTTATTGATAATAATGAAGAGAGATTAATTGCCGCAAGAAGTGGTAGTCCTTTGGTGATTGGTGTAGGTATTGGTGAAAATTTTATTGCTTCTGATGTTTCAGCTTTATTACCTGTGACGCAAAAATTTATCTTTCTGGAGGAAGGGGATGTTGCAGATATATGCCGTGATGCAATTATAATTTTTGATAAGCATGGCAAAGAAGTTAAACGTCCTGTCAAAAAAAGTGAAATTAGTGCGGATGCAGTGGAACGTGGTGAATATCGTCACTATATGCTAAAAGAAATTTACGAACAGCCTAAGGCGGTGGCAGATACATTAGAGGGAAGAATGGATGGTGAGCATGTTTTTTCTAGTGCATTTGGTTATGGTGCAGATAAAATATTTAAAGAAATAGAATCTATTTATATTATTGCTTGTGGCACAAGTTTTCATGCTGGACTGGTTTCTAAATACTGGTTTGAAGCGATAGCAGGTATCCCCTGTATGATAGAGGTTGCCAGTGAGTTTCGTTATAGAAAAACTATTTATAATGAAAAAACATTAATTGTCACTATTTCACAGTCAGGAGAAACAGCGGATACATTAGCAGCCTTGCGAGAAACAAAAAAACAGGGTGCTGTGCACTCCTTAGTGATTTGTAATGTACCGGAAAGCTCTTTAGTTAGAGAATCTAGTCTAGCATTTATGACTCATGCAGGACCTGAGATAGGTGTTGCATCGACAAAAGCATTTACTACACAATTAACAGCATTACTATTGTTAGTCATTTGTGTGGCTAAAGAAAAAGGTAATACTCGACTGGAAAAAGAAGCTGTTCAGAGTTTAAGAAAACTGCCCGTACAAATTGAATTAGCTCTAAAGCTAGATGATGAAATTAAAATTCTTTCAAAAGACTTTGCAGATAAACATCATGCGTTGTTTTTAGGGCGTGGCACACAATATCCGATTGCAATGGAAGGTGCATTAAAGCTCAAAGAAATTTCCTATATCCATGCAGAAGCATATCCTGCCGGTGAATTAAAACATGGACCATTAGCATTAGTTGATGCAGATATGCCGGTGATTTCAGTAGCACCTAATAATGACTTGATCGGTAAACTAAAATCTAATCTGCAGGAGGTAAAAACACGTGGTGGAAAGCTCTATGTCTTTGCAGATACCCATGCTGCACTGGAAGAAGAAGAATCAATTAAGGTTATAAAAGTAGGTGAAATAGATTCATTAATTGCTCCTATGGTATTTACTATCCCACTACAACTTTTGTCTTATCATGTTGCCATTATAAAAGGCACAGATGTGGATCAGCCAAGAAATTTAGCAAAATCTGTGACAGTGGAGTAGTTGGTTCGGGGTACGGGTTGATCATGGTTTTAGCATTTATTTTGGGTAACATGTCATATTTGTACGTAGGCCTAATACCACTGTGACAGGCCTCAACAAATCCACTCGTCCGCTCGTATTTACAAGTGAATTTTCGATCTGGACGAGTGAAGTGTTGAGAAATTGTATGGGATAAGCATTAAAATATATTGACACGTATCTAATTTTCCCTCGACCACATTGGAATTCATCTTGTTTCGAGTTTAAC
>JAUJGA010000334.1:0-6803 GCA_042095675.1 Gammaproteobacteria bacterium
AAAACACCTGCAGAAATATATGGTGTGATGAAAGAAGTTGCTCCAGAATTAAAACTGGCTGCATGATAGTAAAAATAATAATGGATATTTTATATCTTATTTTTTAATTGAGTTGTCTTGACAATGGGGTCCACAGTAGACTGTCTTCTTTTTTTAGCCAGCCAGATACTTGTTCTGGAATCCAGTACTTTATAAGTAAATCACTGATTGTGTCCTTGACTTCATTTTTGATTTTTACGGCTTTTAATTTGTTCTGATGGCGCTCTATGGTCTTTTTATGGTTTTGTTTATACCGATATCCTCTCAATCCTGTATTACGTGCAATTTCTCTTGTAATTGAACTCTGTGAACGATCAAGTGATTCTGCAATTACTTCATGAATCTCTTCGTTTCTTAGGGATATTTCGATATAATGTCTTTCTTCAAGACTCTGGTGTTTATAGCTCATTTGTAGCCTCTGCTATTGGTGTCGTAACCTGGCATTGTAACCCTGAGTATTGTTTAATTTACAGGGTGTTTGCTCAGCTACTATCAGAGGTCATGCACTTATTATACGAATTCAGCTTAATTAAAACTCCCCTATACCTCATTTAATTTACATTGTAGACTATCTTGAAAAGAATCTTATTTTTCCCTGTGGCTAAAATTTGAAGTCAAGTCCGTTAAGCCTTTCAACCAGATACAAGGGTAGTGAAATTAGTTGATAATTGATTTCAACTGTTTTGTCCACTTGTTTGATAGTTGTATCGATTCTCTGCTGTGAAGGGATTCCTGCATCAAATCGCACAGCAAGCGGCACTTTTTTCTCTCCTGCAAACTGGTGAAGGGATTTTAAGCGGCCTGTAGCACCTGATTTTACTTCGATAGGAATGATCTGCCCATTCAAACTCCATATATAGTCAACTTCAGCATTGGATGAGCGTCCCTGCCGCAACCAATAATTCAATTGGCGATTAGGGCTTTCTGATAGCATGGTCTGCAGATGTTGTCCGATAAACTGCTCTGCAATAACACCTTCATTGACTAAGTTGGTCTCGCTCATCTTTGCAATAACATCATAGCCTAATCCACAAATAGCATTCATTAAACCAATATCTAAAAAGATTAGCTTATAAATTTTATCTTCCATTTCGGCCTGTAAAGGCAATCCATTAGCATGACTATGAATCACTTTTGATAACACTCTTGCCATACAAAGCAATTCAATGTCAGCTTTAATGGTAGCCGACTTGTCCTGATTTGAAAATTGACTGTATTTGACTTTTTTACCGATATTACGAGCTGCAAAATTGAAAACATTTTGCATACGGCTTAAATTTCTTGAACCAATATATTTAGGGAAATCCTCCCGATAGGTTTCAATAATAGAATTATGAACTTCACTCACGGCTTTAAAGCGTCGAGTTTCAGCATAAACCTGAACCGCTTCCGGCATGCCGCCAACAAAAAAGTAAATCCTTAGTAATTCCATTAAGCGGTTATGAACATAAGACTCAATAGTATCCGGCCATTGAAAGGTTCGAATAAATTCAGCCAGTTTGTTTTCACCAATACCCTCAAGAAATTCAGTAAAGTTCATTGGTCCCAGATGTAAATATTCAACCCGCCCCACAGGCATTGAAAACTGGTGTTCCGACAGCACGAACTCCAACAAAGAGCCTGCCGCTATAAGCGCTTGTCCGGGCAACTCTTCATAAAAATACCTCAAAGCTGGTATCGCTTCCGGTACGGCCTGTATCTCATCTAAAAAAAGCAAGGTGTCATCTGTAACAGTGTTAATTTCCGGTAACATCTCAAGAATATTTAAAATTTTATGCGGATTATTTGATTTAAAGGTCGAATTAAGATCAATATGACGTTCCAGATTAACCAGAGCCATAGATGAAACATTCCGAGTTTCTGAAAAAAGTGAAACCAATGTCGATTTACCCACCTGTCTGGCTCCCCTAATCACCAGAGGTTTTCGATTTGGCTTTTTAAACCATTCTGTTAGCCGATTTAATTGCTCACGTTTCAATGAATTCACCTCATTATTAACAAACTTAGTCTGATTGTAGCAAAACACGGGTGTATTTTAAACCTTATTGGTTGTTTATATGGGTGTGTTTGTTTTGGATAGATGAAAAAAATTATTAAAATAATATACAATCAATAAAAACAGTTTCTAGCTCCTTATTAATATTTTTCTATTTGTGTTCTAACAAAATAGTTTCAAATACTTTAGCTTGTACACCCCACCCATAATCTCCTTTTTTTACTTTATATGGACTTTGAATAAACCATTTTATTTTTTTCACCATTTCCTTCGTATTTTCTGCCTCAAACAATGCTTGTGGATAATCTCTTAATACATAACTTGTTGATAGAGTTTTACTGGCAATAACAGGAGTCCCAACAGATAAGGCTTCATAGATTTTTACAGGATAACTATAGTTTCCAAAATCATTATTCTTATTAACTGATACAAGTAAATCAAAACTTCTCACAACATCTGGCACATCCTTATCATTTACATATCCCAAGATAATTTTATTCTTAATTGATTTAAAGTTAACATTTTTGTCTTGCATACCTGAAAAAACAAAATAAATGTCTGGATAATCTAATGAAATTTCTGAAAAAGTACTTAACATAACATCAACACCACGATTGTTCATTAAACTACCACTATAGCCAATAATAAACTTATTTTTAGGTAACCCCAATTTAACTCTTGATTGTAATTGAGAATTTCGATGAAACATTGGATCGGCCGCCATTTCTATTACAGCCCCAGAAGAATTTGTTCTATTTCGCCCATAAGATAATTTTTCTAATAATTCTGGACCTGCAGCAGTAACCAGATTAGATTCTTTTAATGACTTCCTCCATAACCAATGTAATGGTTTTAACCAGTGGATATAGCTCTCATAATTATCATAAGCATCAATAACTGATAGGCAATTTGTTTTTTTTGCTATTTTCTGTGCACAGATGCCATAAATTATGTCTGAAAAACCAACAATATAATCTGCATTAATTTGAAGAGATAATTTTTTTACATAGGAGTAATAATAAATAGGATTTGGTAGAAGATTAACCGAATGCCAATGTATATTTTCCCTTATTCGCCTAAACTCATTTTCTTTTTTATAATTAAGTAAAACCAGATGAACTTCATGCCCTTGATTCGCCATTTCCTGAGATAAAGAATAAAATCGACCATAGGGTCTGGTAAAAACATCTTTAGATTGAGGTCTTCGTTTAGATAAAAAAATTACTTTCATTAATATGATCTTTACTAAAATTGTGGCGTTCAAAAACAGACAAAAACAAACCAGTAAAGCATTTATATATAAGGATAAAAGAACTATAAAATCATTGCAACATTTTAGCCCTGTTGAAAAAGGTACACTTTGACGTAGTCAGCTTTTCAGGACTTACCAATAGTGTAGCTTTTTTCATAAAATCTCAGTTAGCTTTTGTTTATATTCTTCATGATTAAAATTTATTACCTTATCAAACCCCATCTTAGCTTTTTCTTTTCTTAAACTTTCACTCTTTAGATACACCATCATTTTTTCAGCCATATCATTGATGTTATTAGGGTCAAATAATAATCCTGCATCACCAATTTGCTCAGGTAGTGCTACAACATTTGAGCAACAAACTGCTACTTCTAAAGAAAAAGCTTCGTATATTGGTATACTCACACTTTCAAATAGTGTAGGCATTACCAAAAACTGTGATGTTTTATATAACAATGGCAAGTATTTATAGTCTATATACCCTAAATGTTTTATTCTACTATTCAGTCCTAATTCATCTATTTTTTTTATCAAATTATTGTAGTTGTTTTGTTGCGAGCCTATAAGTATCAAATATACATCAGGTCTTTGTTTAGAAACTAGCTCAAAAGCCTCAATAAGCTTTATATGGTTTTTATGAAACCAGCACTGAGCAGGATAAAAGATAAATTTCTCTGGCAAATTGTATTTATTCTTCACTTTTTGTAACTGCTCGTTATTAAATTTATAATTTAATAGTTTTTCTGGTGGGGGTGATTGAATCAATGATATCTTTTTTTTATCAATTCCAGTAAATTTTACAATATCATTTTTTACAGCATTTGATTCACAGATTATTTTATTTGAGCTTTTTGCTAGAGAATGAATTTTTAGCCATCTTGTAATTCTCTGTGTTTTACTAAAAAACTCTGGATAATATCTCTCTTGCATATCATGTAAAGTAATAATAAATGGTTTGTCCATATAAAAATGTGGATATGCCGAAATGGTAGGAGATATAAATATATCAATATCATTAAACATTTCTAACTCTTTGGGAGTAAAAAAATATGCTTTTCTTATAAAAAAGAAAAGCTGAAAATGTCTTACAACTTTTAAAAAAAAATTATTTTTATGATCTCCTATTTTTCTGATATCTAATTCATAATTATCAAATCGATTATCATCACAATTGCAGAAAATAATATATTCTTTTTCAGCATCTTTTTTTAGTGCATCAATTATTGACTGAGTGTATTGATACACTCCTCCAGCATGCTTGTTTGCAAAAGTTAATATTCCTATTTTTTTCAAAAATAATCTCTTAGTTCATCACAAATGTAATTTACTTCTTCTTTAGTTAAGTCGAAATAACTAGGCAAATTCAATCCTCTTTGGAACACTTTTTGAGTTATTTTTGTATCAGAATTTTCATACATTGGCATATATGACACGGGGAAAAAAAAAGGTCTACAGTCAATATTCTTAAGTTTCAAATTTTGTATAAGCTTATCACGTTGAAGCTCCATATAATCATCCAACTCAATACAAATCATCCAATACACACATTTTGCCCAACTTGCTTGGTAATTCAATTTAATAGTTTTAAAATCCTTAAGCCTATCTCGATACCATTCAAATATTTCTTTCTTCTTTGCAAGCAGTTCATCAATTCTTTCAAGCTGTGCTACACCAACAGCTGCTTGGAGATTTGTCATACGATAGTTAAATCCTGTCTCTGTATGCCAATATCTTTTATCATTGCTCATAGCGTGATCTCGTAAATATTTCATCTTATGATACAGTTCTTCATTATTTGTCGTTATCATACCACCTTCACCAGAAGTAATTATCTTATTCCCATAAAAACTAAATACACCAGCATCTGAAAGTCCACCAACTTTGTTTCCATTTACTTCGGCTCCATGAGCCTCAGCGGCATCTTCAACTACAAATAATTCAAATTCTTTTGCTATCTTATTTATAACTTCCATATTTGCAGGGTGGCCATATAGATGAACCGGAATAATTGCTTTTGTCTTAGAAGTGATAGCTTCTCTAATGGCATCAGGACTTATACAAAGCGTATTTTCATCAATGTCAACTGTAATTACTTTAGCACCTATATATTTAATTGCACTTGCAGTTGCAATAAATGTAAGATCAGGAATGATAACTTCATCTTCTGAAGTTATACCAAGTGAAATCAAAGCCAAATGTAAAGCAGTAGTACCATTTGATGTAGCAACTGCATACTTTGTTACACAATACTCTGCAAATTTTGTTTCAAATATATCGATATATTTTCCAAGTGATGAAATCCATCCAGACCTAACAGCATCAGTTACATAAGTTATCTCTTTATCTGTAATACTTGGCTGCGAAATTGGTATAAAATTTTTCAAACTATTTTTCCTTAATTTTCCACTTGTTATTTAAATTAATATTTAACAAACTTGAAAGTATTTTGACATCATAGTAAAAATATTTTTCTAGTTTTTTTCTAACTGATTCGTTCATTTTTAATTTAACTAAATTGTCTTTATCTATATAATTTTGAAAATTTTTAATTTTATTTCTATTTAGAAGTTTATAACTTATTTTTAAAAAAATCATTCCAAATAAATTGTGACCATGAATTATATCATGCAACAATCTGTTTTTTGGAATACCTGAAATATTATATTTTTCTTTTGTATTGATTTTTATTTTCTCAATGTTCAAAAAGTCAAAGATTTCATTCATAGCACCTTGCATATCATCTTTCATATCTTCATAGATGATAATTTTTACATTTGAAAATGAACCTTTATAATTCTCTACATCTTTTGAATAAAGCCCCAATGTTTTAAGTCTAAAGGACAGCCAAAGATTGTCTTTAATTCTTTGACCTTCATTCTCTATTGCTTCTTCAAAACACAAACTTTCATCGCCATCTCTCATATTATGCATATAGTATGAAAATGCCCTTTCAATTGGGTTTCGTAGTATTATAATAATTTTGGGATCACCTAAGTATTTTTTTATATTCGGTATCGTATATTTTGAAAAATGAATGTAGGTAGTACAAACTTCACCAATAGATTTGTGTTTATTTATATCTACTAATTTAAATAACTTTACATAATCTTCTATACTTTTACCATAGCTATCTTCACCACAAAACCTTGGACCACAACCTAATACAGACTTGGGTTCAACGAAAAAGTTAGACTCTTTTATTTCTTTATTTAAAAATATACTAGCATGTTGTTGAAGATAATTGTAAATAGATGTGGTTCCAGCTTTTGTAGAGCCGACTACTAAAAAATTGGGTAGTTTACTATTCATTATAAAATTTTTTGTAACTATTCAGCGTGATTTTTTATTCATATAAAACTAACTGATAAAATCAGGCAGTTTTCCCTTAAAGAGTAAATCCATAGCATAGCCAGATGTGACTCCCTGTTTTTTACAAGTCGATAAATAACCTCGAATACGACAAAATATTTTAGCACCATCCAGACTACGGAAAGCCCCTGATATTTTTTGTTGTAC
>JAUJGA010000335.1:0-9247 GCA_042095675.1 Gammaproteobacteria bacterium
CATTAATCGTGATAGCTGTTCCCAGTATTCATCTGTTAACATTGTTCTTGGCATGGTCTTCTCGTATGTTGATTTGTGGTAAAACCATTATACTTGATTGCAATGTTGCTTATTTTTTAATCACGAAAGATCAACAGCCCCTAATGAGTTGTTGCTGTTTTTCAGATATCTCACCAATCTCTTATACTATCCAAGGAAAAAGTGAGCCTTGTATTTGTTCCCACTTCTGTGCTAAAGTGTCTCTTAACATACTAATACTCCAAGCTTTTTTGTTTTTATTCACAAACATATTATAACAAATTTGGCTTGGATTTTATTCAAAAATTAGCAATTCAGCTAAGAAACTCTCTTAAATTGTTAGTTTTGCAAGTACCTCTTAAGTTAATCATTTGGAAACAAATATGCAAGATTATCAATATAACTTTATTAAATTTGCTCTGGACAAGGGCGTTCTACGTTTTGGCGAATTCACTCTAAAATCTAGCCGTATCAGCCCATACTTTTTTAATAGCGGCTTATTTGATACCGGAGGCTCTCTGGCACACTTGGGACGATTTTATGCCTCTGCTCTGGTAGACAGTCAGGTTGAGTTTGATATGTTATTTGGTCCTGCTTATAAAGGTATCCCCTTAGCATCAACTTGTTCCATTGCATTAGCAGATGAACATCAAAAAGACTTGCCTTATAGTTTTAATCGTAAAGAAGCCAAAGATCATGGTGAGGGTGGTACGATTGTTGGGTCAGCAATTGAGAATAAGGTGATGATTATTGATGATGTGATTTCAGCAGGAACTTCTGTAAGAGAATCCATTGATTTAATCAATCAGGCAAATGCATCCCCTGCTGGAGTGGTTATTGCCTTAGATAGGCAGGAAGTTGGTAAGGGAGATGTTTCTGCAATACAGGAAATAGAAGAATCCTATAAGATTCCAGTGGTCAGTATTATCAAATTAGAGCATCTGATTACTTACCTTCAGGATAATACTGAACTGGAAGAATATTACGATAAAGTAAAAAACTATCGTGAAAAATATGGAGCCTGACATTTCAACCTAGAAAGTCTTAGCAAATTTCATCTCATACTTTTCTTTATTACTATCAGGTTTGATAGTAATAAAGAAATTGACAGTCTCTTTACTTTGTACACCAATTTGAGCAATGTAGTAAATAGCTTGACCTTCTTTAATTTCACGAAATTCTAAGTTTCTACTTTGTCCCATAAGATTTTTTAATTCACCTGTGACTTGTGACTTTGCCCCTACCGGACTTCCAGTTCCTTTTTCCATGACTGAAACATTCACTAAAGCATAGTTCTTGCTGCGTTTAAGTGCATATTTTTTAGTCATTTCAGGAGGCAATGAATCCGTTGGAAATGCATTGATATAAACAATATGATCAGCATATTCTTTGGAATTATCAGCCTGAGAAACAGAGCTCATTAGAATTAATGCGATAAATAAGAATATAAATAATTTCATAAAATACTCCTCAAATTTAATGTATGAATCAAATCTTAACCGTTTTATAAAACAAAACTATTCGTATTTACCGGAGTAATATACAGGATAACCCTAAGAGGGAATATATTTTTGTATGAAAAGTGTACTAAGGAGGTGTTATCAGGGGATAGACTTCCCTAATAGTTATGGACTGACCTAAGAAATCCTATACTTTTTTAGGTCTTGCAGCACGTTTACGTTCATTTTCTGTCAACATACGTTTACGCACACGAATGCTTTCAGGAGTCACTTCAACTAATTCATCTTCATCAATAAATTCCAGAGCCTGCTCCAGAGACATTTTTATTGGTGTAGTCAATGTAACAGCTTCATCAGTACCTGATGCTCGTACATTGGTCAACTGCTTAGCTTTAAGTGCATTGACCACAAGGTCATTTTGACGTGAATGAATACCAATAATCATACCTTCATAGATATCAACACCATGACCAATAAATAGTCTGCCGCGATCCTGCAAATTAAATAAACCAAAACCAACTGAAGTACCCTGAGCATTGGATATCAAAACACCATTATTACGTTTTGCAAATTCACCCACAATAATCGGGCCATAGTGATCAAAGTTATGATAGAACAGGCCACTGCCTGAAGTGGTGGTCATAAACTCAGTCTGAAAACCAATCAAACCACGTGAAGGCACAACATATTCTAATCTAACACGGCCTTTACCATCAGGCATCATATTGGTTAATTCACCTTTACGCTCGCCTAATTTTTCCATAATACTGCCCTGATGTTGTTCTTCAACATCCACCATGACATCTTCAAATGGCTCACTCATCACACCATCAACTTCTTTATAAATTACTTCCGGTCTTGAAACACCCAGCTCAAAACCTTCACGACGCATATTTTCAATTAACACACCTAGATGCAATTCACCACGACCGGAAACTTTAAATTTATCAGGATCTTCAGTTTGATCAACTCGCAAAGCCACATTATGTAACAATTCTTTTTCCAGACGGTCTTTAATCTGACGAGAAGTTACAAACTTACCTTCACGGCCTGCAAAGGGAGAGTTATTTACCTGGAAAGTCATGGTCACAGTTGGTTCATCCACTGTGAGTGGTGGTAGAGCTTCTACTGAAGCAGGATCACAAAGTGTATCTGAAATATTAAGTCCTTCAATACCACAAAATGCAATAATATCACCAGCCTGAGCTTCTTTAACTTCAATACGTTCAAGACCTTTAAAACCAAATAACTTAAGGATCTTACCTTTACGTTCTACACCCTCAGCATCCACAATAACAACCTGAGCGTTAGTATTAATTGTACCCTGTTTAATCCTACCAATACCAATGACACCAATATAACTATTATAATCCAGACTAATGACCTGCAGCTGAAAAGGCGCATCCACATTCACATCAGGCGGAGAAACTTTTTCCACAATTGTTTCAAATAAGGGTGTCATATCCCCTTCACGCACATCATCTTCCAAGGATGCATAACCATTAATCGCTGATGCGTAAACAATAGAGAAATCCAGTTGATCATCGGTTCCATCTAAACGATCAAATAGATCAAATGTTTGATCAATAACCCAGTCAGGTCGACCACCATCACGATCAATTTTATTCACCACAACAATTGGATTTAAGCCTAGTTCAAAAGCCTTTTGTGTCACAAAACGTGTCTGCGGCATAGGCCCTTCAACAGCATCAACCAGCAGACAAACACAATCAACCATGGATAATACACGTTCAACTTCACCACCGAAGTCAGCATGTCCTGGTGTGTCCACAATATTGATATGATAACCATTCCATTCAATGGCGGTATTTTTGGATAAAATCGTGATACCACGTTCTTTTTCCAGATCATTAGAATCCATCATCCGTTCTGATACTTCCTGACGATCGTCAAAAGTTCCTGATTGTTTGAGTAATTCATCAACAAGAGTTGTTTTACCATGATCAACGTGTGCAATAATGGCGATATTTCTGATTTTATTAATATCTTTCACTGTGAAAGTCCAAAAATTAAGCTATAGTTAGAAGGAAGTCAATAACCACTCATTGTATGGTGATTTTGAAACAAGGCATTATAGCGGATTGTTTGATATAAATCAGAATTTATTCACAATAGCATAGACAAATGATAAAAAATCTAAAGTTTTTTGCCTTTTTACCGTTGTATTCCTATAAATGTAAAGTAATTTCAATTAAAATATAAGACATCATTGGAATAGGAATTAATAATGAATATGTCCGCAATGCAATCTAATAATTTGCCTGCAAGCAGTGATCAAATAACCTCAGGCTATAAAAATGTTTTAAGAGCCTTTGCATTTTGGGTATCTGATACCCTACATGCTATTGATATTGCAAAAGTTCTCACCATTAGTCAGGAAATGAGTCAGATTCAGTCCTTGCCTGCACAGGCCAAGGGTTTAGTCGGGATGGTTGAATTCAAGGGTAATGCGATTCCAGTACTGGATTTTGCTAATATGCTGGACTTTCCTTCCGGTATAGAAAAAAACTCTAAGCTGATTGACTTGCTTATTGAAAAAAAAAAGATCATATTGAATGGGTTACGGCATTATAATACTGCATAACTCATAATACATCTTTTACAAAGCCTAAAGATCCACATAAATGTGCCTTTGGAAAATGGTATGACAATTATACCAGCCGTGATGATACATTCATGGAGTTATTATCTGAATTTGAAACGCCACATAAAACAATCCATGCCTTAGCCGATAAAATCATTCTTATGGAAAAGGAGGAAGGTGTTGATAAGGCTTTAAAAGCATTAAAACTTGAAAGAATACTTACCCTGACACGTTTATTAAAACGTTTTGAACAAGCCCGTGCTCATTTACGTGAATCTTCCAGGCAGGTCTTACTATATATCACTGAAAATGGGAAAACACCCATTGTTGCGTTAAGAATTGATGATATTAATGATGTTATTGATTTTAAAACCAAACAATTTAAGCCAATGGATAGAATTAATAACATTCTCAATGAAACCGCTTCTGAATTAGTTATCGCCTATTTAAAACAAAAAGATTTAGCTGATTGCTTATTAATTGATACTTCTAATTTAGAAAAAATTGCAACGATTTAGGTAAAAACTTACGTTCTTTGCTTATACCTTCTCTACATCAAAAATAATCCCCTCAACGCCAGTAATTTTTACCTGAGTGCCTATCGGTGCATCCTCACCCTTTACCCGCCAGCTTGAATCATCCACTTTGATTTTTCCTGTATTATTGACAATAGGCTCTAGTAAAGTAAATATACGTCCTACATACTGCTCTCCTCTGCGATTCAAATGAGAAGCTTCAGCTTCATTTTGAGGAAAGAGTTTTCTGCTAAAACTCCATACAGCAATACTAACCAGTGAAAAACAAGCCAGTAATATAAACTGCATCTGCCAGCTTAATCCCGGAATAATAGCCATAACTATGCCCACCGCACCGGCAGCTAAACCCAGCCATAAGAAAAATACCCCCGGACTGAGTATTTCCAGAAAAATAAGCACTAGAGCAATGGTTAACCAATGCCAGAGTTCCATTTGCGTAAATATTGATTCCACTAGCTTGCTCCTATTTAGATATCTGTTAGCAAAAAAGATGCTTTAATCTACTTTATCATCCTTTTTCAAAACTTCTTTCGCTAATTCACCAATACCACCCAATGCCCCAATAATACCTGATGAATCCAAAGGCATAAATACCAGTTTCTGATTCTCGGCACTACCAATTTCTTTTAAGGCATCAACATACTTAGTTGCCACAAAATAATTAATCGCATTAATATTACCTTTTTCAATCGCCTGAGAAACCATCATAGTAGCCTTAGCTTCTGCCTCTGCCAGTCTTTCCCTGGCTTCAGCTTCACGAAAAGCTGCTTCACGCTCACCTTCTGCCTGTAGAATAACTGCCCGTTTTTCACCCTCAGCTCTAAGTATTTCTGCCTGGCGTTCTCCTTCAGCTTCTAAAATACTGGCTCGTTTTTCACGTTCTGCTTTCATTTGTCTGGCCATAGAATCGACTAAATCCTTGGGGGGTGAAATATCCTTAATTTCAATACGATTGGCTTTGACTCCCCATGGCGTCGTCGCCTCATCCACCACATTTAAAAGTTGTGTGTTGATCTGATCACGCTTGGATAATAACTCATCCAGATCCATAGACCCCATTACGGTACGAATATTGGTCATGGTTAAGTTTAAAATCGCATGTTCAAGATTATTCACTTCATATGAAGCCAGAGCACTATCCATTACCTGAAAAAATATAATACCATCCACTCTTACCATAGCATTATCTTTGGTAATAATTTCCTGAGAAGGCACATCCATTACCCGCTCCATCATATTCACTTTATGACCAATAGCGTCCATCACTGGAATAATCAAATTCAAACCCGGTCGCAATGACTTGGTAAAACGTCCAAAACGTTCAACAGTATATTCCATTCCCTGATCAACTTTCTTCACCCCCATTACAATCAATGCAACGACTAATCCTAAAAAACCAATTACAAATACATCAAAACCCATCATACTATTCTCCTATTGACAGTATAGTTTATTATTATTCAGGATAGTTGACATCAGAGCAGTATTCAAGAAAAATAAACATCCTATTAAAAACTCTGTAAAAAAGATGGTTGTAATTATGACAAAGAGAGATTATCTTAAACCTCCAAAACGGCTTATGCGTCATGTAGGGCGTGCTATTGCTTATTTCAAAATGATTAATGAGGGTGATAGGATATTACTGGGTGTTTCCGGAGGTAAAGATTCTTTATCTTTATTATTAATTCTACATCATTTAAAACAATATTCTCCTGTTAAATTTTATTTAGGTGCTGTTACCGTTGATCCGCAAATTGAAGGCTTTGATCCTTCCCCATTAAAAGAGTATTTGGCTAAACTGGAGATTCCATATTTTTATCAGCAACAGGCGATAATGAATCAGGCTGAAGATTCTATGGATGGAGATTCTTTTTGTTCTTTCTGCTCCCGTATGAAACGTGGAATTTTATACACCACAGCAAGGAAGGAAGGCTATAATGTTCTAGCCCTGGCACAGCATTTAGATGATCTGGCTGAAAGCTTTTTAATGTCAGCTTTTCATAATGGTAAATTACAAACCATGAAGGCCAACTATTCAATTCAATCAGGTGATTTAAGGGTTATTCGCCCCTTGGTATATGCCCGTGAAACACTCACCTCTGCCTATGCTATTGCGGCTAAGCTCCCGGTGATTCCTGATAGCTGCCCCGCTTGCTTCAGTATGCCTACACAGCGAGATCATATGAAACAATTATTAGCAAATGAAGAAGAAAAGAATACTTATTTATTCAGTAGTTTACTACAAACAATGAAACCCTTGATGTCTGTTGAGCATACCTAAACACCCTATACATAGTCAATAGAACGATAACCTCTAAATTAACAAAAGTCTTATGGTATACAACCATAAGACTTAACTGTTATTTGTTAGTCAATACTATGAATAGTTACGATTCTTTTTCTATATTCCTATTACTCTAAGTAAACAATGAATCAACTTTTCGATAACTGATAGATTCTGTCAGATGATGCAATTGTATGTTTTCACTAGACTCTAAATCAGCAATGGTTCTGGCCAGTTTTAAAACCCGATGATAAGCACGTGCTGACAGTCTCATTTTTTCCATCGTTTTTTGTAAAACCAGCTGGTTTTGTTCCGATAAGTGGCAATCCTGCTCAATTTCTTTATTCGTCAAATAGGCATTATTATGCGAACGCCTCTTTTTTTGGCGTTCTTGTGCAGCAATAATTCTTTTTTTCACTTCCTGGCTGGTTTCTATAGCTTCACTACTTTCCTGCAGATCTTTATGTGATAAAGCAGGAATTTCTATATGTATATCAATACGATCAAGGAAAGGACCAGATAATTTATTCTGATAACGCTGTACCTGTTCACTGGTACAACGACAATTATTTTGTACATCCCCCCAATAGCCACAGGGACAAGGATTCATAGCAGCAATTAATTGAAAAGAAGCTGGAAATTCTGCCTGTTTGGCTGCTCTGGAAATGACAATTTTTCCTGATTCCAAAGGCTCTCTCAATACTTCCAACACCTTACGACTGAATTCCGGAAGCTCATCTAAAAACAAAACACCATTATGAGCCAGACTAATTTCACCCGGCTTTGGATAACTACCACCACCAACCAAAGCAACTGCTGAAGCCGTATGATGTGGTACTCTCACACTACGCAATTGCCAATTTTCTGGATTCACTGATTCACCACAAATAGAACGAATGGCTGCTACTTCTTCTGCCTCAGTCTCATTCATATCAGGTAAAATTGTCACCAGGCTACTAGCTAACATGGTCTTACCTGTTCCGGGAGACCCACGCATCAGCAATGAATGCCGACCGGCCGCAGCTATTTCTAAAGCTCTCTTGGCTCTTTGCTGGCCACGGATATCAGATAAACAGGTGCTATAGATATGCTGATTTCCAACTTTGATAGCTTCAGCCGTAAAAAGTTTTTTTTCACCTTTTAAAAAAGCACAAACTTCCAATAGGTGTTCAGCCGTATAAACCTGCAGGCCTTTAATTAAGGCTGCTTCTGCACCATTTTGTTGCGGTACAATAAGAGTACGGTTATTTTTATTAGCCTGAATTGCTATAGGTAACAGCCCACTGACAGGACGCAACTCACCACTTAAGGCCAGTTCACCCACAAATTCAAATTCTTCAAAAGAAGGGAGTTCCAATTGTGAGGATGCATGAAGAATCCCCAGAGCAATCGCTAAATCAAAACGCCCACCTTCCTTGGGTAGATCTGCAGGGGCAAGATTTATAGTAATACGGCGAATGGGGAATTCAAACTGACTATTAATGATCGCTCCACGTACGCGATCCTTACTTTCCTTAACCGCAGTCTCAGGTAAACCTACAATATTCAGACTGGGCAATCCGTTGGTAAGCAATACTTCAACCGTCACCAAAGGCGCTTTTAAGCCTCCGGCACGGCTATAAACAATGGATAATGACATGCTTTAATTTCCTTATAGTACTTTTAATGAAAAAAGTAATCCTAAGAAAATTATATCCTAATTTATATTATTTCTTTGTAGGTAAAAGCCGTCAGTTTTGTATTTATTTTTGGCTCTGTTAACGTTAATTGTTGGTAAACTCCTACTGAGCTAAAAAGTATTTGTTCAGGCGTTAGATTTTTAAACTGATCCAATGATCTTTGCCACCCAAGATAATGATTTAAATATTTTGTAGCAACCACATTAAATCTTTGCATCCATCCCTTCAAACGACTGTGATAGGAATTGATGTTCTGAATATGATAAGCGCTATTTTTTATCTGGCATACCACTTTTGAGCCCGATATGTGTAACATTGTTTTCTCTTGAGAATTTCTGGTAGGCATGGTTTTTATCACTAATAAGAAAGGCATCTTTATCAATAGATGGTTCCAAATATTTTTCCACTGAAGAAGCACTAATGTTGCCTCTACCAACCATATAATCTGTTGTGCTTCCAGTTCGATCTCTCGCAACCAAAACACAAACTTGTTCTTTAGAAAGACCTCTCTGCTTAGCTTTACCACCACGCTGCCTTGCAGGACGTGTCTCTGATATTATTTTATTTCCCTTTTCTGAATACAGAAAATAAGTTTCATCTACCTCGATGATCCCAGTGAGTGTCTCTGGTCTGTTTTCACTGATTAAATCAAGGAAACGATGCCT
>JAUJGA010000336.1:0-2743 GCA_042095675.1 Gammaproteobacteria bacterium
ATATACCAATAATTGACAAAAATGCTCGACGTAACAAAGAGTTGAAACTTCAACTGAAAGATGAATTGAAAGCTTGTCGTTATGCTGGTTATAAAACAGCCAAGGCAGTACGATACAATGAACGCTCAACCGTAGAAAGAGTTAATGGTCGGCTCAAAGATTAATTTAATGGACGAATGTTCAGAGTACGATGTCCAAAGGAAGTCATGTGTCATCTAATGTTTGGAATATTGGCTTTAACTGCCGATCAGTTACTAAAATTTGTCACATAGACTTAAAAAATAGTTTTAGTTTTATAAGATTTCTAGTTTTAAATGGCTTACCTATGCGAGTCTAATGGATAACTTTGTAAGTATGATGAGAAAATACGGTTAAAACTGCACAAGTATCATAAAAAAATCGGTCACTCCGTGACAGGAGTATTTTTAACATTTAGCCTCTTGAGTTTTGCAAGATGCTTCATAAATTAATAATAATTTCAGTAATCAATATTAATTACATGCAAGCAATAATAATGATTACTGTTGTAGCTACTTGAAACTTGTAGTGATAAAGAGAGAAACGGTTATTTTTTCTCTTTAGTAGGCCTGCTTGTCTTTTTTAGTAGTATATCCATTAACCCAAGAACAGGAAGCTATAGGTATTATCATCAGATATGTTTATCATTAAAATTAAGATAAGCTTTTTCTACTTTATTTCTACCATTTTCCTTTGCTTTATAAAGAGCCTTATCAGCAGTTGAAATAATTAAACTACTATCGATAGTGGCATCTGGAATAACTGTACATACACCCACGCTAATTGTTACACAATTTTCCACATCAGAGAAATCATGTGGAATTTGTAAATCTTCTACTGATTTTCGACAGTTATTTGCTACTTCGTCAGCATTTTTGGTCTCCGATAGTATTAGGGCAAATTCTTCTCCGCCATATCTAACCATCAAGTCAACCGGACGGTTTATCAGACTGTTAATTTTTGATGCTACTTTTTTCAAGCATTCATCACCAGATGGATGCCCATAGTTATCGTTATAGTTTTTAAAGTAGTCGATATCTATTAAAATAAAAGAAATGCTTAACTTGTTTCTAATGGCTCGAGACCATTCTCTATCAAGAAATTCATCCATAATCCTACGATTAGCAACCCCTGTCAGTGGATCTGTACGTGATAGTGCACTTAGCTTATTATTTGCCTCTTTCAACTCTTTTGTTTTTTCTTTTACTACTTTCTGAATAGATATTTCACGCCTTGCAAGCACCTTGATGTATAAGAATATTAAGCTTGTCAATATAATACCAGCAGTAAAAGTTAACAAAGGGAATATGCTTTTTCTAACAGAAATATAACTTGAGGTTGGTGATGCAACGATACTCCATTTTCTACCCCAAATTTCTGGTAATTCTTTCTTGTAAATAATTTCTTTTTGTATGGAACCAGCATGAGATTTATAAGTATATAGTCGCTCTGAATTATCTGAAGATGTATTATCAACAATTACCATATCAATACCTTGTACAATCTCTGATAGAGCAGAACTCATAAAAATATCACCTATTTTGAAAACACCAAGAATAAATCCAACAAGTTCTTTCTGGCGTCGAATAATAGTTGTTGAACTTCCATTGTAAACAGGTAGAAATAGAAGAAATCCTTTCTTTTTCTCCCGTTCCTGAACCAGTGTAATACTTGCTGTTGCTTTTGGTATTCCTTGGTCTCTAGAGCTTATTAATGCTCTCAATCGTATAGGGTTGGAAGCAAGGTCAAAACCTAATGCTGCCTCATTTCCAGCTAATGGTTCAATATAATATACAGGAAAATATTCATTTCTATCTCCTGCCTTTTCCATTAAGCCCTGTGCACGTCGTTCAGAAATTTCATAACCTGGAAAATACTCCCTAATTTCTAACTCATGCAATTGTCGACTAGATTGAGTTACTCGTGGTATCCATTCAAGAGCCTGAATATCACTATGCCTACTAATAATTTTTTTTGCTTCATTCTGAAATCGAATAAGTTTTGGTACTGTGCCATCACTAAATAAAATGGATAATGACTGTAATACTTCAAAATTGACTAAAATTTCTCTATACATTGAAGCTGCACGCTCATCCACATCCCTTTGAAATTCAATAAGTAGCGCTTTTTCTTCCGCTTTACTGATAAAAATATAGCTCAAACCAGAAATAATAAAACCAGCAACAACAATTATAGTCAAAAATATATTTACATTAATATTACTTTTCACTCTGGATTCTCTAAATACAATTAAATGTTTTACAGCTGATAAATGACAAGTTGGTTTTTATTTACAGTTAACAGAGGTACTTGAAAAACTAACAATTTAAGAGAGATTCTTAGCTGAATTGCTAATTTTTAAATAAAATCCAAGCCAAATTTGTTATAATATGTTTGCGAACAAAAACAAAAAAAGCTTGGAGTATTAGTATGTTAAGAGACACCTTAGCACAGAAATTGGAACAAATACAAGGTTCACTTTTTCATTGAATAGTAGAAGAGATTGGTGAGATATCTGAAAAACAGCAACAACTCATTAGCATTCTAGAATTATTAAGAGTAGAAGAATATACGCTAAATTCTAATGCACTGGTTGGTAGAGTAGAAAGTGATAGATCTCCTATAGCCCGAGCGTTTGTAGCTAAGTCAGTTTACAATATGCCAACAACAAGAATGTTGATAGAGCGTTTGGAATCAGATATCAAAATAAGACGTATTTGTGGTT
>JAUJGA010000337.1:0-2579 GCA_042095675.1 Gammaproteobacteria bacterium
ATTAATTGTAGTGCTAACGTCGATTGAAATCGCTAGCACGATAAAATATTCTCTTTTCTTTCTAATATAGTTTATGCGGTATTAAATATAAGAAAAGGGGGAAACAATTCCTTCCATACATAACGGAAGATTTTTTGCAAATACAGGGACCTGTAAAAATATGAATTGAGTGTCTATTCGTATACGTCAAAACAGTATACCAAACCTGGTTGTTTCGTTGAATATCAATCCCACCCAGCAAAGACGGATAGATATTGTTTGCCTTACAGGGCTTGCTGGTATTCGGTTTTGGTGCAACTGAGACTAATCCCATAATCCTCATCAGACGTTGTACTTTTTTGCGATTAATTTTATAACCCCTTAACCGCAAAGCGTTTCTAATTTGGCGACTGCCATAAAATGGATGTTTTGTGTACAGTTCATCAATTAAATTCATTAGTTTCAAATCTTTACTATTTTGAGGCTCTTTAGGTTGAGAGTAATAGCTGGAACGATTCATATTAATTAAATTACATTGTTTTTTTGATGCTCAACAGAGGGTGCTCTTTTTCTATGCAACACCGCTTTTCATCCATATTCAGTTGAACATCTTCAACTTTTTTGACAGCCAGTTTACCTCCACCTGTAATTGGCCTATTTGGCTATAAAGATGCTCTTTTCCCTTTTCATGTTCAGCTTCTTTGTTTTCTAACTTTTTGGAAAAACTATCGGCTGCACACGCTAGTAACTGCTTTTCCCATTTGATTAGTTCTTATATTTTAACCTATTGTCCCAATCTTGAGGTCCACTATAGTAAAACGCCGTTAACAGTCTGGCAAAATGGTCTGGCATCGATTAAACCATTAGGCACTTCAGCCTATCAGTTAGATGAACTTTTTTACCATCGTGTTGAACGTAAAGTGCGTAAGGACAGTACCATCAGTTATGCCGATAAAATTTATGATGTCTCGTATGGCCTGGTACAAAAACAGGTGTTTATCGTCATTGAACCTCATGAAGAGCGAGCACTTTATATTGAAAATGAATAGGGAGATCGTATCTGGGATATTTATCCTACTGATTTACAAGCCAACCGTCACTCTAAAAGAGGGAAATCAACAGCCTGTGAATCTTCATCAATCACCCCCTCCAGCTCTTTGGCTGAATTGGCTCTGCAGCAGCAACAGGAGCAACTCAGTTTGCCGCTTAATAGCATCGAAAAAAAGCAAAAAAAGACCCATAACGATAAATGATAAATCGACACTGAGAAACAACTTATGTATCAACATCACTTTGGTTTAACCCATTGAACTTTGGGTAAACAAACTAAAAAACTCTGGGATGATGGCGCTATTGAACAGCTCAATCGTCGCTTTCACTGGCTATTGTAATCCCCTGGTATTGGATTGTTGACAGGAGAACCTAGCGTAGGCAAAACAGCATGGATCCAACAACTGGCTCAATCATTGAATACTAACCAATATCAAGTGATTTATCTGGCTGAAACAGATTTTGGTCGTCTGGATAGTTATCGACAAATGGCGATTGAATTTGGTCTGGAGCCCGCTTATCGCAGAACAAATTTATGGCGCCAAATCAAAGAACATATTACGACGATGGTTGAAACTAAAGCAATATTACCCGTGTGGATCATTGATGAAATTCACAACCTACCAGTGGAGTTTTTTAAAGACTTTCCGGCTTTTTTAAACTTTGCTTTTGATGCAAAAGATCTTATGACGGTCTGCTTTTTAGGTCATTCTCAACTGAAAGTGACTTTAAGTCGAGCACCTTATGCTGCTTTAAACCGTCGCATCCAGGTAAAAGAAAAACTGGAACCGGTCTTTGAGCAGGAACGATTCTCAAAACTGCTCAAACAGGGATTTGAAGAAGCCGGAGCAACTATACGGGAAAAATATCAATCTCAAATAATAGCAAAACAGCTTTCTGAGTTTTGTTGTGAAGAGAAATTAGATGATTTGGAGAATCCTGACTTTCATCCCTTCTAAAGATATGAATAAGCCTGTTTGTTTCTGTCAAAATCGGCCGAAACTGGCTCTAGTACTGTAATTCATAAATACGGATCAATTCCATCATAAATTAAGCTTGTAAAATTTTGCCTTCATAAGTCCATTTAAATGGCTTGGCCAAATTCTCATTAAAATACTCAATAAATCGATTTAGTTTAAAGCGTAAATTTTCTAATGAAGAAAAAGAACCTCGATTTAATAGTTTTCTTGCCAATATACTAAACCATATTTCAACATGATTTAGCCAGGAACAATGTTTTGGTGTATACATAAAACGAATACGATGATCTTAATTAGTTAAAAAAGCCATTCTGGAATTCATATTTTTTAATATCCCTTCTTTGCATTTTCCCCCCAGTTCTTTATCAATATGACATTGCTCTGAAACCCAACTTACCAGTGACTCTGACTTATGTGTATTGAGTTGATCCATGACAAATATCCACTGGCTTTATTGGTGAAGTACTAACGGTCTTCTTTATATGTTCTAAAAAATCTTGCTCATTTCTGGTTTCATAAATTGTATGAGCATCAATCATCCCTGTGGCTACATTAAAGCTTGGAGTTAAA
>JAUJGA010000338.1:0-2034 GCA_042095675.1 Gammaproteobacteria bacterium
ATAGGAGATCTATCACTTTCTACTCTACCAACCAGTGCATTAGAACTTAGTGTATATTCTTCTACTCTTAATAATTCCAGAATGCTAATGAGTTGTTGCTGTTTTTCAGATATCTCACCAATCTCTTCTACTATCCAAGAAAAAAGTGAGCCTTGTATTTGTTCCCATTTCTGTGCTAAAGTGTCTCTTAACATACTAATACTCCAAGATTTTTTTATTTTTGTTCGCAAACATATTATAACAAATTTGGCTTGGATTTTATTCAAAAATTAGCAATTCAGCTAAGAAACTCTCTTAAATTGTTAGTTTTGCAAGTACCTCTTAGATTTTTAGTTTCAATGCTAATAATTCTATTATTTCTATTAAAGAACAGCCTTAATTCATATCAAGGTTTTGACTGATTAGAGCATTCTGATTAGCTAATATTTGATGGGAATTTCCGGTGAAGATAATTTGGCTTTGTTTCTTTTCCAGTTGATATTCATACATCGGATCATAGTATGAGGTTAATATTTCCTCAATCCATTGACGATGTCCTTCGATATTCCTATGTGCTTGGTGCTCTGCCAATGCTTCTGTCATTAAAGCATAGATCTTTTGATAGCATTCCCTACCCAGACGTTTTTTTATTCTATCCAGACTGGATAATAAGTATTCTGAAAATAACTTAAACGATTCACTTTTATCATCGTTAGCATGAGAAGATTCCCTGTCAGCACAATAATTCTGATAATAAACTTCCAGATCAATGACATAATCTTTAAGCGTGACACCTATACGATAGGAAATATCTTCATCCAGCATCACCAAAGGTGCCTGTTTCATCTTTTCCTGTAAAGACAGAGGTAAAACACGACTGCCAATTAAACGACTT
The DNA here is from genome assembly GCA_042095675.1 of Gammaproteobacteria bacterium. Lineage (GTDB taxonomy): Bacteria > Pseudomonadota > Gammaproteobacteria > GRL18 > GRL18 > GRL18. The sequence goes on from JAUJGA010000338.1 coordinate 875, forward strand.
TCATCTTCTAACCAAAATTTCTTAATGGCATGATGACGATATTTCATCAATAAAATAGAGAGAGAGTTTTCAAAATTAATCTGTGAAGGTTGACCATCAGGAAAACGCCCAAAGCTGGAACCCCGGTGATGTGCAAGAGCTTCCAGATCAACAGATTGACTCAACTCTTTTAATAACCAGGTTTTTCCTGTACCGGTTTTACCACCTAAAATTACAAAATCAGATTTAGCTATTGAGTCTTCCAGTTCATCAAGTAAAACCCTACGCATAGCCTTATAGCCACCATTGATGATAGGAATATCAATACCACTTTCTTTCAGCCATTGCTGACTGGTTCGAGATCGCAAACCTCCCCTAAAACAATAAAGGTAGGCATCAGGATTGTTTTTAATAAAATTCTGCCATTGTTCAAGGCGATATTGCTTTGTCTTTCCACTCACTAGTTTATTACCCAGCTTAATTGCTGCATCCTGACCCTGACGTTTATACCTAATTCCCACATCATGACGTTCCTGATCGTTCATTAGAGGATAATTCGCCGCCTTAGGAAAAGCCCCCTGAGAAAATTCTATAGGAGCTCTCACATCTATTAAGGGCATATTGTTCAAAAATAAAGAACGAATTAATTCTCTGTCAATTGCTTTAGACATAATAATGTATGACTCAGATGTTGGTTATTTAAAAAGGTGTGAAATTGTAACAAAGAAAAGATTTAGTGTGAATAGTATTAATAGGGGAGACATAAAAAAGCCCGTCATAGACGTGCTTTTAACTTAAATAGAATTAACAATATTACCGATAACTTATTTTTTCAGAAATTTCGCAGTTTCTTCTGTTATTTTGGTCATAAATGACAAAATTAAATCAGCTGAATTCGTATAATAAGCGCATAAAGTATACCCTTTTGTAAAGATCAATTTTAGTTAATTTCTTATTCTTTATTTTGCTTTTGTTTTTTGCTCCTTTTCTTTTGATGTTAAAAAAATATCAAGCTTTTTATTTATTATTATTGCGCCGCAGGCACCCTAAATACACATCATAATTTGATGTGACGTAGTGTGGTCAAAGGGTGAATTCGTGTGTGTAAGTTGTTGCTAAATCGTCTTCTTGATTTATCAATGACTTATCCATCACATTCCTGAGGAACGAAGGAAATTCAC
>JAUJGA010000339.1:0-5718 GCA_042095675.1 Gammaproteobacteria bacterium
TATATTTTTATAAATCAAGCGCCTTCATTGATCAGCGGTATATACCAATAATTGACAAAAATGCTCGACGTAACAAAGAGTTGAAACTTCAACTGAAAGATGAATTGAAAGCTTGTCGTTATGCTGCTTATAAAACAGCCAATGCCGTACGATACAATGAACGCTCAACCGTAGAAAGAGTTAATGGTCGGCTCAAAGATGAATTTAATGGACGAATGGTCAGAGTACGAGGTCCAAAGAAAATCATGTGTCATCTAATGTTTGGAATATTAGCTTTAACTGCCGTTCAATTACTAAAATTTGTCACATAGACTTAAAAACATTTTTAGTTTTGGATTGATAAGATTTCTAGCTTTATAGGGCTGATCTATGCTAGTCTAATGGATAATATTGTAAATATGATGAGAAAATACGGTTAAAACTGTACAAGTATCATAAAAAAATCGGTCACTCCGTGACGGGAGTATTTTTAACATTTAGCCTCTGGAGTTTTGCAAGAGGCTAAATGACTAGAAGATGAATTGAAGCTGACAATATAAATTTTTGTATTATTGAATTTTCAGCTGCAATTCATTTTAAGATGCTATAATCCTATAAAACGTCATCAATAAATTTAATATTAGTGGAGCATAATATGTCACTATCATATAGAAACTATCATATAGAAACTATCAGACCTGAAAAAAAGGTCATGAGTAAAAAGCCTCAGGATGAGTAAATTATACAAGCTGAATTCGTATAATAAGTGCATGACCTCTGAGAGTAGCTAGCTACAAGCACCGTAGAATAGAACAAGACTCTGGTGTAAAGTAATTAGCTACCAAACATAATTACAGAGGCAAAAAAATGACCTATAAACACCTGAGTCTTGAAGAAAGACATTATATAGAACTTTCACTAAAAAACGAAGAGAGTCATGAGACAATTGCAGAATCACTCAATCGATCACAATGCTCGATTACAAGAGAGCTTGCACGAAATACAGTTCTGAGAGGTTATCGGCATAAACAAGCCCATAACCTGGCTATGAAGCGTCATCAGTTAAAACAAAAAACTGTAAAACTAACGGATTCAGTCAAAAATACGGTTAATGATTGGATTCGTAAAGATTGGAGTCCAGAACAAGTTTGTGGCTGGTTAAAAAAAGAAAATAATGTCTCACTCCATCATGAAACAATTTACCAATATGTTTTAGCGGATAAGATTTCAGGCGGTCAATTATACCAACATTTAAGGCATCAAAAGAAAACTTATAGGAAACGCTATGGCTCCTCTAACAAGCGAACTAAGAATGGGATAATTGATAGGGTTGATATTGATGAACGGCCTGATATTGTCAACAATAGAGAGCGTGTTGGTGATTGGGAAGCGGATACAATTATCGGTAAAAATCATCGTGGTGCCATAGTGACATTGGATGAAAGAAAATCCAAATTACGTTTAGCAATGCCAACAGGAACAAAGGCTGCTCGCGCAGTCACCGATGCGATAAAGCTTTTATTTACACCGATACAAGCCTTTATAAAAACAGTGACATTTGATAAGGGTAAAGAGTTTTCTTATCACAAAGAAATCGCCTCTACATTGCACTGTAAAACCTATTTTGCAAAGCCTTATCATTCATGGAAGCGGGGACAAAATGAGAATGCAAACGGTCTGTTAAGACAGTATTTCCCTAAATCAATGGAGCTTATCGATGTGACAAAAAAAGAAGTCTTTGATGCAGTTCATAAACTCAATAGCAGACCAAGAAAGTGCCTGGGATATAAAACACCTTATGAAGCTTTTGAAAAATTAACAGGCATTAGTCAGAAAAAATTAATCTGTCATGCACTTATGACTTGAATTCAGGCAATTTAACTAATTAAACTTAGGGGAATATTATGAAAAAATTAACTAATACATTTTTCAAAAACAAATCATTGTTTATTGTATCCAGTTGTATCATCACCTCACTGCTTGGTGTACAAAGTCTACAAGCAGAATCATTACCCGCAAGAGGCCCAATACCTTTTTATGTTTATGATATAAATTCTAATAATTTTATCAGTGAGGATGAATTTAATACAATACGTGGCTTACGCATGCAAAGTAGAGCTGTTCAGGGACGCCCCATGAAAAACATGTCATCAGAATCAAAATTTTCTCAATTTGATAATGACAAAAATGGCCAGTTAAGCCCAGATGAACTGACTTATGGACAGCAATTACAGAGACAAAAAAGACAAAGTCAACGCATGTCAATGAGACAATGCAGAGGAATTGTTAAAGGGCATAGTATGCCAGTATTTGAAAATTTTGATAAAAATCAGGATGGCTTATTGACTCCCGACGAATTTTCTTCAGGATTGCAATCACACATGCAAAATCGACAGAATATGATGAGAGGTCAGAGCATGGTAATGGGAATGAGGCAAATGCAAGGCCAGGGAATGAATCGTGGCCGTAACAAGCCGAAATTTACAGATTTTGATACTGATAATAATGGCTATATCAGTGAGCAAGAACTAATAGAATCTCGCAGCATGCGTATTAGTAATAGAATACAACAGGGCTATCAAATGCGAAATGCGCCAAATATCACTCAATTTAAGGATATTGATAGCAATGCTGATGGAAAAATTTCACCCGAAGAATTTTCAGCACATCAAAAACAACATCAAAGGAGAAAGTAGAACTAATTATTTTCTTTTGATTGAATGTTTTTTTACTACTGGCTTGCGTGTTCCTCTCTTATCAAATGATTGATTTGAGGGGACTAAGCATTTTTCTGCATCACCTATTAAATCCATACGCCCTTGTTCTTTAAGTGCATCTCTAATCAATGGCCAGTTTTTAGGATCATGATAACGCAATAGTGCTTTATGTAAGCGTCTAACTTTTTCACCCTTGACAGTAAAAACTTTCTCAGATTTATAGGTCAATTTTTTTAAAGGATTACGTTCGCTATAATACATGGCTGTTGCTGTTGCCATGGGAGAAGGATAGAAATTTTGTACCTGATCCAGACGAAAATTGTTTTCTTTTAACCATAGAGCCAAATTGATCATTTCATCTATACTTGTTCCAGGATGAGCGGCAATAAAATAAGGAATAAGGTATTGTTCTTTACCTGCTTCTTTGGAAAATTTTTCAAACATCCTTTTAAATTCATAATATGAATCAATTTCAGGCTTCATCATTTTGCTCAAAGTGCCCTCTTCCGTGTGTTCCGGTGCTATTTTTAAATAACCACCCACATGATGAGTCACTAGTTCTTTTACATACTCCGGAGAACGTATAGCCAAGTCATAGCGTAAGCCTGAAGCGACAAAAACTTTTTTAATGCCGGGCAATTCTCTGGCTCTTTGATAAAGATGAATAAGAGGATCATGAGCAGTATTCATATGTGAACAAATTGATGGATACACACAAGATAAACGCCGACAAACAGTTTCAATTTCTTTATCATCACAGGCCAGGCGCCACATATTGGCAGTCGGGCCACCCAGATCAGAAATATAGCCCTTAAACTCGGGAATGTTATCACGAATTTCTTCAATTTCACGAATAATTGAGTCTTCAGAGCGATTTTGTATGACTCTGCCTTCATGCTCGGTAATGGAACAGAAAGTACAGCCACCAAAACAGCCACGCATAATATTAATAGAAAAACGAATCATCTCATAGGCAGGCATTTTTGCTGTTTGATAATCACTATGCGGCAAGCGTGTATAAGGCAGTTCAAATAATTGATCCAGTTCTTCTGTAGTCAGCGGAAATGGTGGTGGATTGAGCCAAATATCATTGTCACCATGTTTTTGCACTAAAGCACGGGCATTGCCGGGATTAGTTTCCATATGCAGTACCCGAGAGGCATGGGCATAGAGAACCTGATCGTTTTTAACCTTTTCATAGGATGGCAGGCGAATCACACAATGGTCACGTTCAAGAGATTTAACAATTTGTTTCAGTGGAATAGCTACTTCTTTTACAGAGTCAGATAAAGGTTTTTCAGCCTGAGAATCACTACAGCTTTCCTGATCAATCATTTGATAAGGACTCACTACCGCATCCACTTTCCCCGGCCGATCAATTCTTGTGGAATCAATTTCCATCCAGCCCTTTTGCTGGTGTTTTACTATATAGGCAGTGCCACGGATATTATCTAACTTATCAATGGCTTCGCCGCGAGACAAACGATGTGCAATTTCAGCAATCTGTCGTTCACCATTACCAAAAACTAATAAATCTGCCTTGGAATCAAATAAAACCGAGCGTTTTACCTTATCAGACCAATAATCATAATGTGCAATACGCCTTAGACTAGCTTCAATGCCACCCACAATAACCAGTACATCTGACCAGGCCTCTTTACAACGTTGGGTATAAACAGTGACGGCTCTATCCGGGCGTTTCCCACCAACATCATTAGGTGTATAAGCATCATCATGACGTAACTTACGATCAGCCGTATAACGATTGATCATAGAATCCATATTACCGGCTGTCACACCAAAAAACAGGTTTGGCTTGCCTAATACTTTAAATGCTTCACTACTTTGCCAGTCAGGCTGATCAATAATTCCTACCCTAAAGCCCTGTGATTCCAATAATCGTCCAATCAGAGCCATACCAAAACTGGGATGATCAACATAGGCATCTCCTGTCACCAGAATTACATCACAGGAATCCCAGCCCAAGGCCAGCATTTCTTCATAAGAATGAGGGAGATATTTTGAAATTCCATAACACTCAGCCCAGTATTGCTCATAGCTGAATATATTTTTTAGATGAGTGGGTCTACTAGCCTTTTTAGAGCGTTGGGAAGATTTATTGTCTTTATTAGTCTGAACGGACATTCAATTGATTATTTATAAAGATCAGCAGCAGGCTTGATTAACTCAGCCTCAGCAGTCTGTGGATAGTGGTACTTACCACCAAAAAATAATAAGGGCTCTGGAGTATTTTCATTCTTATACATTTCCATCACTTCTCCTACGACAATCCAATGATCCCCTCCATCATATTGTTTTGTAATCTGAAAGGCAAATGAAGCAATACAATCATTCAAACGCGGGGCTGTAAATGTATCAGAAAAAAGTGCTGCATAATGACTCTTCTCATTATCCAAACTTGTTTTCGCATCAGCATAAAAATTAGACAGTTCTTCATGATGGATACCAAGAATATTCACACTAAAATGTGCCCCTTCCCTTCCTGTAAGAATTCTGAAAAAGCCGCCTTTTTAGAAGGACAAACTAATAATTGAATCGGATCTAAAGATAAAGAGCTGACTGCATTAGCAGTCATGCAACGAACTTCACCTTGATATTCAATAATTAATACCGTCACTCCCGTAGCAAAAAGACCAATAGTCTGACGATAATTTTGTAGCAAATCAGAATTATTATTATTATGTTCTGACATAATTTACCTATTTTTTTAGTAACTATTCAGCGTAATTTTTTATTCATATAAAACTAACTGATAAAATCAGGCAGTTTTCCCTTAAAGAGTAAATCCATAGCATAGCCAGATGTGACTACCTGTTTTTTACAAGTCGATAAATAACCTCGAATACGACAAAACATTTTAGCACCATCCAGACTACGGAAAGCCCCTGATATTTTTTGTTGTACCTTTACTGTGGACCCCATTTTACGCATAAGCCGTTGTACTTTTTTACGGTTAATTTTATAAGCTTTTAATCTCAATGCATTGCGAATTTGACGACTG
>JAUJGA010000340.1:0-17324 GCA_042095675.1 Gammaproteobacteria bacterium
TCAAAAACTCTATGAAGGGTAGCTATCACTCCATTAACTCAAAACACTTGCCTCGGTATCTTGCAGAATTTTGTTATCGATTTAATAGACGCTTTAACTTAAAAGACATGATGCCAAGGTTTTTATGCGTGGCGATGAAAATGCCACCAATGAATGGAAAGCTCCTGAAGATGGCGGAGCTTTATGGGTAATCAAGTAAATTTATTTAAGTCCACTCACATAGTACGCCACTGCTTCAATTTCCAGTTCTGTTAATTTTGAAGCAATAGAAAACATAATCGCATTATCATTGGTTCTATCACGTTCTGTGAAACCGTGTAATTGTTCTGCCACATAGCGTTTGTGTTGTCCTGCTAGACGCGGACGTAACTCATTGCCTTCCCCGTTTTCACCATGACAGGATGCACAGTCTGCAACACCGGTGTATTCATTACCATTTTTAAAAATATATTCCCCAACAGAAGAAAGTAACTTGTTGCGAATTCGATGACTGAGGTTTGCTTGAGCACTAAAATAGCTTGCTAATGCAGTGATTTCAGTATCTCTCAGATTGGCTACCATTTCATTCATGGTAGTTTTTTTACGTTTGGTACTTCTAAAATCCTCTAGCTGTTTTTTTAAATATGTCTTATTATGAGCTGCTAATCGAGAATAAATTGCACTAGATGATTCGCCATTAAGACCGTGGCAAGGCTGACATTTAGCTTGGATAATTGTTAAATCAATATCTATTGAGGCTGTTGTTGTTTTTATTTCCGTTTCAGCTTCTACAGTATTGACTTCAGTAGCAGAAACGCTCATTACTATATTGCAAAAAATAATAGCGGTGCTTATAACAAATTTAAACATGACAATCCTTTCAAACAGGGTTTTGATAAAATTAAGCTAAATAAGAAAACTATTATGGATCAAAAAGATGAATAAAGTGCAGTATTAGGGTAAAATCTGATTATTAAAAAATAATTATAAAGCAAACTATCTCATGAAAAAAATACCTGTACATCGTAAAACTAAAATTGTTGCTACTATTGGTCCTGCCAGTGATTCTCCTGAAATTATAAAACAAATGATTGAAGCCGGTATGAATGTGGCTCGTTTGAATATGTCATTTGGTGTCGATGATGTTCAGCAGCAACGCCTTGATCGTGTTCGTCAGGTGGCTAAAGAGATGGGACGTTTTGTTGCTATTATGGTAGATACGAAAGGTATAGAGATTCGTACCGGTAAACTGGAAGGTGGTAAAGTAGAAATTAATGCTGCAGAGGCATTTACTCTCTATTCTTATAAAAAAGAAGGTAATAAACAGGGTGTTTCGGTTAATTATGCGAATTTACATAACGAAGTAGATCTGGGCACACCAATTTTACTTAATGATGGTGCTATTGAACTTGAAGTTGAAAAGATTGAAGACAAAAATGGTGGTGAAGTTCATTGCCGCATTATTCATGGTGGCCTTTTACGTGAAAATAAAAGTGTTAACTTGCCCGATACGCAATTAGAAATGACCGCGGTTAGCCCGGAGAATCAGGAAGAAATTTATCGTGAACTGAGTTTTGCAGCAGAAAATAATGTGGAATATATCGCTGCCTCCTTTGTTCAGGATGCTGATGATGTGATTAAAATGCGTGCTATTTTGGAAGATAAGGGAGTAAAGATTCCTATTATCGCTAAAATTGAAAACCGTGCGGGTATTGAAAATTTAAGTGCGATTGTGGCAATGGCTGATGGTACTATGGTGGCACGGGGTGATTTAGGTGTAGAGCTTCCTCTGGCTGATGTTCCAGGTATGCAGAAGCGTATTATTCATGCAACGGTGACAAAGGGAAAACCTGTAATTACCGCCACTGAAATGCTGGCATCTATGGAAAATAATCCTAAACCCACTCGAGCAGAAGCCAGTGATGTTGTGAATGCCATTTTAGATGGTAGTTCAGCGATAATGCTATCCGGGGAAACAGCTATGGGTGATTATCCTGTTGAATCAGTCAAAATGATGGCGACTTTGGCACTGAGAGCAGAGGCTTCGCTGGCAGAGTTTGGTTTTTTACAGCAAATTCAGCCTCATGGCAGTAATGTGGTGACTGAAGCTGTGAGCCAGGCAGCAATTACTATGGCTAATCATTTAAAAGCGGCTGCAATTATTAGCTTAACTGAGTCCGGATTTACTTCACGTCAAATTTCAAAATATCGTCCAGAGTCTTTAATTTTAGCGGTGACTTGTCAGGAATCTGTGGTACTTTGTTCTTCTATGAACTGGGGCGTCTATGCCTTACTCTATGATGGTGGTGGGGATAACAATGAAAAATTAGAATTTGCCATTGTTGAAGCCAAAAAATGTGGCTATCTTAAGTCTCAGGATATTGTAGTAGTGACTGCAGGCCCTGGGCAGGAAGCCGGTGGTACTAATATGGTTAGAGTGGTTACTATCCCTTAAGGCCAGTAATAAAAACGACAGTCAGGGAATTTGCTGCAGCCGATGTAGCTTTGACCGATTTTGGAGCCCTTTATTGCCTGACGAATCTCTAATGTACTCTGGCATTCAGGGCATGCTTGTCCGGCTTGATATTTGGTATTGACTACTGCTTTGTTAGCTCTAAAGTTTGGTTTAAGAGGTGTCAGAATGGCATTCAGTAAACTTACCTGTTGTTGTAAAAAATTCTGCATGAGTTGTTGGCTATTGTTAGGCTGACTACGAGCGATATCTTCTAATTGTTGTTCCCATTGCGCTGTTAATAATGGATCTTTCATTGTATCAGGCACGCTATCAATAAGATTACAGCCTAAAGTTGTTGCCTTTAAAAGTTTTTTTTCATTTTTAATAAATTGTCGCTGGAACAAAGTTTGAATAATATTTGCACGAGTTGCCTGGGTACCTAAGCCTGCAGTTTCACGTAAGATTTTTTTCATCACCTTATCTACAACCTGGGTTCCAATCGTTTCCATGGCTTTAATGAGAGTGCCTTCAGTATAATGTTTGTGGGGCTTGGTGAGCTTTTCCTGAAGTTTTAGATGATCGCATAAGAGAGATTGATTTTTCTTCAGGGCGGGTAATTCATGCTCAGATTCTTGAGTATTTTTTTTGCTTTCTGTTTCCAATACTTGTTTCCATCCCCTGACTTTTGGAATTCGTCCACTGGCCTTAAACTGATCAGCTTTGATATTGATAATAATAATACTCTGGTCATATTCATAATCAGCAAAAAATTGTGCCAGATAACGACGTCTAATTAAGTTGTAACAATTAAATTCTTTGCTATTAAGTCGCTTAATTCCGGGACTGGCCTGAGTAGGAATAATTGCATGGTGAGCGCTGATTTTTTTATCATTCCATACTCTGGAACGTTGTGAAGTGTTTGCCTGTGCAATGAGATCACAAAGAGTAGGATCATTTTTGCATAAAGCACTTAACACCGCGGGCACATCATTGAGCTGGCTCAAGGGTAAATATTCACAATCACTTCTTGGATAAGATGTGAGTTTATGTGTTTCATAAAGAGCTTGAGCAATATTAAGCACTTCCTGTGCACCATAACCCCAGCGACATGATGCTTCCTGCTGTAATCCGGATAAGTTGTAAAGCAGGGGAGGTGCCTGTTTTTTTCTTTGCGTACTGGCCTGACTAACAATTCCTGTTTGTTTCTGACAACGTTCAATAACCGCCTGAGCAATTTTTTTATCCAGACAATGTTTTTTATTATTATTTACTGAAATTTGTTGTTCAGGAATTATCCATTTTGTTTGTAGTAATTTAGCTCTTTGATCACTATGTTCAGCAAAGAAAGCCGTTATTTCATAGTATGAACTAGACTTAAAATTAGCAATTTCTCTATCACGTTTAACAATCAAAGCTAAAGTCGGTGTTTGCACTCTACCAACAGAGCGTATCTGTCGATCATTTGCCTTTAGTGTGAAGGCACGAGTCAGGTTCATACCAATAAGCCAGTCAGCACGGCCTCTTGCCAGACCTGAGTGGTAAAGAGGCTCTGTTTCAGTACCTGCCTGGATAGAATTTAAGGCACGCTTAATACTGATAGGATCAAGTGCGGATAACCAAAGGCGTTGAATAGCACCGGTATATTTTAAGAAATCCAGAACTTCGCGGGCAATAATTTCGCCTTCCCGATCAGCATCTGTTGCAATAACTACATGATTACAGCGTTTAAGCAGTTTATTAAGAACATTTAATTGTTTGCGGGTAGCTTTTTTGGCTTCTAATTGCCATTGTTGCGGTAAAATAGGTAAATCGTTGAGTGACCAGAGTTTATAACGCGGGTCATAGGCATCAGGGGATTGTATTTCCAGTAAATGACCAATACACCAGGATACTATAACCTGACTATTCTGCAAATAACCATCATTACGCTGATTTGCACCCAGCGCACGGGCAATATCTCGCCCTTGGGATGGTTTTTCACAGAGGTAGAGTTGCAATGCTATTAATTAGTATTCAGGATAAAGATCAGGGACAAAAGTTTGATCTGTAATCGGAGGTCTGACATAGCCGGCATGAAGATTCCGTCTGGGCAGGTCAATCTTTTTATGTTTCACTTTTTTATAGGGTATCATGCTGAGAAAGTGAGAAATACAATTTAGGCGGGCATGCTTTTTAATATCAGACTTAACCACATACCAGGGTGCTTGTTTAATATCTGTATGTGCAAACATTTCATCTTTAGCACGTGAATATTCCGCCCAACGGGTCAGAGACTCTAAGTCCATAGGACTTAATTTCCAGCGTTTTAAAGGATCAGTTCTACGGCTCTCAAAACGTTTGCCCTGTTCTTCATCAGAGACTGAAAACCAGTATTTGATTAAGACGATTCCAGAACGAACTAACATGCGTTCAAACTCAGGACAGGAGCGTAGGAATTCCCTATATTCGTAGTCTGTACAAAAGCCCATGACTTTTTCAACACCGGCACGGTTATACCAGCTGCGATCAAATAAAACAATTTCACCAGCAGCAGGGAGGTGAGAAACATAGCGTTGAAAATACCATTGAGACTTCTGTCTTTCGGTAGGTGAAGGTAAGGCTGCAACACGACAGATACGTGGACTAAGATGCTGAGTCATGCGTTTAATAACGCCACCCTTTCCAGCGGCATCGCGGCCTTCAAAGATTACTACAACTTTTAAGCCTTCTTTGACGACCCATTCCTGAAGGTTCATTAGCTCGTGTTGGAGATTAAGCAGTTCCTTCTCATAGACATCATTCTTGATTTTTTTAACTTTGTTTTTTTTAACTTTGTTTTTTTTATCAGTCATATTACTAACCTTTTATTGAACGTGGTTTATTGATTGCAGTGCTAATAATGAATTTTTTTGTAGAAACGATCTACTTTAGCCTACAAAGCGAAGAAAATAAAGTATTTCTATATTTATTCGGTAAAAATAGTTGTACAATTATTGTTTCTTAGTAACTACTCAGCGTATTGACCATCAACAACAGTTGAGCCTATTTTTAGAACTTAGAAAACTCGCTACGCTTAGACAGTTATAAGTACTAAAAACAAGCAACCATAAGAATTTTGTTAATTTAAAATGAGTCGTTACGTTTCTTAAAAAATATTGAACAAGCCACTAAGATGTAATATTTATGATGCCATATTGTATTTTTAATTTTTTGCTTCTCAGCTTTTTGCTTCCTTTGACCTTAATTTCCTGTAGTGGTGTCAGTACAATATATCCTGAGCAGGATAGTGCGCCCACTGAGCTGGTAAATGTTGATAACATTCCAGATGCTGTACCTCAGCCAAGTAACAGGAGTAAGTATGGAAACCCATCTTCTTATGTTGTTTTTGGTAAGCGTTATCATGTGATGGAGTCCGGTGAAGGCTATAAAGAACGTGGTATTGCCTCCTGGTATGGTAAAAAGTTTCATGGCAGAAGAACCTCCAGTGGTGAACCCTATGATATGCATGGCATGACTGCAGCTCATAAATCATTACCCTTACCGACCTATGTCAGAGTTACTAATTTAAAAAATAAACGTCAGGTTATTTTAAAAGTAAATGATCGCGGACCTTTTCATGAAAATCGTATTATTGATCTGTCACATACAGCAGCTGTTAAATTAGACATAAAGCATACGGGCACGGGCTGGGTAGAAGTGGAAGCTATTCATTCATATTCTAATCCACAGACTATTCCTGATTCAGCACCAGTCACTGAAGCAGTGGCAAAAAGTAATATGAATAATATTTCACAGTCAGCACTGCCTCCAACATTACAGGGAAGAGCTAATTTATACCTTCAGATAGGGGCTTTTACAAACTCGAATAATGCTAAAAACTTAACCCAGAATTTAACACAGAAATTAAACTCTGCAAATATAGTCAATAAGGTAAATATATCTAATTTGACCATCAATGAGCTGCCAATTTTTCGTGTCCGTATCGGCCCTATAGAAAACATAATAGATGCGGAAAAAATATCTGCATCTGTAGTTGAATTTGGTTTTGAACAACCAAAAATAATTATTGAATAAAAGGAAGTCTAAACGCTTTATGAAACTGATGAAAAACTGCTGTATTTATATTATTTTCTTTATGTTAATTTCTTTGACTGCAAATACTCTGGCAATTCCCAAAGCCATTCCTAAGCCGCCGTCGATTGCTGCAAAATCCTATATTCTTATGGATTATGATAGCAATATTATTTTAGCTCAAAATAATGCTGATACTCCTGTCGCACCTGCAAGTATTACTAAAGTCATGACCGCATATGTGGTTTTTTCAGAATTAGAAGAGGGTAATATCAATTTAAGCGATCTGGTGACTATTAGTAAAAAAGCTTGGAAAACCCCGGGTTCCAGAATGTTTATTAAAGTAAATACCAAGGTTTCTATAGAAGATCTATTGCAGGGTATGATTATTCAGTCGGGTAATGATGCCAGTGTTGCATTGTCAGAACATATTGCCGGTAGTGAAGAAACCTTTGCAGCCTTGATGAATCAACATGCACAATCTCTGGGAATGAAAAATAGTAATTTTCTCAATAGCACTGGTCTGCCTGATCCTGAACATAAAACCAGTGCCAGAGATCTCGCTATATTAGCCAGAGCATTAATTGAAAAGTTTCCACAATATTATAAATGGTACTCTACAAAGGAATTTACCTATAATAATATTAAACAGGCTAATAGAAATAAATTATTATGGCGTGATAATAGTGTTGATGGAATGAAAACAGGTTATACAGAAGATGCAGGTTATTGTCTTGTATCATCTGCAAAGCGTGAAAATATGCGTCTTATCTCCGTGGTCTTAGGTACAAAAAGTGTCAGTGCCCGAGCTCAGGAGTCACAAAAATTATTAAACTTTGGTTTTCGATTCTATGAATCACATGTTATTTATCCAACTTCCAAGGCACTAAAAAATGTGCGTATTTTTAAAGGTAGTCAGGAACAATTACCGGTGGGTGTTGCTAAAAAAATTGCAGTGACTATTCCACGAGGACAATATAAAAATCTTAAACCTGCTATGAATATCAATACACCAATAGAAGCACCTATTACTAAGGGTACGGTATTGGGTCAGGTGGAAGTGAAACTGGAAGGTAAGGTATTATCCAGTTCACCACTGATCGCTCTGAAAACTATCGAAGAAGGTAGTATCTGGCAATATGTTAAAGATAGTGCCTTATTAATGATGGAGTAGTTTATGAGCGTAGAGAATGAAAGTATTGATGAAGATCAGATGATGCATTTTCCCTGTGACTTTGCTTTAAAAGTGATGGGGGAAAATGTTAATAATTATGAGAACACAGTGTTATCTATTTGCCAGAAACATGTGAAAGGCGTGGTAGAAGATTGCGTAAAAATACGCCCTAGCAGTAATGGTAAGTATATTGCTGTCACTGTACAATTAGTTGCTCATAGTCGTAAGCAATTAGATGATCTTTATATTGAACTGAATAATTATCCTCAGACTAAAATGGCCCTCTAAATTATCCCTTCTAATACTCTTGTAATTCGTTATTTAGGACGACAAGTTTATGAGCCTATCTGGCATGAAATGCAGACGTTCACACAAAATAGGCATGTAGAAACGGCTGATGAAATATGGTTACTGGAGCATGAACCCATGTTTACCCTGGGGCGTAATGCGAAGCCAGAACATATTCTGACACAGAGTAATATTCCAATGATAGATATTGATCGGGGTGGCCAGGTGACCTATCACGGTCCCGGGCAGTTGATTGCTTATCTCTTAATCGATCTCAAACGACAGGCTATTGGTGTGCGCAAGTTAGTTAGTATCATGGAACAAAGTATTATAGATACGCTGGCACAATACCAACTGCATGCATACGCCAAGAAAGAAGCTCCGGGTGTTTATATTGATAATGCTAAAATTGCTGCACTGGGTTTACGTATTAAAAAAGGCTGTAGTTTTCATGGTCTCAGCCTTAATTTAAAAATGGATTTGAGTCCGTTTAAGCAAATTAACCCCTGCGGTTATGAAGATCTTAAAATTATACAGGTTTCAGACTTTATAGCAGAGTTTGAAAGTACTCAGATAGAAAAACAATTAGTTAAAAACTTAGTCAGTCATTTGCACTATGAAACTATTATTTCTGATTCATAGTATCCAGAACAGTATGCAGGTGTTCAGCCATTTCACGACCTGAGTCAGTAAGATACCCACCATCAGTTTGAGTGGTTAAGCCTTTGTTGAAAAGCGCTTTAGCTGAACTAATAGTCGTAGGATCAGCATCATTATGAATTTTAAGACCTTCCATATGAGACTCTTCTGGAAATTTTGCGAGTAATTTTATTTCTTCAAATAAATTATCAGGATAAGATTTAATCATTCTTGTTCACTTTTTTGTTAATTCTAAAAATTGGGAGGTGTATTATAAGTCTAATTATAGCTCAATGACCATGCCTTCTTTGTCAAAAAATGATTTAGTCTCACCACAATATTCATTATTGCAGTATTTTTCTGTCATTTCATCAAGTAGCATTGTCCAATGTGAAATGAGTCTGAACAAAAGGTTTCATTCCAACGTGAAATGAGTCTTTAGTAGCATAATTTATTGTTTCAGTCCGCTAGTCAAAACTATGCACTTTAGTGCAAGGCTTTAGTTGCTACACATTTTAAAAGGCAAATGTTAGTCTATGATTTATGAAAGAACATAGAAGAAATGGGCATAACATAAGGATCTTAATGGTTCATCTAGTTTGGGTGACAAAATACAGATACCCATTGCTACAAGGTGATGTACAAATAAGGTGTCGAAAATTGCTGATGTAAATCTGTGATTATGATGATGTTCAGATATTGAAAGGTGTTGTTAGTAAAGATCACTCAACGACTATGGACTTTCAGTCCATAGTCGTTGAGTGATCTTTTTCCTTGATTTTGTCGCTCAAAAGATCTACACCCAATGGAGATTGGAAAATACTTCATGGTTCTGCCCCAGGTTGTTAATGGCTTGCTGAGTGAAAAGAATAATATTCTTAAGTTCTTTTTTATCATGATAACGAAATATATTTTTTTCATGGCGTCTCATATTCAAGAATATTATCTTTAAAATTTGAAATGACAACACCTTCTTCTACCTGTAATTGTAAATAAAGCAGATTAAAGAAGGCAAATAAGCATAATAATATGATAAAAATTGCCAACATATAGAATGCGTTTGAAATTTTATGACGTATGCTATTCATAATTAGATGTTGTTTTTAACTTTTTAGAATTTTAAAATATTCTAATTGTTGCATATTGAAATTGTCTTCGCAAATATAAACACGAGTGCCCAAATTGAGTGTATCACTATAGAAACAATAGTGATGCAATATGCAACATAGCGTAGAAGACAGTATATTAGTAAATTAGAATAAGGTTTTATTTTACTGTTGCATAAGGTAACAATAGTAAGTCAGTTGAGATTAACAATATTATTAAAAACAAATAGTTAAAATTCTTTTGTTGTTGGTATTAGTCTTGCTGTATAGATAAGTAATTATTAATTACTTATCTATACGAGGCAAATAAAATGATAAAAAGCTTAAAAAAAATAATGGACGGTTTGTCAGCACAATATGCTGATGAATATCTATCCACGGCTGATAAGGATTAGATTCTCAATCATCATTCTCTCAAACTTGGTCAATTTTTTCATTCACAGCTATCTAATGTTATTTTACCAAAGCCATTAAAAAATGAAAAAACATATCGCTCTATTATGTAATGACGTCACTAACCAGAATGTTTTGAATTATGTTTTAGGCAATGCCAATAATTGTTCATTGGATATTCTTTATCATAGTGTCCATAAAATAACTGCTTCAGAATCATTTTTTGTTCAGGCTCGCTCCAGTTTTTCTAACAATAATTTGGATGTGAATATTGTGACGCTAATTAATTATTCCATTGAAGAAGTTAAAGATTATCTAATGAATCATCGTTCCTTACAATATCTGGTGACAGACTCACATGATCAGTTGATGAGCAATTTTTTAAGTAACAAATCAATTACTAAACACCTGCAGATTCCAATAGTACTTATTAATTAATAGCGAGAGAAATTTAATGAAAGAAACACTTAAAAAACAAAAAAAGAAAATTATTGCTGGAATTATATTTCTATTCATAGCTTTGTATATGTCAACGCTTGTTCCCACGGTGCAGATGTCTTGGGTAATGGGCATATTGGTTCTAACGATTTATTTATTTGCCTTTGAGGTGGTTGATATAGATGTGACTGCAATATCTATTATGGTATTGCTTGGTCTATCCACATTATTCGCACCGATTATGGGGCTTGATGCGGGCCTGATTTCTAATGATAATTTATTTAATGGTTTTTCAAGTAATGCGGTGATGTCCATTATAGCGGTGATGATTATTGGCGCCGGTTTGGATAAAACAGGTATTATGAGTAAAGTGGCCTCATTTATTTTACAGACTGGGGGAACTTCTGAAAAACGTATTATACCTATCGTATCGAGTACTGTGGCTATTATTTCTTCTTTTATGCAGAATGTTGGTGCAGCAGCTCTGTTTATCCCAGTAGTGAGTCGTATATCCGCACGTTCCGGTTTGCCCATGTCGCGTTTATTGATGCCGATGGGATTTTGTGCCATTTTAGGTGGTACTGTGACTATGGTCGGCTCATCACCATTAATTTTATTGAATGATTTAATATTAACGTCTAATCATGCCTTACCTGAAGCACAACAAATGGAAACCTGGGGATTATTTTCAGTTACTCCGGTTGGTTTGGCTTTAGTGATTACCGGTATTATCTATTTTGTTCTGGCGGGTCGTTTTGTATTGCCTAAAAGCAGTGATAAAGCAGATGCCAATAAAGCCACTAATACTATGGATTATTTCCAGAATATTTATGGTATTAATTATGCGATGTACGAGATTATTGTACCGGCAGAAAGTCCATTGGTCGGACATGTTTTAAATGATATTGAACACGATGAACATGTGAGAATTATTGCTGCTATTAGAGGTAATACAAAAGATGTGACTATTGGTCCTAATGGTGTTGCCAGAGATTATACCATTGAAGCTCATACAATTTTAGGTGTGTTAGGAACAGATGAGCATATTAAAGCTTTTGTTCATGATTATTCACTGAATCTAAAAGATAATTTAAAATTTTTCTCAGATACACTCTC
The DNA here is from genome assembly GCA_042095675.1 of Gammaproteobacteria bacterium. Lineage (GTDB taxonomy): Bacteria > Pseudomonadota > Gammaproteobacteria > GRL18 > GRL18 > GRL18. The sequence continues at coordinate 11,639 of JAUJGA010000340.1, forward strand.
ATCATCGCGTTCGGGTATTGCTGAAGTGGTCATTCCACCTGGTTCTCAATTGATTGATAAATCGGCCAGGGATGTCTGGTTAAGAAAAAACTATGGTCTGGCTATGGTGGCATTGCATCGTGAAGGCGAAACTCTGGGTACCGGAGAAGGTGTTCGAGATTTACCTTTTCAGGCAGGTGATACCTTAGTGGTTCATACATTGTGGAGTAATTTAGATCGCATTGTAAAAGATAAGAACTTCGTGGTGGTGACTACTGAATATCCTCATGAAGAAACTCGTCCACACAAGGTGGGATGGGCAGCACTGTTTTTTGTGGTAGCTTTATCTATGGTGTTATTTACGGATTTAAAACTTTCTGTTGCCTTGTTAACAGGCGCTATAGGGATGGTTTTGTCTGGAGTATTAAACATAGATGAGGCTTATGAAGCTGTTTCATGGAAAACGGTCTTTTTATTAGCAAGTTTAATTCCCTTAGGTCTTGCGGTTGAAACATCTGGAACTGCAGCATGGATTGCTGAGCAAACTCTAAAAGTTGTGGGTGGCCAGCCAATTTGGGTTATTCAAAGCTCGATTGCAGTATTAGCGACATTTTTTACTCTGGTGATGTCAAATGTTGGTGCGACTGTATTATTAGTCCCTCTTGCTGTAAATATTGCTCTGGGTGTTGAAGGTGCGAATCCAGCTGTCTTCGCCTTAACTGTGGCCATTGCAACTTCTAACTCGTTTTTAATTCCAACACATCAGGTCAATGCACTTATTATGGGCCCTGCAGGCTATAAGGTACCCGACTTTATGAGAGCAGGCGGTATTATGACGATACTCTTCTTAGTGGTTATGATGATAATGATGACACTCATCTTTTAGGACTTTAGAAATCTTTGATTTTGTACAAAGTCATTATCCAAGCTTAGTTTGTAAAAACACCTCCCCCTCAATTCCCCCTTAAAAAGGGGATTATGATGTCGTAATTATTAAGATTTATCTATGAATTTATTAAAAAAACAGTGCTTTCTATGGTCTGCAATTGCATTACTACAAATCCCTTTTCAGCTATTTGCCGCTGATGCTATGGTTGAACATAAGCCTATGGACTTGACCACTAACACTATTGGTTTTATGGCGTTATTCTTATTTTCACTGGCTTATATCTTTGTGATGGCGGAAGAATTTACTCATCTGCGTAAATCTAAAACGGTTATTTTGGCTGCTGGTATTATCTGGGGAATGATTGGCTGGTTTTATCTGAACCATGGTATGTCTGAACTAGCTGAACATGCGGTGCGTCATAATTTTCTGAAATATGCAGAATTGATGATGTTCCTATTGGTTGCTATGACCTATATTAATGGTTTGGCAAAATGGTATGGTTGATTTTTGGGGATTTTTTGTTCTGTTTATCCCTTCAGTAGTTAATTTTGTAGTACCTGCGGCTATTATAAATTTTGCCATTCCTAATGAAAAGCCGGCACCATCAAATGCAGTGATTAGCATGAAAAGAGGGGCTAAAAGAATAATTGCCCTGTTTTTAATGACTATAGCTACGGCTGTGAGCTTTCATAACTTTCTTGGTTTGCCACCCGTTATTGGTATGTTAACGGGTTTAAGTTATCTGCAATTTTTGGGATATTATCTCAAGAAAACCAGGCATAAGTGTGTTATCCACGAACAATGTAATGATAAAAATGAAGTAGGAGAAATATTGGCATTTGATGTTTGTAAACCTGCAGCAAAGGCAGAATGTGATACCTTATTTTTCTTTTATGGCGTTGTGCTCTGTGTCGGAGGTTTAGGCTTTCTGGGCTACTTATCTCTTGACTCTGAGTTAATGTACACTCAGTGGGGTGCAACCACAGCTAATATTGCAGTTGGTGTGTTATCAGCCATTGTTGATAATATTCCGGTTATGTTTGCTGTTTTAACAATGAACCCTGAAATGTCTCATGGGCAGTGGCTAATGGTGAATATGACAGCAGGTGTTGGTGGTTCTTTATTATCTATTGGTTCAGCTGCCGGCGTGGCTTTAATGGTGCATGCTCGAGGACAATACACTTTTTTTGGACACTTAAAATTGGCTCCAGCTATTGCTGTTGGTTATATAGCCAGTATTGCTACACATATGTGGATCAATAGTGCTTTATTTTAAAGCATTCATTCTTTTGGCAATATCTTAGGGTTTAAAATGCAATTTGAAAAATATTTTCTTTTCTTATCTGGATTAAATTATTGGTTCATCACAGAAATGCGTACTTTTCATATGACAGAAAAACAACCCAAGAGGACGCCAATTAGGGAATGGTGTTGGTTATCCGTAATCGCTAAGGTATTGTTGCTCTTTCGCTCACAGTGAGGGAATATGACGTAAGAGCAATTCGGAGTGTAGGTTGTGGCTCAGGAGGCTTTTTGAGGCATGGATGCCGAAGATGAGCGTTACATGGACGTACCTGAGCGTCCTCCTGAGTTACAACCTATACTCCGAAGTGCGTTTTGCAGACTGTTCCCGAACGTCCCCTTTGGTTCTAAAGAAAAGTATAAGTACGCAATAATGTGATGAACCCTTACTTGTATATTTGGATAATAAATATAGCTAGTTATTTGATTGAGGTACAAAAAATTATATATAGTACACTTAATTCTAGAATTTTAAAGCCATTTCACTTTATAATACCCATGTAGTTACAATTTTTCTCACCAAATCACACTATATCAAAGGTACAAACATAAATGCCAGCCAGTTCTTATGATGCTCAGGATATTGAAGTTCTTAATGGTCTTGAACCTGTTCAACGACGTCCGGGGATGTATACTCAGACAGAGCGACCTAATCATCTTGCTCAGGAAGTAATTGATAATAGTGTCGATGAGGCTATGTCGGGTTATGCCATGCGTATTGATGTAGTGCTCTATAAGGATGGCTCGCTATCAGTTAAAGATGATGGCCGGGGTATGCCGATTGATATTCATCCGGATGAAAAAATCCCCGGTGTTGAGCTGATTCTGACCCGCTTACATGCAGGGGCTAAATTTTCCAATGATAATTATCAGTTTTCCGGTGGCTTGCATGGTGTCGGGGTTTCTGTGGTCAATGCCTTATCCACTAAATTAGAAATCTGGGTACGCAGACAGGGTGAAGAATATTATATGGCTTTTGCTCATGGGGATAAAACCCATGATTTAGAAAAAATTGCAGATATTGGCCAGCGTAATACAGGTACTATGGTACGTTTCTGGCCGCACAAGAAATATTTTGACTCGCTTAACTTTTCTGTGCCGCGTTTAAAACATGGCTTAAGAGCAAAGGCTGTTTTATGCCCGGGGTTAGAAATTAATTTTCATGATGAAAACTCAGGTGAACGGGAGCGCTGGTATTTTGAAAATGGTTTATCAGATTATTTACTGGATTTTATCGGTGATATGGAAAGTATTCCAGCCACGCCTTTTATTGGTAATTTAAAAGGTAATAACGAACAAGTGGAATGGGCTTTATTATGGCTGGCGGAAGAGGGGGCTCCGATTACTGAGAGTTATGCGAACCTCATTCCAACTCCACAGGGTGGAACTCATGTTAATGGCTTGCGTACGGGTTTAACTGATGCGATACGAGAATTCTGTGAATTTCGTAATTTATTACCCAGAGGAGTTAAAATTGCACCAGATGATGTATGGGATAGTTGTTGTTATATCCTATCCGTTAAATTACAGGATCCTTTGTTTTCTGGACAAACTAAAGAACGTCTGTCATCTCGTGAATGTGCTTCCTTTGTTTCAAGTGTAGTAAAAGATGCTTTTGGTTTATGGTTAAACCAGAATACAGATGATGGTGAACGGCTGGCAGAACAAATTATTCGGCGGGCTAATCAACGTATTCGTGCCGGTAAAAAAATTGTCCGTAAGAAAATTACTCAGGGGCCGGCATTACCGGGAAAGCTGGCAGATTGTACTTCATCAGATTTTAATGAAACAGAAATATTCTTAGTGGAAGGGGACTCAGCAGGAGGATCTGCCAAGCAGGCACGGGATAGAAATTTTCAGGCAATCATGCCACTGCGTGGAAAAATTTTAAATACCTGGGAAGTGGATTCTAATCAAGTGTTGGCATCCAATGAGGTACATGATATATCTGTAGCCATAGGTGTTGAACCCGGTTCCACGGACATTAAAGCTCTTCGCTATGGTAAAATTTGTATTCTTGCAGATGCAGATTCCGATGGCCTACATATTGCGACATTACTCTGTGCATTATTTATTCGTCATTTCAGAACCCTAGTTGATGAAGGGCATATCTATGTAGCCATGCCGCCACTATTTCGTATTGATGTAGGTAAACAGGTTTTTTATGCTTTGGATGAAGCTGAAAAGAAAGGTATCCTCGATCGTATTGAAGCGGAAAAAATTCGTGGTAAAGTCAATGTACAACGTTTTAAGGGACTGGGCGAGATGAACCCCCTGCAATTAAGAGAAACAACAATTGCTCCTGATACACGCCGCCTGGTTCGTCTGACCATTGAAGAAGATGATGAAACCCATCAAATGATGGATATGCTATTGGCCAAAAAACGTTCTGCTGATCGACGTTCATGGCTGGAGAATAAAGGTAATCTAGCCGATATATAACTGTTATATTACTTATGCTATAACCTTTATAAAATTATAGTAAGAGTTTTTAAAGTTTATAGGACTAGTTACGATTTATGGGGAAAACCTCAGGTGGTGTGGGTTACACCATAACCTGCAATAATCATACTTTTAAAATCAATAGCTTATGGGTGAACAAATATCATAAGCTGCAACTGAGACTCTATCATAAGCTGCAACTTTCACCTATAAAATCAGTATAAGTTGCAACATTCACAACTCATTGAAAACAAAGTGTTTTTTTGTGGTTCATGATATAGGTTCAAATAGCTATACTCAATAGAGTATTTTTAGTGATAATTTTAATATTAGATGTTTTACCTCATATAAAAGTACGATTACATTATAACTGATAAGTATCAGGTTAATATTTACATCAGAGAAAAAAAGCACCTGATAATTCAGTGTGTCTATAGCCTAATAATGCTACTTCAGAACGAGGACTATAATACCCCAAAAAATTATGACAACAAAATCAGAAAACTTATTTCTAACGAGTTAAACTAAAAGTAATAAACAGGAGTAAGAAATGAGTAGAAAAAGAGCCACTTATAATTCAGCATTTAAACTAAGCTAGTCTTAGAAGTGCTGCAAAATAAAAAGACACTGAATGAAATAGCCAGTGAAAATAATGTGACTCCAGCAAACCAATTCAAAATTGGAAAAAGACCTTTTTAGCCAATGCTGAAATAGCAATGAAGCCCTCAAAAGCAGTCAAAGAGTACAAAGAAGAATTGGTTCAAGTGAATAAAGAAAATGAAATGCTGACTAAAATTGTTGGCAAAATGACCGTTGAAAAGGAATGGCTTGAAAAAAAGCTAAAAAGCTTGGGATTATCTGATAAGAAAGAGATGATTGAGTCTGAGCTAAAAACTACTGTGGACCCCATTGTCAAGACAACTCAATTAAAAAATAAGATGAGGGTGTAAAAATAAGTGTGTAACTGTTCATTTTTGTTAATATACCAAAAGGTAATAACTAATGAGCAGAATAATGGATCAAGAAAAACTAAAAGCGTTAGCATAAGAACTTGCTAAAGATGTAAAAACACCT
>JAUJGA010000341.1:0-9259 GCA_042095675.1 Gammaproteobacteria bacterium
TTAGCAAATTGTATGAAAAAACCAGTGTCATTATTACCACTAACTTAGAATTCAATGAATGGGTAACTGTGTTCGGTGATCCTAAAATGACAACCGCATTACTGGATAGAATTACACATCATTGTTCTATTATTGAAACAGGAAATACATCTTTTAGATTTATGCAAAGCAAAAAAAAGGCTCAAAAATAGCCCCGTAGGGTGGATCACTTTTAGATGCAAAAGTGGATCAGTTTTGGATGCTTATTGACACCGATATCCTCTCAAGCCTGTATTACGTGCAATTTCTCTTGTAATTGAAATCTGTGAACGATCAAGTGATTCTGCAATTACTTCATGACTCTCTTCGTTTCTTAGTGATATTTCGATATAATTTCTTTCTTCAAGACTCAGGTGTTTATAGCTCATTTGTAGCCTCTGATGTTGGTGTCGTAACATGGCATTGTAACCCTGAGTTTTGTTTAATTTAAAGGGTGTTTGCTCAGCTACTATCAGAGGTCATGCATTTATTATACGAATTCAGCACCTATTAGAAAAACATCCTGATGTTGGAATAAAAATCCTTAAAGGTATTACTCGTTTAATGAGTTTGAACCTAAGAAAGGCTTTAGCACAAATTACAGCTTATATGACCATCAGTCAATAAACTAACGATTGGTACGTTTATTTTTCTTGCCGCCAAATTTCCTGGCCATATGCTTGGTTTGACGGTGGCGTTTTTCCAGAACTTTTTTAGTCTTATCATTATTACGTCTGGTGCCACGAAAGGGATTTTCACTATTGTTAAATTGCAATTGGATCGGCGTTGCTTCTAACTTCAACCACTTTCTAAACTGATTAACTAAATAACGCTTATACGACTCAGGTATAAAGTCAGTCTGATTACCATGAATAACGATAATGGGTGGGTTTTTACCACCCTGATGGGCATAACTTAATTTTATACGACGTCCACGAACCAGAGGTGGTTGATGCATACGCACGGCATTCTCCAGTAAACCGCTTAGTGTCGCTGCCTGATGTTGCTTCATTGCTGATTCATAAGCCTTATCTACAGAATCATATAATAAACCAACACCACTGCCATGTAATGCAGATATATAATGATATTTTGCATAATCAAGAAAGGGTAATCTGCGTTCTAATTGTTCTTTGACAAACTCTCTGGCATCTTTAGTCATACCATCCCATTTGTTGATAGCAATAATCAGTGCACGACCTTTATCCAGCACAAAACTTAATAAATGAAGATCCTGTTCCGTCAGTCCTTCGTGAGCATCCAGCATTAGCACTACGACATTAGCGGATTCAATCGCTTGTAAGGCCTTAATAATAGAAAACTTTTCAATGGTTTCCTTGATACGGCTTTTGCGTCTGACACCTGCTGTATCAATAAAGGTATAACGTTGACCATCACGTTCAAAAGGTATAAATATACTATCCCGAGTAGTGCCCGGAAAATCAAAGGCCACCACACGTTCTTCACCCATCAGACGATTAATCAGAGTTGATTTACCGACATTGGGTCGTCCTACAATAGCTAATTTAATACCATCATCTATATTATCTTCATCATCACTCATCTCAGGTATACCCGCTAATAGTTCCTCCATCAAAGGTGTAATACCATCACCATGAGAGGCAGACACTGCATAAGGCTGACCCAGGCCTAAGGCATAAAATTCAGCCTCTACCAAATCATCATTCATTCCTTCAGTTTTATTCACCAGAACAATGATTTCTTTACCTAATTGACGTAAGTGCTGTGAAATAGTTTGATCATGACCGGTAATACCGCCTCTGCCATCAACAATAAATAAAATGATATTGGCTTCCTGTATCGCCAGATAAACCTGTGACTGCATCAGCGTATCAACACCCTGATCATCACCACTTAAGCCTCCAGTATCAATGACGATATAGGGGCGGTCACCCACCCGGCCATCACCATACTGGCGATCTCGTGTCACTCCGGGCATATCAGCCACTAAGGCATCACGGGTTCGTGTAAGACGATTAAATAGTGTGGATTTTCCTACATTAGGACGTCCAACAATAGCAATAACAGGTTTCATCAGTATTCTAACTTCTATTTGACACGTAAGGCTGACAATTGACCGCCATTGCCATAAATATATATAACATCAGCAGAGATTTTAGGCTGAACAAAAAAACCATCAGAATCTACTCTGTCACGACCGACAATACTGCCATCTAATTGTGACAAAACATGAACATAGCCTTCATAATCACCCACTAGAAGATAATCACCCACTGAGACCGGTGCAGTTAACTTTCGATAAGCCAGCTTATCCTGTTTCCATAGTTTACTACCAGAGAAACGATCGACGGCCCATACATTACTATCTGAATCCGTTACATAAACTTGTCGTTCATCTGCAGCAATACCGGCATAGGATGACATTTCTTTTGACCATACCAGCTTTCCTTCCATGGCATTAATCGCAACTAGCTTGCCCTGATAAGTCACAGCATAGAGGATACGTCCCATCAAAATCATACCACCATCAATATCAACTAAACGTTCTAAATCAGTACGACCTGCAGGAATTGCTGCACTAATTTCCCAGAAAAGACGACCATCCTTAACAACTATCGCAGTAATTTTTCCACTATCAAAACCAGTTAAAATTAATTCTCTACCCCCTAGCAAAGAACTACTATTACCTCTTAAGGTGAGTACTGGCACGCCTCTATCATATACCCACAATTGCTCTCCTGAATCAGTACTCAGAGCAAAAATACTTCCATCACCTGTTCTGACCAGTAGAGTGTCATCAATAATCAATGGAGAAGATAACATCACACTGCTCATTTGTTTCTGCCATTTAATACTGCCGTCATGGGCATTGAGAACAATAATTTCACCGATGGTATTACCCACAATGAGCAGGCCTTCACCACCACCAATACCACCGGTAATCAGCATATTCAGTTCAACTTGCCATTTTATAGAACCTGTTGTGAGATCAAGTGCAGTCACTTCCCCTTCACGATCTACGGTAAATATCTCATTATCCGTAATTAGAGGGGTTAAATTTACCATCACCTCATCAACACCCACGCCAACATTTTTATTCCATAGCGTAGTAATCTGTGCCGATTCAGTAAAATCTTCTAATTCTGTAGGGGGTATTGAATTATCGTCACCTCTAAAGAAACCACATCCACTTAAAAACAGGCTGAAAAACAATAATAAAAAAAGTCTTAAATAACTAACTGGAATTTTCAGCTGATGAATTAAACTCATTATGAATTTCCTAAGTCATTACGTTTAACTTCTAATATTTGTGCATTATCACCAATCACCGCGTAAGCCTGTAATGCCTGATCGTAAGCAGATTTTGCTTCATTTATACGTTTTAATAAGACTAAAATATCACCCTGAGTTTCCATATAACTGGCTTTGAAACTACCATAATCTGTACCCAAGGCTTTTAAAGCTTCTTCATTTTTACCCTGAGAAGACAATAAACTTGCTAAACGAATTCTAGATATATGCTGTAAGGCAATGTTATTACTGTTATTTATAACCCATTGATATTTTTTCTCTGCTTCAGAAAACTGTTCGACTTCAATAAGTGTTTTGGCTTCTATCAGCGTTGCCAGAGCAGCATAAGGATAATCTTTATATTCTGACTGTAAATTCTCAACTCCATTTGCTATCGCATCAAGCGGATTTTTATCAGTTGCTGTTTCCAAAGGGCCGCTATTTGAAACAGCAGATTGTAAAATTAAATCATACTCCATAGATGCAACTTGTGAACTTATGATTTTATTGTTTTTCCATTGCTGAATACCAACAATACTTCCTAAACCGACAATAGTCACAACAATAAGCATTTTGTAGTTTTCATGTAACCACTTTTTTATCGCTTCAACTTGTTGTTCTTCTGTTTCGTAATTATCCATTCTTTTCTCCAGGAAAGAGCTTTTTCGTTATTTGTAGTTATTTAGATTTTGTAATAATTCAATTAATTCTTCATGTGTTACTTGTTTTTGCTGTGCTTCATCTTTATTGGCACGTATATATTTCACTGTGACTATATTTTTGTCCAATTCATCGTCGCCTAAAATAATTGCAATTTCAGCCTGACTTTTATCTGCCCGCTTCATCTGGCTTTTAAAACTTCCACCACCACAAACATTAAAAATACGTATATCTGGGAGTTGATCTCGCAATTTTTCGGTCAGGGTAAAAGCAGAATTTTGTGCACGTTCACCCATCATTAATAATACTGCATGAGGGTGTTTTAATTGTTTATTCAGCTGATCTTTTTCAACCAGTTCAATTAAACGTTCAAGTCCCATAGCAAAACCAACCGCAGGTGTTTCACGACCACCCAGTTGTTTAACCAGAGCATCATATCTTCCTCCGGCACAAACAGTACCCTGAGCACCTAATTTATCAGTCACCCATTCAAAAACTGTTTTACTATAATAGTCTAATCCACGTACCAGACGAGTATTAATCTCATATTCAATACACACACTATCTAAATAAGTACATAATTGTGTAAAATGCTGCTGGGATTCATCATCCAGATAATCCATTAACCGTGGTGCCTGCTCAATCATTTCCTGCATTTTTGGATTTTTACTATCTAAAATACGTAATGGGTTGGTCTCCAGACGACGTAAGCTATCTTCATCCAGTAAATCCTTTTTAGCCAGCAGGTATTCTGTCAATATCAAGCGATAAACAGTTCTTGATTCACTGGTTCCAAGAGAATTGATTTGTAACTTAACTGAATCTTCTAATCCAAGCAATTTCCATAGGCGAGCTGTCATATAAATCAGTTCAGCATCAATATCAGGTCCATTAAGACCAAAAACTTCTACTCCAAATTGATGAAACTGTCTATAACGTCCCTTTTGCGGTCTTTCATGTCGGAACATGGGCCCCATATACCACAAACGTTGCTGCTGATTAACCAATAGTCCATTTTGTACGCCTGCACGCACACAGGCTGCAGTGCCCTCAGGACGTAAGGTCAGACTATCGCCATTTCGATCATCAAAGGTATACATCTCTTTTTCAACAATATCGGTTACTTCCCCAATAGAGCGTTTAAACAATGCTGTTTTTTCTACAATGGGAAAACGAATTTCATCATAATGATAAGCACTCATTAAGTGACGTAGTTTCTCTTCAATTAATTGCCAAAAAGGACTTTCATCGGGGAGAATATCATTCATCCCGCGAATTGACTGGATTTTTTCTGCCAAACTTATTCTTCTTTATCTATGTATCTAGGGTAGAGTATATCGAGCAATGCTGTTTTCATTCATAAAATCACGATGATCATAGATCTTACCATCAATCATGATTTTGACTTTGCCTGCATTGCCTATTGTCATTGAATATGGACGCTGCCCTTCAAGAGTTAAAACTAATCCGGATTTTTTAGTACCATAAGAGAGTGTTTTATTAGTCGCATCTTTTATTTTTATCCATGAATCACCATAAAACTCTAAGATTAATTTATTATCTGTCACTTCCAAGATATTAATATCTTCCTCAACAACGACACTTTCACTAGTTGTACTTTCAGTTTCAGACACTGATTCTTCTACTGCATTTGAAGGTATTTCAATTTCTATAGAAGCATCCACTTCTGAGACATCATCTACGACAACTTCTACAATCGTTTCATCTACTTCTACTGCTATGTTATCTGAATCAACAACAGGTTGTTGCAATGTTTCTGTCTCTATTGCCGCATTCTCTAATGAGGCTGTATCAATAACCGGCAATAATAAAGTTTCTGCATCATTATCAATAGAATCCATAAAAGGTGAATTAATTGATAATTCAGTATCATTTTCTATTGTTGGCGAAGTTTTGAGGTAATGTTCTGATATATAGAGCCACAAATTCCACGAACCGAAGACCAAACCAACAAGTAATATTAATTTAAAGACTAATATAATAATTGTACTTTTTATAGAAGAATTACTTATCTGTTTTTGTTTTGTCACTTTTAATTCAGGTTCAATAACATGATCACCTAAACTTTGTTTATAGTCAGCAATCAGCCCTTCGTGCTGAAGGTCTAATAATCTTGCATAATTACGGATATAACCGCAGACAAAAGCTGGAGCAGGCAATTGTGTATTATCTTCACACTCAATTGCTTGAATAAACTTTTCATTTAAGTGTAGCTGTCTGACAACATCACTTAAAGTCATGTTTTTTTCTTCACGTCGTCTTCTCAATATAGAGCCAAAACCATCCTCTCTTGATGAGATAATATCATCAAGTTTCTGTTGATCAGTATTTATTTGTGATTGCTTATCCAAAATTAATATTCCTGCTTGTTTTGATAAAACCACTTTGTTTCATCACTATCTTGAAATCTACTTTTTAATTGTAATTGATAACCAGATATTAAATTTTTATCGGGCTGCTGTAAATTTTTAAGAATATTGAGCCCTAACCATAAGCTATCAGCATCCTGTATTGCTAAAACATCAAATCGTTGATAATAGCTCAATGCCAAGTGGTAAGTTCCTTGAATATAATTAATTCTTGCCAGACCTAACATAGCACGGGACATATTTGGGTTCTTTTTCAAAGAACTGCGATAAAATTGCTCTGCTAATTGATAATCTTCATTCTTATATGCACAATTACCAGCACTATTATAGGCACCTGATAAATTATTATATAAGGGATTACCAACCACTTTTTTAAATTTTCTTATTGCTGAAAAAAATTCTTCCTGCTCACATAAAAAAATCGCATAATTATTGAGTAAAACTGAGTTATTAGGGGATAAATCCAGAGAACGATTAAATTGTTCATAGGCCAGTTTAGGGCGATCCAGGCGTCCATATAAAACCCCAAGATAGTTATGCGCTAGTGCATTACCTGAATCCAGATTAAGCGCTTTTTCTAATTTATTCAGAGCACGATCATAGCGGCCATTAGTAATATAGCCCGCACCCAATTGAGCATTTAGATTAGACGCTTTATTTTCTGATAAATGATCAGTTGAATACTGATTCGTTAAATCTGCTTTTTCTTCATCAACACTATTTGCACCAGTAGGAAGACTTTTACAGGCACTCAACATAAGAACAAGTAATAAAATAAAATGTCTATTGTTTTTAATTTTCATAGTTTCATATAATGCTTTAATGAGTTCCGGATACAGAGTTTAGCCTGCGACATTTATCAATGACCTTGCCTGCTAATTGCCCGCAAGCTGCATCAATATCTTCACCACGGGTTTTTCTTACCATAGTTACATAACCCGCTTTATGTAAAATATCCTTAAAACGATTAATGGTTTGCATCTTAGAACACTCATATCCACTATTAGGGAATGGATTAAATGGAATTAAATTTATTTTACAGGGCATTTTTTTTAATAATACGGCTAATTCACGTGCATTTTTTTCACTATCATTGATCCCTGCTAACATAACATATTCAATAATGAACTGCTTCTTTTTTGTATTGCCATTAAAATAAAATCGACAAGCCTCCAGTACTTCACTGATGGGATATTTTTTATTTAATGGTACGATAGTATCGCGTATTTTATCATTGGGTGCATGTAATGATAGAGCCAGGCTCACATCACATTCTTCCCCTAATCTTTTCAGTGCCGGGGCAACGCCTGCTGTACTAATAGTGACACGACGCTTGGATAAACCATAGGCATGGTCATCAAGCATCAGATGAACCGCTTCAACCACATTGTCAAGATTCAATAAGGGCTCACCCATGCCCATTAAAACCACATTAGTAATATCTCTCTTTACCCCATTTTTTTTCACTAAAGCATTAATAGCCTTAGAATCATCATTGTTATCAGAAGAAATTATTCGTAATTGTCGATAAGCAATCCATAACTGTGCAATAATTTCTGACGAAGTTAAGTTACGGTTAAAACCCTGTTTTGCTGTTGAACAAAAGCCGCAATCCAGAGCACAGCCCACCTGAGATGAAATACACAAGGTCCCTCTATTATCTTCAGGGATAAAAACTGTTTCAATACTATTTCCACCATCCAGACGCATTAGCCATTTAATAGTACCATCACTGGCTTTTTGCTCCATAATTATCTCAGGCGCTTTAATTTCAGCTATCTTAGATAACTTAAGACGTAAATCCTGACTAACATTAGACATTTGTACAAAATCATCCACATCTGACTGATGTATCCACTTAAGAACCTGCACCGCACGAAAACTTTTTTCATTTATTTCAGAAAAAAATTCTTTCATATGTGCTAAATCATAACCTAGAAGATTAACTTTTTTATTATTTCCTGCATTATTAATTAAGGTTTTCATAGAACACATACTTTTTTAAACTGCTGAATTCGTATAATAAGTGCATGACCTCTGATAGTAGCTGAGCAAACACTCTGTAAATCAAACAAGACTCAGGGTTACAATGCCAGGTTACGACACCAACAGCAGAGGCTACAAATGAGCCATAAACACCTGAGTCTTTAAGAAAGACATTATATCGAAATATCACTAAGAAATGAAGAGAGTCATGAAGTAATTACAGAATCACTTGATCGTTCACAGAGTTCAATTACAAGAGAAATTGCACGCAATACAGGCTTGAGAGGATATCGGCATAAACAAGCCCATAAAAAGACCATAGAGCGCCATCAGAACAAATTTAAAGCCGTAAAAGTCACAAATGAGGTCAAGGACACAATCAGTGATTTACTTATAAAGGACTGGAGTCCAGAACAAGTATCTGGCTGGCTAAAAAAAAGACAGTCTGTCACTACATCATGAAACAATTTATCAATATATTTTATCAGATAAGGCTGTTGGTGGTGTTTTTTATAAGCATTTAAGGCATCAAAAGAAGACCTATAGAAAGCGCTATGGCTCTTCTAATAAGCGCAGTAAGAACGGTATTCCTGATAGGGTTGATATTGATAAAATGCCAGATGTTGTCAATAGCAGAGAGCGTGTTGGTGATTGGTAAGCAGATACCATTATTGGTAAAAATCATCGTGGGGCGATAGTCACACTGGATGAAAGAAAATCCAAATTACGACTGGCTATGTATAGTGGACCCCAAGATTTGGACAACAAAATCAGAAACATTATTCCTAAAGAGATAAATATCTCGGCCGCAAGCGACCGAGTTTTAAAACAAGTCCAGCTGGTCTGAATGTCTTTCTTTTTGATCTAACTCAACTAGCTGTTCTTGAACGTACTTTCTAATTGTTTCTTCATTTGCATTTCCAATCGTTTCA
>JAUJGA010000342.1:0-6316 GCA_042095675.1 Gammaproteobacteria bacterium
ACATCAAATTATGATGTGTATTTAGGGTGCCTGCGGCGCAATAATAATAAATAAAAAAGATTGATATTTTTTTTAACATCAAAAGAAAAGGAGCAAAAAACAAAAGCAAAATAAAGAATAAGAAATTAACTAAAACTGGTCTTTACAAAAGGGTACACTTTAGAGCTAACAGGTCATGCACTTATTACTTGAATTCAGGTAAAACAAGATTTAGATGGAATAAAGTTAGCTAATATGGTTTCAAACATGTTAACTAAAGAAAATAATGGCAATGATTTATTGACTTTATCTGGTTATATTGAAATACGTGATGAAAATTTTTGGATAAAATATATTTATAAAGGAGAAAGCCTAAAAAATTATTTATTAAATATAAAATAAAATACTATTATGAATATGGAAATAGATGGATTTGCTTGTAAATGGGAAAAAATGAAAGATGGTAGAGATGGAAGAAAAACAAGTGGAATAAAGCCAATCGGACAATCAAAAAAATTTTGGGTAAAACTGCAAGAACGTCGTGGTGAACTGGTATCAATAAAATTAATTGATGAGGAATAAGACCCGGAGTCGCTTACAAAAGCCAGCATACTACAACAAAAGTCTTAAAGTCATTCATAAACTGTGGCACACAATAATGATAATTGTACTCATTATTATGAATAAATTCTATGTTAAATTATTTATGTTATATATCATTATGAATATGGTGTTAAAATTATTTATCTTTATAATGCATGTGCAGAATTTAATTAAATGTCTAAGGAGACCTGTAAATGTTAACCACAAACCCCTTCGCAGACCTTGCAGCGACGATTTCGCCAGAAATCATGCAAGGTTATCTTATTTTAATGGTCATATTAGTTATCGGTGGCACAATAATAGATATGATTCACAAGAAAAGTGCTCAGTACTTTTTTGAGAATTCAAAAAAACAGCAGAAAAATGCCAGACGCACTGTCAGCAGTGGCGAAAAAGCTTCAGCTGCTATTGGAGTTGTGCTAAACGAAGTACTAACTTCAGGTGAGTTTGAAAACCCACAGCGCAGACTTTCGCATCTGCTGACCATGTATGGCTTCATTATCTTTGTTGTCTCTACGATTACATTGATTTTTGCTTATCCTACAACTGCTGATGCTGGTATTTGGGGAGCACTGTGGCACCTGGGCGCCGCTTCACTTGCTGTTGGAGGCTACTGGTTCTGGTTTATCATCCGTGTCGATGTCTCTGCTGAAGGTCACAAATGGTATCAGCTGGCAAAGGCAGATCTGTTTATTGTTTCAGCACTAATGATGGTGACTTGGGGGCTGATTTGGTCTCTCGCAGGTGGAGGATTGTCTGGTCCTAACTTATTGTTCTTTGTGCTGTTCATCATTGCTACTACTTCTCTGTTCAGTACCGTAATGTGGTCTAAGTTTGCGCACATGTTCTTTAAGCCAGCTGCTGCTTATCAGAAGCGTATGACCAAGCTTGATGGTTCACAGGAAAATCTACCTGACGTAGGTGAAATGAATGATCCTGCAATTCAGGCAAAATTCCCTGATATTCCAGAATATATGGGTAAAAACCCACCTAACATGGGGCTTTGTATCAAAAGCGAACCCCCACACCACTATTAATTAATCAACAAAAGTAAGGAGAAAAAAATGCCAACTTTTGTATACATGACTCGCTGTGACGGCTGTGGCCACTGTGTTGATATCTGCCCATCAGACATCATGCACATCGACCCCACTTACCGTCGTGCATACAACATTGAACCAAACATGTGCTGGGAATGCTACTCGTGTGTTAAAGCATGCCCACACCATGCTATTGACGTACGTGGTTATGCGGACTTCGCACCACTGGGTCACTCAGTTCGTGTAATCCGAGATGAAGAAAAAGGTATTATTGCCTGGCGTATTAAATCACGCAATGGTGAAACTGATCTGAATCTACTGGCACCTATTACGACTAAACCATGGGGTCAGCATGTTCCTCAGCTTGCTAATCAGCCTGCACCCTCTCAAGAAATGAGAGATAGTCAGTTGTTATATAACGAGCCTAAATATATTCGAATGGATGATGGAGATATTCATACCTTGGAATCAAATGGTTTGGAAATGAAAGTAGGAGTTTATCACTAATGGGCTACAAAACAATTATTGAAGACAATATTGATATTCTAGTTGCTGGTGCCGGTCTTGGTGGTACAGGTGCTGCTTTTGAAGCACGTTACTGGGGTAAAGATAAGAAAATTGTTGTTGCTGAAAAAGCAAATATCAATCGTTCTGGTGCTGTTGCACAGGGGCTTTATGCGATCAACTGTTACATGGGTACTCGCTTTGGTGAGAATAACCCAGAGGATCATGTTCGCTATGCACGTATCGACTTAATGGGTATGGTTCGTGAAGATCTGCTGTTTGATATGGCTCGTCACGTTGACTCAGCTGTTCACCAGTTTGAAGAGTGGGGTATGCCAATTATGCGTGACCCTAAATCTGGTTCATATCTTCGTGAAGGTCGCTGGCAGATCATGATTCATGGTGAATCTTATAAGCCATTAGTAGCTGAAGCTGCTAAGAAGTCTGCTGATAAGGTGTTTAACCGTGTTTGTGTGACACACCTGTTAATGGATGAGTCTAAAGAAAACCGTGTTGCGGGTGCCGTTGGTTTCAACGTTCGTACTGGTGACTACCACGTATTCAAAGCCAAGGCTGTTGTTGTTGGTGCTGGTGGTGCGTCTAACATCTTTAAGCCACGTTCAGTTGGTGAAGGTGCGGGTCGTGTATGGTATGCTCCATGGTCTTCTGGTTCAGCTTACGGTCTGATGATTGGCGCTGGCGCGAAAATGACCCAAATGGAAAATCGTATCGTACTGGCTCGTTTCAAAGATGGTTACGGTCCTGTTGGTGCTTACTTCCTGCATCTGAAAACTTACACTCAGAACTGCGATGGCGAAGAATATGAATCCAAATGGTTCCCAGCTCTTGAGGAAATGGTTGGTAAAGCTTACCTAGACACAAGTACATCACACGTGTCTCACAAACCAATTCCTACTTGTCTGCGTAACCATGCATTCATTAATGAGGTGGCTGCTGGTAAGGGACCAATTCACATGGTGACTATGGAAGCGTTCCAGGACCCACACCTTGAAGAGATTGGCTGGCACAACTTCCTGGGTATGACAGTTGGTCAGGCAGTACTTTGGGCTGCAACCGATGTTAATCCTAAGTATGAAAACCCTGAACTAACAACTTCTGAGCCTTATGTTATGGGTTCTCACGCAACAGGTTGTGGTGCATGGTGTTCTGGTCCAGAAGATATATCTCCTGATGAGTACTTCTGGGGTTATAATCGTATGACCACTGTTGAAGGTTTATTCGGTGCTGGTGATGCTGTCGGTGGTACACCGCATGCGTTCTCTTCGGGTTCATTCACTGAAGGTCGTCTGGCTGCAAAAGCTGCTTGTAAGTACATTGACGATGGCAAGGCACAGGGTATTCGTGTTTCTGATGATCAGATCAATCTCCGTAAGGAAGAGATCTACAAGCCTATGGAGCACTATAAGATCTACCGCAATGATATCGTTGCAGGTTCTGTTAACCCTAACTACATTAACCCACGTCAAGGTCTTGATCGTTTACAGAAGATGATGGACGAATACGCTGGTGGTGTAACAGTTAACTATATGACTAACGATAAACTATTGCATATCGGCCTAAAGAAAATGAAGTACCTTGAAGAGGATCTTGAGAAGGTTGCTGCAGAGAACATTCACGAACTACTACGTGCATGGGAATTAAAGCATCGTTTTCTTACTTCTGAAGCAGTATTCCATCATACCTTGTTCCGTAAGGAAACACGCTGGCCTGGTTACTACTACCGCGGTGACGCGATGAAAGTAGATGATGATAATTGGCATGTACTGACTGTTTCTCGACGTGATCCACAGTCAGGTGATTATACTATGGAGAAAGCTCCTCTGTATCACCTGGTTGGCGATATCGAAGATAAAGCGTTAGCTGAACTAAATGCTGAAAAATAAGCTGTAGAAAATACCAGACAGGGTCAATTGGCTTGTGTCTGCCTTTAAAGAGGGCCAGCTTTATGTTGGCCTTTTTTTTTTGTATGAAAATAAAGAGTGACAGATGAATATTATAGACGAGACAGATGAAGAGCTTATGAAAATTGGTATTCCCTGGTGGGAAGACCTGATTAAATATTCCAACAAGGGCCAGTATGGGAAGTTTATCAGGAACTTTTCTTATGACTTATTATTGGGTCTGAATGAAATAGAAGTGGGTAAGCAATTTGCTAAAAGCGATTTGACACGTAGTCTTTCTACAGAGTATGATTTCCTTGGTTTTCTTCGCCGTGGTGAGCATGTCTCTTTTCTGTTTAGAGTACGAAGTACCAAAAAAGAAGGTGAATGGCTTGGTAGAATGGTTCTAGGCTATGAAAAAGGTGAAGTTAAAATATTTGCGGCCTCAATTTTTTAGTTTCTTAACAAAAAATAAATTGTTTGTATAAGAGTCGTCAGCAAATAAAAATATGCTGCTGTCGCTTTGCAAACATTTTCCCTGCAAATAAGACAGAGATATATTTTTATGTTTGATAAGAGACTTATCCTCCGAGTTAAATATTATGAAAGAAATTATACAAAACGAAAAATACGTTGAACTCAAGTACCAGATTATCGATGAAAAAACCAGTGACATACTCACTGGAGTTGAATTTCCCATTGGTTATGTACATGGCGTTAATAAAGTACTATCAAGCCAGGTATCTGCTGAGTTAGAAGGTAAATATGTGGGTGAAATTGTTGAAGTGCCTTTCGATGGAAGCCAATTATATGGCCCTCGAGATGAATCTTTAGTGATTATAGATAATCTAGAAAATGTGCCAGAGGAATATCATGAAGTTGGTACAACCATTATCATGGAAAATGAAAATGGTGATACCAAAAATTTTATTGTGACCAGATTGGATGATAAATCAATAACTATTGATGCTAACAACCCACTTTGTGGCAGGATGGTTATTTTTAAGCTGGAGATATTAACAGTTCGTGATGCGACAGATGAAGAAGTTGAAGCAGGTGGAAAAATTGAAAATGGACCTGATATCAATGGAAGCCTTACAGTCCCAATATAGTAGTATTTTGAGCGGTTAATTGGTGCGATGCTTGTGTAAATAGCTTTTTTTATTAGAGAAGGGGATTTATTTAAGAGGTGGAATTAAAAAAGCTGTTCTAGACAATTGCCTAGAACAGCTTTTTTTGCAGAATAATAGCTAGTTATGGACGTTTTGGCGTCTCATATGGAACTTCTTTTTGAAATGATTCCCAGATAGTATCATATCCAACGAAACCCATATCATTAGCTTCTTTCTGACGTGTTAATAGATAGGGAGATTTTCCCTCAGGTACTTTTGGTCTAGTATTGCTTGCTGCACTCATAAATCACCTTTTAGTTTTGTTGAAATCGAAATAGTTTGCTGAAAGACAATTCAACTAAATCTATCACGATGTATTTAATTTTGTATGTTAGTATATCATAATGTGTTTGCTCTTGAATGTCAAAGTATAGCATTGTCCAATGTGAAATGAGTCTGAAGTAGCGTAATTTATTTAAAAATCGTTGTAACTATTCAGTGTAATTGAGATTAAAAAAGCCTCTTCAAAAAAATTAGTGGGCTCTTTCTGGTTCTGGGAGCTTACCCATCGTATGAAACAAGGCGATTTTCAGTATATCGTAGTTCCTAAAACCGTAAGATCTTCTGGTGACCAGATTTACTTTACGATTTAATCCTTCTATAGCATCTGAAGAATATGCTTTTTTTGACTTAAACCAATTAATCAATAATGGTTCATGTCTTCTGAGCATTTTGACAAATTTCTTCATCGGTTCAAGTTTTGAACGCATTGCTCTTGTACACCATTACCTTAAAAACCACTGTGCCCAATAGGGTGAATTATATTGCCAGAAAGCCTCAAAACAAACTTTGAGTTAATATGCTATGACACTTCTCAGATCATATTGTAAAACATCTTTTAGTTTGGCGTCCTGATTTTTAGTCAGATTTTCTTCTTTTTTCAGGAAGCAATATTTTGTTTTATTCAATATGGATTCATAACCATCCTGTGTGAGTTTCCTGTTTTCCTCAATACATGGAACTTCAAAGAAATATGCATCATGTCTTTAGGCTAATGTATCATTTTGTCTGGATACCAAAATATAGGCATAAAGTTTTTATGGAGCCTTATCGTACAACGATGAAGGCGATTATTCAGAAAATTGGATATGATTACGATATTG
Organism: Gammaproteobacteria bacterium; assembly: GCA_042095675.1. Taxonomy (GTDB): domain Bacteria; phylum Pseudomonadota; class Gammaproteobacteria; order GRL18; family GRL18; genus GRL18. Next base: position 6,303 of record JAUJGA010000342.1, read on the forward strand.
ATATCGTTGAGCTT
>JAUJGA010000343.1:0-3578 GCA_042095675.1 Gammaproteobacteria bacterium
AATCAGCCTCTACTTTTAATTGGCCTATTTGACTCTACAGGTGCTCTTTTTCCTTTTCATGTTCAGCATCCTTATTCTCTAATTTTTTGGAAAAAGTATCGGCTGCGCCATCCAACATATGTTTCTTCCAATTAATAACCTAGGTGGTGTGGACTTCAAATTCTGAAGCAATTTCTGCAACTGTTTTCTGGCCTTTAATCGCTTCAATGGCTACTTTTGCTTTAAACTCATTACTGAATAATTTTCTTTTTCTGCTCATTTTTCGTTCCCCGTTAGGTTAGCTCTTATATTTTAACCTATTGTCCAGTTTTCGGGGTCCACTATAGATAGTAATTGCTTCAACTGAAATCATAGTCAGAAGCACTCTTTTAGCAAATTAAACACAGTAAAATTATATTTATTACAACATTGTCACAATCTGGTCATATTCATATATTACAATGTTTTAATAATTTGGCTATATTTGTATATTACGATATTGTCATGTGTGGTTATTATAATAATTTTTTAGTCTATGCTGAATTTTTATATTAAGAGGGTGTCTAATGTTAAAAATGTTGAATGATATGGAAGATGCAGCAGAGTCCAGTAGGGGGGACTTTATGAAGTTTGGTGTGGTTATCATTTTCATGATAATTGTGCTTATTATCAGCTATAATTCCATGGGTGAGTTACCGACCAATGCTTTTATGGTTATAGCAGCACTTTTTGGTGCTTATATGGCAATGAATATTGGTGCCAATGATGTGGCCAATAATGTGGGACCGGCAGTGGGTTCAAAAGCCCTGACTCTGGGCGGTGCTATTGTGATTGCAGGTATCTTTGAAGCCAGCGGTGCTTTCATTGCCGGTGGTGATGTGGTTGGTACCATTAAAAAAGGTATTATTGATATCGATGCCTTTGGCGGTAATACCGATACTTTTATCTGGGCTATGATGTCAGCATTATTAGCTGCTGGTTTATGGTTAAATGTTGCAACAAAATTTAAAGCGCCGGTTTCTACAACCCACTCAATAGTGGGTGGTGTGATGGGTGCTGGTATTGCTGCAGGTGGATTTGCGATTGTGTCATGGGGCACCATGGGTAAAATTGCAGCTTCCTGGGTTATTTCTCCTGTTCTGGGTGGTATTATTGCGGCAATTTTCTTATTTTCAATCAAGAAAAATATTGTTTTTAAAGATAATAAGGTTGATGCCGCTAAATTATGGGTACCTATTTATGTGGCCATTATGACATGGGCATTTACTACTTATCTTACCTTAAAAGGTTTGAAAAAAATCTGGCCTGATATTGTCGATATCCTGATGTTTTTACCGGATGAGAAAAAACCCAGTTTTATAGTGGCGGCAATTTTTGGTCTAATACTTGCTGCTGTGGTTTATATTTTTGTTAGTAAAGCTCTTCGAGCGAAACAGAATTTAAAAAATGACATAAATAGTATTAACGCCTTATTTACTATCCCTCTTATCTTTGCTGCGGCACTTTTAAGTTTTGCCCATGGAGCCAATGATGTAGCGAATGCCATTGGACCATTGGCTGCAATTAGTGATGCAGTGACTACCGGCGGAATTTCATCCAAGGCCAGTATTCCACTTTGGGTCATGGCTGTTGGTGCACTTGGTATTGTTGTGGGTCTTGCTCTATATGGTCCAAAACTAATTAAAACAGTGGGTTCAGAAATTACTGAACTGGATCAGATGCGCGCTTTTTCTATTGCCATGGCCGCTGCAATTACGGTGATTATTGCCAGTCAGTTAGGATTACCAGTGAGTTCCACTCATATTGCTATTGGTGGTATCTTCGGTGTTGGTTTCCTCAGAGAATATATGCAGGCTCATAAGGAAGTGATTAAACTGGATGAAGAAGAGAAAAAATTAGAGAAAGAAAAAAATAGACTGGAGCAATGCCGTGATAATCTCCAGGAGTTATTAGATCTGGATGATGAAAATAAAGATAAAAAGGTGTATAAGCAGATTGGTAAACTCTATGACATTATTGACAAAGAAGAAAAACTATTAGAAGAAGAAAAGCTGATAGTTGATTCTTTACATAAGAAAAAATATGTCAAGCGTGATGCATTTAAAAAGATCCTTGCTGCATGGGTGATTACTGTACCTGTTGCTGCGATTCTTTCTGCCTGTATTTATTTTATGATTAGAGGAATGATGCTTTAATCTAATCTATAGAGGTACTTGCAAAACTAATAGATTTTATGATTTTAGTTTCCCCCTTTTTCAAAGGGGGATTGAGGGGGTTTTATAACTCTAATTCTATCAATAGGTTAAAGTATTTAAAGCCAACCACCTCAATCCCCCTTCTAAAGAAGGTGGAGGCTGAGAGCAGTTTTGCAAGTACCTCTATAATATTAAAATATAGGTAATTTACTTTTCTCTCCGGCTATTTCTCTGACCAGTTCTGGTAGCATATAGCCGGGGAGTTTTTCTCTAAGTTGTTGATAAAGAACTAGTGCTTTTTCATCACTGACTTCAAAATGAGCACTCCCCTGAACTTTATCCAACATATGCAGATAATATGGAACAATCTGATTTTCAATTAATGTCTTACTCAATTGAATAAGTGTTTCCAGTTTATCATTCACACCTTTTAGTAGAACCGATTGATTAAACAATAATATATTGTGTCGATACAGTTCAGCAATGACCTTTTGATTATCTATGCCAATTTCCTGTGCATGGTTGATATGTAAAACTATAATAATTTTTAAGTGGCTTTGACTCAAAAGATTAATTAATTTTTTTGTGACTCTATGTGGATCAACAATGGGAAAGCGACTATGAATGCGGATTCTTTTTAAGTGAGAAATTGTTTCTAATTTATCTATTAGCTCAGAAATTTTATCATTTGATAGAGACAATGGATCACCACCGCTTAGGATGATTTCTTCAATGGATAAATCCTTGCGGATAAGAGCAATATTATTATCAATCTGTTTCCATAGGTGTCCCTTGTCATCATATGGGTAATGACGACGAAAACAATAACGACAATTGATCGCACAAGTCGGGGTAACTAATAAGAGTGCACGTCCATGATATTTTTGTAATAGCCCTGGCTGTGATAATGCATCAGCTTCATTAATTGGATCTTTCTGATAAGCATCATGCAGTTCTAATTCTTGTGAAACTGGAAATATCTGTCTTAATAGGGGATCATTAATATCATTGGGGCGAATTTTATTAACAAAGGATTGTGGTACTTTAAAATTAAATTGTGCTGCTGCCTGTGTTGAAAAAGAGACTTTATGAGGCTTTAAATCTAATTTTTCTAATAAGCTGATTGGATCAGTAAAAGAACTTCGCATTAGTATCTGGTGTCCGCTTTGTTTTCAAGGTATCATAGCGGGTCTGATTTTAACACAAGTTCCTAACCCTGAAAAAACTTAGAAGTATAAATACAAAGAATAAAGAGGTACTTGAAAAACTAACAATTTAAGAGAGTTTCTTAGCTGAATGGCTAATTTTTGAATAAAATCCAAGCCAAATTTGTTATAATATGTTTGCGAACAAAAACAAAAAAAGCTTGGAGTATTAGATTAGTATGTTAAGAGACACTTTAGC
>JAUJGA010000344.1:0-2445 GCA_042095675.1 Gammaproteobacteria bacterium
TTTTTGTATAAATTTCTGTTGATTGTCGATCTCGATGCCCTAACCAACCTTGTAAAACTACCACATCCGTTCCATGTAAAACTGAATTAACAGCAAAACTATGTCTAAATGTATGTGTTGACATTTCAATTGAAAAAGACTCTCCCCTATCCTTCTCAGCTTCATTAACTAATTTATCTAACCAATTTCTATTTAAATTCTGCACTATATCTGGTTAGTTTTGTGCTCATTTTCCCCACCTGTTATTTTTAGTATAAATTGTAACGTTTGGAATAATAAACTTTCTATAATTGGTTTTAATTTAGGGGGGGTCATTATAGAGTTATCCATATTGAGAGAAAAGTTATGAGCATATTTGAGTTCATTCTTTTGTGGCAATAATTGAAGAGAAAATCTTTGTAGATAAACAGGCTTAGAAAACTTCGTTTATTTTGATTGACAGGTGAAAACAAAATAGTTGATTAGTTTTATTGCCTGGACTCTATAAGATTGAAACGTAAAGCATGGTCGGAACGAGCCACCCCAAAACACAACATATTGTGACATAATCAGCTCATAAAACCACAACATATAGTAAACATCTAACTTATGAAAAACTAATCCTTTGCATTAAAAAAGCCGTTTCACTTGATAAAATTTTTGTATAAATTTCTGTTGATTGTCGATCTCGATGCCCTAACCAACCTTGTAAAACTACCACATCCGTTCCATGTAAAACTGAATTAACAGCAAAACTATGTCTAAATGTATGTGTTGAAATTTCAATTGAAAAAGACTCTCCCCTATCCTTCTCAGCTTCATTAACTAATTTATCTAACCAATTTCCTGCTGTTCTTCGTGTAATTGAAAATATAGGTTCACTTGACTTAAATTTATGACTGGCAAAAAATCGCCTAGCTTCCATAATGTAACCTTGATCATAAACTCCAATTAAACGCCTTGGGGCTGTCTTTCGACTATTTTTCCCTGGCCTACCAGCTCCAGCATTTAATTTTGGCACTGAAACATAAGGATGTAATTCATCTAATTCAAAATCTTTAACTGTTAATAGTAAAGCCTCTGAAATCCTAGCACCTGTATGCCATAAAGTATTGAATAAAAAATGATGGGTATCATTCAAAGCAACAGATAAAATTTGATTTATTTCAGGCAAAAGAAGATATTTTGGCATATCTTCAACGTGAGCCAAAATGACTTTTCTTCTGTTTACAAAATACTGAAAATCAATTTTACCTGCTTCTAACAATTGATCATCATATACCGCAACATCATTCATAATAGTTAATCCATATTTAACATATTGATTGTCCGTATTGCTTACGCTCTCACAAAAAAATGAGTGTTAAGCAATACGGAACATTCAATATTAAAAGCCCGATGTATCAAAATTTGCTTTTGAATGAGAACGAGCCTATTTCAATTATTTTTCTACTCTCTTATCATATCTCAACTTACTATAATCATCCCGAGCATTAGAACAGTTTTGACCACCTGTGCCAGTACAGTTTTTTACTATTTGAATCATTTCTTCCGTATGCTCTGAATAATAATTTTTGGTCTGAACTTGCTCTTTATCCTGGCAACCACTTAATTTAAAACCAAACAACCAACAATATTAATTTTTTCATCATAAAATCCTTTTCATTATAGTTTATGGGGAAAATGGACTGCTAGGCCACACTCGAAAAGCATTTTCCCTATTACCCTCTATTCCAGACCAAAAAGTTTATCAAAGTCTTTAGTGTCTTCTTTTTTATTTAGAATATAATCCATATTATCAGGATTAACCTTAGTATATTAAAGTGGACCCTATCATCAAGACAAGTCAGTTAAAAAATAAGATATAAAATATCCATCGTTAATAGGCTCGCTTTTATGCAGCCAATTTTAGTTCTGAAACAACTGCTGTCATCATGCCATATGCTTGAGCAGGTGTTTTTCCATCATGTGTCTTGTGTGGCCTTTCATAATTATAAAACTCAAAATATTCCTTTAGAGAGCTTTTTAGCTCGTCAATACTTTGATAATCTTTAAGGTAAACTTCTTCGTATTTCACACTTCTTCAAAGGCGTTCAATCATAATATTGTCCATTGCTACCTTTTCCATCCATACTGATTTTTATATCATTTATTTTAAGAAGGCCTGTAAATGCTCGACTGGTGTATTGAGCACCTTGATCAGTATTGAATATCTCTGGTTTTTCATATCGACGTAGTGCTGTTTCCAGGCTGCTGATACAAAAGCTTTCTTCCATACTGGTTGATACTTCCCATGACAGTACAAAACTGCTACTCCTACTGTTGACCCCATTGTCAAGACAACTCAATTAAAAAATAAGATATAAAATATCCATTATTATTTTTACTATCATGCAGCCAGTTTTAATTCTGGAGCAACTTCTTTCATCACACCATATATTTCTGCAGGTGTTTTTCCACCGTGAG
>JAUJGA010000345.1:0-5940 GCA_042095675.1 Gammaproteobacteria bacterium
CATTGCGATGTTTTATATATCAAGTGTCACGATATTGTCCAATCAAGCGTGTTATCTGCTGCCTGGAATAGCTAGAAACTTTAACCAGATAACGAACAACAATCCCTTTATTGGCATTGCTCAGGCTTAGATAATCAAAGATAACCAACTCATGTTGTATCCACCCGTATCGTTCTTTTTTAACAGCAACAGTCTCAAATATTATCGCTTGAGTTCCATTGAGAAATTGATCCAAATGATCAATTGTTTCTAATTCTTCTAATTTCATGATCGTTTTCATTGGTTGATCATGAACGATTTTTAAATAAATTACGCTACTTCAGACTCATTTCATGTTGGAATGAAACCTTTTGTTCAGACTTATTTCACATTGGACAATCCTCAGGATATGAATGTAAGGAAATATTTGATATGGTTGAAGGTAGCCTGGATGAGTTTGAACCGGAACTTACCAGATGCTTGATTCTAAGACTTAAAGAAGAATTAAATTTGTAGCATGTTTAAAAATATCGCTATATTTGACCTGACTAGTTTGCATCAATTGCTTAATGGTTGTGCTCTGGAATACTTTGTTTGTTGCTTGTATCACTTGCTATCTCATTGTCTATATGGTGTTTAGTTATTAAAATATCAATCTTTTATATTCAGAATTTCAAATAAATGGTTATTGGGAAATATATCAATTCCCAGCTCTGACTTGGTTATGTAGAGTACCGAAAAAAAAAGTAATGTTAGCGGTAAAGTAAAAAACAAAAAGAAAAAGGTGCTTGCAAAGAGATCACCTTCTTTTCTACGGCATTTTTCGACGCTTCTGGTATTAGTCCGTTTATCACGTCCCAGTAAAACGATAAAATAAAATTTTGCAAAAAATAAAGGGATAATCCCGCGAACATCGATGGAATGTTTTTTTGATGGAGAGCCTGCAGCGATTGCATTTTCAATTTCATTTAATTGTTTTTCAGTTAAAGAATTACGCACTTCTGGACAGATTTTATTTAGCACAAAATCTGTGAATGCACTGCTGGGTTCAGAAATACTCATTTTATGTACTCAACTTTTTTTCACATTCAACTTTGTTTAATAGATAATCTCGAATAACTGGAAAAAGATCCATTTCCAGAGCCTTTTCCGGTTCTATAAATTCTCCACAAATTACTTCACGATTATCGATCTTAAATTCTGGTGTTTTATCTAAATGCAACTCATAGAGATTGATATGATCCTGCATATTCTCAAAGGTACTTAAAAAGGATGAAATAAACCTAAGATTTTTGGTATTGGTTTTAATATTGACCTCCTCAACTAGCTCCCTAATGGCAGCCAGTTTGGCAGGTTCATCTTTTTTTATGCCACCACAGGGAAAGGTGAAATAGGATTTATATGAGTTTTTTATTATCAGTATTTTACCTTTAGCCCATACAGCAATATAGACGCCATAAGCATTGGGGTAAAATATTTGGTTGTATAGCAGTTTTAGCTGATAGGCTAATTTAAATAACCACTGAACTGATGTATCAATAATTAAGTTATGATTCATGAGAACTATTTTCTTTTTTCTCAGGAGTGGATTTAACTTCCTTAAGATGGTTTTCTGTTCGACCATAAACATCTTCAAAACGAACAATATCATCTTCTCCAAGATAGCTTCCTGATTGAACCTCAATCATTTCCAGTGGAATTTTGCCAGGATTTTCCAAACGATGTTTTTCACCAATAGGAATATACGTTGATTGATTTTCAGTTAACATAAAAGTTTCTTCACAACATGTCACCAATGCTGTTCCTTTTACAACTATCCAATGTTCTGCACGATGATTATGCATTTGCAATGATAATTGAGCCCCCTGATTAACGGTAATACGCTTAACCTGATAACGTTGTGCATGATCGATACATTGATAATCACCCCATGGTCGTATGACTTTGTTTGTATCTATCAGAAATGTTTCTTCGAGTTGTTTAGCTTGTTTCATTAATGGTTTCCTCTTTTTTTTCTTAAAGTAGATGTTATGTGATCAGCATATGTGGTTACTAAAAGCAACCAGTGTGCCAGGTCAGTTTTATTGTTGGTTTTTCAATCGTTTGAATTAAAACCGGTTTTGATTGCATTTATATAATATTCAAAATGCAAATAACTTTTGCACTATGCAAATAAAATATTCATTTTTGCATAAATATAAAATGAAAGTTATATAACTGTATGAATTACAAGATAATTAATGATTGGCATTGTCTTTGCTCTAATACAATTAACACGTATATAAATTTATAAACTTTTTGTAAACAGGGTGATCAAAATGTATCAACAAGCAAAATCATTATCTGAAGTTATGATCCTCGGTGTACCCGTCGATAACTTTACACTGGATTCAGCTGTACAACGCATTATTTCCTTTATCAGTGATTTTAAAATTGATAAACGCCCAAGACAGGTGGCCACGGTTAATGTTGATTTTTTAGTGAACTCTTTAAGCTGGTCGTCATCAAAAACTGCAAGGCATCCAGAATTGCTGGATATTCTTAGAAGTGCGGATATGGTGACTGCCGATGGGATGCCTATTGTTTGGCTCTCAAAATTATTAAAAGCCCCCTTAAAAGAAAGGGTCACGGGTGCCGATCTTGTTCCTGCACTATCCAAAGTAGTTGAAAAAATGGGCCACTCTATATTTTTTCTGGGGGGCAGAGGAGATATTGGCCAACAAGCAGCAGATAAGTTAAAAGCACAACATCCTGATTTAAATATTGCGGGTGTTTATTCTCCTTTTGTCTACACCGAAGGTGAGGAAATGCTGGATTCAAAAGAACAGGATGAAGAAATTATAAAGCGCATCAATGAAACCAAGCCTGATATATTGTTGATTGGTTTTGGCAACCCAAAACAGGAATTATGGTTTAATCGAAATAAGCATAAGTTAAATGCTGCAGTCACCATTGGTATTGGTGGCACATATGAATTTATTGTTGGTAATGTCAGCAGGGCTCCCATATGGATACAAAATAGCGGTATGGAATGGGTTTATCGAATTACTCAGGATCCCAAACGTTTGTGGAAACGTTATGTCATAGGGCTTTCAAAGTTAAGTGCACTGACTCTTCCAATGCTGAGTCGCAGCTTTTTACATCATACGAAAAATAAATCATTAATACAAAGCAAGCAGGTTTTTTCAAGTGTTATTAAGCCTGGATCGAATTTAAACGAAGTAAAAATTATTTTATCAAAAAAACTGACATCTGACAGTATGCAAATTTTTATTAAGCACTCGAATGGTTATTCAATCAAATGTAAAAAAGTTATTCTTGATTACACCGATGTTGAATTTATTGATTCTAATGCACTTGGTATGTTAGTTCGATTTTATAAGCGTCTGCAGAATAAAGGGATAGAAATATTATCTGATGGCTTAGTGAACAAAGATATCATTGATTTGTTTAAAGTAAATCATATGTGGAATTTACTTAATACACAAATCTCTCCTCCTAAACTCAGTATTAAAGATGATGAAAGGAATAAACAGTTTCTTCGTATAAATGAAAAAACAATAGACTACACATTGGCTACTTTATATGGGCGTTTAGATGCAAATCTTGTAACGAAAATAAATTTTAGTGATATCAAACAAACACTGGGTGGAAATGATTTGATTCTTGATTTAAGTCATCTTGATTTTGTTGATAGTGCTGGTTTAAGGTTGTTTTTTTATCTACAAAAAGAATTTAAAAAGGAAAACAAAAAATTTATTTTAATGAATCCTACAAAATTAGTTACCCAACTATTAGTTATTACAAAGTTATCAAACTTTTTTAATGTTGTATCTGAAAGAAAAAGTATTATAGAAGTACTAAATCTAAAGTGTCATGTTTAGAAGTGATTTTAAAGAAAAAGTTTTTATTATTCTAAAGGCGATATAAGTTATGAAAATACTTGTGGTTGATGATGATACATCTGTTTGTCTCTATTTAAAAAATGCTCTTGAAAAATTGCATCATGAGGTAATTATGAGTCATGATGCAAAAAGTGCATGGGAAATAACTAAATCTGAAAAAATTAATATTCTAATTACAGATTGGATTATGCAAGGCTTGTCTGGTATTGATTTGTGTCGGTTGGTTAGAAATGATCCTGAGAAATCACACTATGTCTATATTATTTTATTAACTGGTAAAAGCTCAGATTATGATCGAATTATGGGGTATGATTCTGGTGCGGATGATTTTATTGCGAAACCAGTGATTTTACGAGACCTGACTGTTCGGATAAATGCAGCCAAAAGGGTGATTGAACTGGAGCATGAATTGCAGGTAAAAAATCAACAATTAGAATCAGCTAATGACACCATTAAGGGCAACTATGAACAAATAAAATGTGATGTTGATGCTGCGGCACAAATACAACAGACACTCTTACCTTATTCAGTAGAGATGTTCTTACCAGTTAATTTAAGCTGGGATTATATTCCTGCGGATGTATTAGCCGGTGATTTGTTTAATTATTATCCATTGGATAATAAATACATTGCACTCTATCTGATTGATGTCGTAGGTCATGGTGTACCTGCAGCGATGTTTTCAGTTTATCTTAATAAAATGCTTTCACCGGAAAAATTGCCCGAAAGTATCATTTACAAATATTCCTCACTTGGGGAAAGTCCTCAGTTTAGAAACCCGGCACAAATTATTCAGTCACTCAACGATCATTTTTTACAGAATAATGACAGTATGCTTTATTTCACCATGATTTACGCCATTATCAATACAGAAACGGGTTCAGGAGAACTTTGCCAGGCGGGACACCCATACCCGTTGCTCAGTCGTAATGATGGTACTGTGGATGTCCTGGGTGAGGGTGGGAATCCTGTGGGTCTGATAGAGGAAGCCAGTTATGAGAATGTTTCATTTGATATTAAACAAGGTGAGCGACTGATGCTATATTCTGATGGTGTAACCGAATGTTTTAATGCAGATGAAAAACCTTTTGAAATTGAACGATTAAAAGCAATATTATCAGACTCCAATAATATGCCAATAAACCAAAGCATCACGAATGTAGTGGATGGAGTAACGCAGTGGCACCGTATGGGCACAAGTAAAACATCATTCGAAGATGATATTTCCCTTCTATCAATTGAATTGTGCTAGATATCTGTGATGTCTTATTTGTACCTTTATTATCATTTCTTTTTATCAATGAATGTACTAGTATTGTATTTATATGAATAGCACTGTTCAAGCCATTAATTTATCCATTGCAAGCCAACTTGACTCTGTGTCTGAGGTGGGTTCCATAGTCTCAGATTGGTGTCGTGAACTTGGGATGGAGGATGAGCATAGTTTCCAAATCGAAATCTGTACCGTTGAAGCGGTCAATAATTCAATTATTCATGCCTATCAGAATAAATCCGATCAGCAAGTGCATATTGAATGTACGATTCATAACAATTCTACTTGTAACAGCAAACGTATCAGGATTAAAATTTCTGATACGGGTCAAGCTATGACTCAGATGATTCCAGATGAACTGGTATCAGAAGACAGTGAAAGTGGTCGAGGTTGGTATATTATGAAGCAATGGACTGATTCTGTACGTTATAGCAGTATTGACGGGGTGAATACCACGACATTGGAAAAATCTATTGAATTAAAGTGTAGTGGTTCAAACTTGATCTGACATATTCATAATAAGGTTATGATAAAATCTAACAATTAGTTACTTCATAATCCAGCCGGTTTTGATCTTAAGTTGTTATTGATGTCAATAAGCATCCAAAACTGATCCACTTTTGCATCTAAAAGTGATCCACACTACGGGGCTATTTTTGAGCCTTTTTTTTGCTTTGCATAAATCTAAAAGATGTATTTCCTGTTTCAAGAATAGAACAATGATGTGTAATTCTATCCAGTAATGCGGTTGTCATTTTAGGATCACCGAACACAGTTACCCAT
>JAUJGA010000346.1:0-10121 GCA_042095675.1 Gammaproteobacteria bacterium
GATATAAATATCTTCATATTCAATGGATCTCCAAAATCTCTCTATGCAAATATTATCTATGATGCGCCCTTTGGCATCCATGGAAATTGAAATATTATTTTTCACTAAAATATTAACGTGCTCATTTGCTGTGTACTGAGATCCTTGATCAGTATTCATAATTTGTGGCTTCGGGTATATTAATAAAGCATCTTTTAAAATACCTGTTGTTAATGAAATATCCATTGTATTAGATAATTTTCATGATAGAACCTTTTTTGTATGCCAATCCATTATTGCAGCAAGATAAGAAAAACCATGTTGTAGCTTGATGTAGGTGATGTCAGTTGTCCACACCTGATTCGCTTTTCCAATAACAACCTGGTTTTTATCATTCTTAAACTGTCCCAATAAATATGGATATTTCTTATGCTCTTTTATGGCTATTGTCGTTTTAGGTCTTGCATATATAGCTTTGATCCTCATAAAAATCATCGCACTTCTAACTAATTTTCTACCGACTGTAAAATTATCTCTCAATAATTCCTTCCATATCCGCCTATGGCCGTAATAAGCAAACTCTGTATAAATTACGTCACTTGCATGTAATAATTTAATGTCAGAATTTGTACTAAATTTTGCTTTAGCCTGATAATAAATGTCTGTTTTACTTATATTTAGCATATTTAACTGGTTGTTCAATGAAGGAGTATTTTTTATTTCAATAGCTTGGTTTCCTTCTTTTCGATCTAATATTGCTTTTTTAGTCGATAAGTACAAGCTTCCGAGCTTTCCCACAGCCCAATCCCTCTCTATAATCACTTTTCCTAATTTTTTAGCCAGTTGTTCGCCTTCAGTTTCTAATTCTACGATCTTTTCTTTATATTCTTTGACAACACTACTTTTATCAAAGGCTAAACTCATATTTTCTAAAAACTGTTTCTTCCAGTTCATCAGTTTTTTGGGTAATATCTCATATTTACTCGCAATTTGATTTAAAGTTTCTCCTCCTTCAAGAAGTTCGAAAACCAATTTTTATTTAAATTCCGCACTATATCTTGTTCGTTTATTACTCATTTTATCCACCTGTTATTTTTAGTAAATTGTAACATTTGGAATAAGAAATTTTCTATAGTTGGTTTTAATTTAAGGGATTATTATATTACACAGTTAGGATTACACCCTCTAAACATTGCACTCTCCCTGTCATGAAATTTAATTCGTACTATTCTTGCTATCCTCTAAGGCTTTTTTTGTTAAAGTTTTTCTATCATAGAAAATACTTTTACCACTAATGCTGATGGGAATCCCCATAGCCACTTCACAATTAATATAACTCAATGCTCTAGCGGCTGCACCAACACGCTGCTGCACTCGATTATCAATATTCAATAGACTGGCTTGTTTCGCCGCAGAGGAAAGCGCCACCCCAATATCCATCATACGCATAATACAATGTGGTCCTGTATATCCCATTTCAAAATCTTTTAGTTTACGAGAGTCTTCAAATTCCTTACAGGTTGCATAACCACAGCCACCACAATCATAACCTGCTGTGACAGGACCTGACAGACCTATTAATAGAACCCCCTGGCTTTTTTCAGTATTAGCTGCATCTCGATGCCAATAATTTTCTTTAGAACTATTATGTGCGTATTTACGCATTTCATCAGCAATGCGCTGCAAGTCTTCCTCACCAGTAATCGCCACTATTTCAAGACAGTCTTTACCACCAGCCTTAGGAGCTGTAATTGCAGATGCTGCCATTAGATTTATAACTGTTTCAATCGTTTGTTTCATTCATTTTTCTCATATTTGTATAATTTTATTACATTAGGATTTGTAAAATCAGCTGGCGAACCTGCCCCATACCTTCAGTGATATTTTTTTCAATGGCTTGCATAGTAATTAATTCATCACTAAGACCTGCTGCCCAGTTAGCATTCACACAAATAGAAGCATAATCTATTTCAAGTTCTCTTGCCAAAGCTGCTTCAGGCATCCCCGTCATACCCACAATATCACAGCCATCACGCTTCAAGCGTTTAATTTCTGCTGCTGTTTCCAGTCTAGGTCCCTCTGTCGACGCATAGACAGCATTATCAATCAGCTGAATACCTTGTTTCTCTGCACTATCAAAAATAATTTTTCTAATAGATTCACTATAAGGATAAGAAAAATCAATATGTGTGACATCATTCAAATTTTCTTCAAAAAATGTATTAATACGTGAGGTTGTATAGTCAATAATTTGATCAGGAATAACAAGACTACCAGGAATCATGTCAGCACGAATCCCACCCACTGCATTCACTGCAATAATGGTATCAACACCCAGCTCATTTAAAGCCCAGATGTTAGCACGATAATTAACCTTGTGCGGTGGGATATTATGAAGATGACCATGACGAGCTAGAAAAACAACTTCTTTATTATTTATTTGACCAATATTTAAAGCAGCAGAAGGCTTCCAAAAAGGAGTACTCATAGACTCACTACGAATAATCTCAAGATTATCCAAAGCACTTAAACCTGTTCCACCTACAATAGCAATTTTTTTCACTCACCACCACCCATAAATGTACACACTTAGCAGCAGGTATTGTATCTTTAAAGCAGAAGTATCTTTGGCATGGGTAGCTCCGACATCCTGTCTCCAGCTACATTTCCACCATCCATGGTGGTCAAGCCAAAGCTAAGCTTACATGGATGTATTTACAGCGTCTTCTGGTTTGAAGATGCAAGACCTGATGCGGTTTATTATATATTCTCTTATCAAACATAAAATTGATCCACTATCTTATTTGCAATTGAACCATATTTGCAATTGAACCATATTTGCAAAGCGACAGCGGCAAAATTTTATTTGCTGACGGCTCACATCCCTTTTACTGCATAAATTCCCGGGACATTTCTTAGCATGCCTTTATAATCCATACCAAAACCAAAAACATACCGATCCGGCACTTCCAGGCCAATAAAATCAGCATGGGTATTATTCTTTTTCTTATGAATTTTATTTATCAGTACTGCACTATAAACACTTTTTGCTCCCTCATTTTCACAGAAGCTTTTAATTTTATCCAGTGTGATACCCTCATCATGGATATCATCAATTAATAAGATGGTACGTCCGGAAAAATCAATGCTTGGATTCACTAACCATTGCAATTCTCCACCACTTGTTTTATCACGATAACGAGTCGCATGAAGATAATCCACTTGCATAGGAAAGTCTAATTCAGGTAGTAACAAGCCCATTGATATCATTCCACCATTCATAATAGCCACTACAATGGGATTTGAATCAGCAAGTACTTGAGTAATATCTTTTGCCAGCATTTCAATAGCCAAATACACTTGCTTTTTATTAAATAAACAATCTGCCTGTTTTTTTACTTCCTGGCTTTCAAGGAATAATTCATTTATGTCAGACATATTTTTCTTTTAAAGTACCCTGATTACTTTTTAAACTACACTAGCATAATATAAAAGCGTGAACCATACAAAGGGCTATGATTGCTTATTTTTCAGGCTTTGAACTGTTTACACTCAAAAGCTGACATAACAAGCAAAGCGACATCTTGTAATAAAGAGTCAAATACTTAAAAATGAGTGAGCATAGCCCTATAAAGGTTATTGTTTATAAATACGTTAAATAAGAACAAAAAAACTTTTAATAAGTAAAAGTCACCGTATTATCATCCATGGCTTCAGAAATCACATAGTATCATCAATGGTTTCTGTAATTTTTGGTATTAGATCATCACCCCAGAGCTCTAAGGTTGGTGTACAAACCTTAAATTTCACCCCGTCTTCATAAGCTTCACGCATCACATCATAAACACTTTTATTGGTATCAGGTTTAATAAAGAGCTTTTCTGCCACACCTCTGATCGCAATTTCACCGGAACGCCCGGTCAAAATCACATCTACTTCATATTCCATTGCTGCCGCTACGGTTGCCTGAAAAAAGGTGCTGCTAGTGCTATGCTATTATTAGGATCTGTATTGACCATAATAATCAGTAGTTTATCTGCCATATTTTTTCCTGATATTAAATATTTTTAGCCAGCGAATTCTCAAAAGAATTAGCTTGTGTTATTTCACCATTAAGATGTAAGGTGGAAGTTGGGAATGCAATTTCTGCTCCATGCTTCTCAATAATAGATATTATTTGAAACAAAACATCCTGCTTTACACGATGAAATTTGACCCAATCAGTTGTTTTGGTAAAGGTATAAATAAAAAAGTCCAGAGATGATGGTGCAAACTGATTAAAGTTCACCATTAAAGTCTGGGTATTATCAATCTCTTCGTGAGAGCTAAGCATATTTCGAATCTCATCCAAAATCACTTCCAGTTTATCCACATCATCATAACGCACACCAATAGTTTCTTTAATACGACGATGTGTCATTCGTGAGGGATTTTCAACAGCAATGGTCGCGAAAGTGGCATTAGGCACATAGAGTGGTCGCTTATTAAAGGTACGAATTAAAGTTAAGCGCCAGCCAATATTTTCCACCGTGCCTTCAATTTTTCTATCCGGTGAACGAATCCAATCCCCCACAGCAAAGGGACGATCCATATAAATCATCAGCCCACCAAAGAAATTAGATAATAAATCTTTTGCCGCAAAACCGATAGCTATACCACCAATACCACCAAAGGCAAGAACCCCGGATACACTCACCCCAAGTTCCTGCAACATAACTAAAGCACCGGTAATAAATACCGAAACACGAATTAATTTTGTAATGGCATGAACCGTTGTTACATCATAATTATTTTCCTTAGCACAGCCAATTTTTATAATATTTCTTTCAATACGGGTGATAAGACGCAACAAAAACCAGGTAATTATAAGAATAACACCCACATGACGATTCAGATCCACCATACCACTATAAAGACTGATATTATTAGCATCACCAATCACATTAGCTGCAATGGTAACTCCCCAAAGCCAGATAAAAGCCGAGATCGGTTTAGCCAGTGATTCCAGAACAGCTTCATCCCAGGGATTTTTCGTTCGTTCTAACTTAACATGTAGTTTTTTTAAAACTCTTTTCTGGAAAAAATCAAACAGCAAAGCAATTAAAATAATTAAAAATGCTTCTGTAATCCACAGTCCATCACCACGTAAAAAACTCATTTGTAATAAAAATTGCTTGATTTCAAGCTCATACGATTCCATAATCTACCTTTATTAAATATAAGCCGTTGGATCTGATAAATTTAAATTCAAAGACGGATCCTCCACATACTTTCCCAATGAATCCTTAGCTTCTTGCCAACGTGATTCACTCACCAGAGTTTCTCGACTGACTGACTGCTTTCCATGCAAGTGAGCTAAGCGAAGGCTGGATGCAGGGTTTTCATAGGAATCCAGACTTTTTACCACTTCCCAGGCTGCATCACGATTATTACACACTAAAATCATATCACAGCCCATTTTCAGAGAAATTCTGGCTCGTTCTACATACGAACCAGCAATCACAGCTCCTTCCATACTCAGATCATCACTAAAAATAGCACCCTGAAAATGCATTTTATCGCGTAGCATCGTTTTCATCCAGAAACTTGAAAAACCTGCCGGCTGTGAATCCACTCTTGGATAAATCACATGCGCCATCATCAATGCATTAATACCAGCTTCTATTAAAAATTGAAAAGGTTTGAGATCATCCATTTCAATATCAACCATAGGTCGCTCATCTATCGGCATAGCCACATGAGAATCAGCAGCAATAGAACCATGTCCAGGAAAATGCTTCCCTGTTGCCTGCATACCCGCTTCATCCATACCCACCACAAAGGCCTGTGATATTTTTCCGACCACAAAAGGGTCGCTATGAAATGCTCTGTCACCAATTACCGAACTAATCCCCTTATCAATGTCCAGTACTGGAGAAAAGCTAATATCAATCCCCGTAGAGCGAACTTCACTGGCCATTAACCAGCCGCATTGCTTAGCCAGATCCAGAGCCAGTTTCTGATCACTATCATAGACCTCACCAAAACGACGCATCGCAGGTAAAACAGTAAAACCTTCTTTAAAACGCTGTACCCGACCACCTTCCTGATCCACAGCAATTAACAAACGTGGGCTTTTTATCTGCTGAATAGATTTAACTAACTGTTCTAATTGATCCAGAGAATGATAATTGCGGCTGAATAAAATAACACCGCCCACAGTGTGATTCGACAGTAAATGCCTATCATCAGCAGTCAATTCCTGACCCGCTACATCAACCATAACCGGACCCAATGTCATACTATTCCCTTTTCTGGTTCATTACATTATTGCGTACTTAATTATATCCATACATACTCCAAGGATATTTCTTGCAGGACGTAAATATAGTTTTTTCTCTTAGCTCCCCCCCTTCTTTTAAAGGGAGATTGAGGGGGTTTAAAGGATTTGGCTTTAATATAGAAACTCAAAATCAACAGAACCAACCACATCAATCCCCCTTCTAAAGAAGGGGGAAGCAAAAGACAAGTACACAAAAATGTGAAGAACCCACTTTTCTCTCTTATTTAGTAAGTGATTTTCTTACTACCTACCATGAAAACTGTAAAGTCTTATGGGTGCTTGTTTTTAATAGTTAGAACTGTCTGCACCCAAAAGCGGGCATAGCAAGCAAAGCGACTTCTTGTAATAAAGAGTCTAACTATTAAAAACAAGTGCCCATGAGGCTCACTGCCAATTATTATCACCGATTTTTAACATCTAATTTATCACGTACTGCATCACCCAGCATATTAATCGATAAAACCACTAACATCAAAGCCAGCCCCGGGACTAACACCATATGTGGAGCCATTAATAAATACTGACTACCATCTCGAATCATACCTCCCCAAGATGCCTGTGGTGCCTGAACCCCTAAACCCAAAAATGATAAACCAGCTTCAGCAATAATAATACTGGCAATACCAAAAGTGAACTCAATTAATAAGGGAGCAACAATCAGAGGTAAAATATGAAAAATCATAATACGCCAGTGTGAAGCCCCTAATGCCTGAGCTGATTGAACATGTTCACGTTGTTTAATAGACATTACCTGAGCCCTGGATAAACGTGCATAGCCGACCCAACTAACAATACTCAGAGCAATAATAACATTAGTAATATCAGGCCCCATTAAACCCGCTAAAGCAATAGCTAATAATATTCCCGGGAAAGCCATAAATATATCAATCACCCGCACCACAAGATGATCCCACCCTCCCCCAACATAGCCACTAATAACACCAATACTGGTTCCCACAAATAATGATACAAATACTACACCAAAAGCCACCGTAAACGAAGTATAGGCACCAATAAGCAAACGATCAAATAATGGACGCCCTAAATCATCATAACCCAATAAACTTTGCTGATCACTGCTCAATAAAATTTTTTCTAAAAAGATCTCATTGGGCTGTAAATTTAAAAATGAAGCCAGTAAAACCATTAAAAGCCAGCTAAGCAATATTGATAAAGAAAAGTAGGTTTTCATAAAAATCCCTTATCCCTGCTGCGTTGATAAACGTATTCTAGGATCTAACACAGCATAAGCTATATCCGTTAAAGTATTAATCAACACATAGGTCGTACTAATTAATAAAATACAAGCCTGTACTACCGGATAATCTCTTTTCTGAATGGACTCAATCGTCAACTGTCCTAAACCCGGCCACGAAAATACCATTTCAGTAATCACTGCACCTGCTAATAAGGCTCCAATTTGTAAGCCAATAAGAGTAATCACCGGTAATAATGCATTTCTTAAAGCATGAACAATCACAATACGAAAACGACTCAAACCTTTCGCCTTTGCTGTACGAATATAATCTTCATTTAAAACTTCTAACAAAGACGCTCGAATCATGCTGGATAAGATTGCCGCCAAAGCAGTTCCCAATGTTAATGCCGGCAAGACTAATGAATCAAAGCCACTTCTACCACTGACCGGAAACCAGGCCAAAGTGACTGAAAACAATAGTATCAATAAAGGGCCCATCAAAAAATTGGGAATGGCAATACCGATTAAAGAAAAAGTCATAGCGGCAGAATCTGCCAAATGATCTTTTTTCAAGGCTGCAATAATACCTAAAGGAAAAGCAATGATAAACGCCACCACAAGTGAGGCAAGTGTTAGCTCAAGCGTGGGTCCAATACGTGCTGAAATTAATTCAATTATAGGTTTCTTTGAATGCAGTGACTGGCCTAGATCAAAGTGAAATAAGCCATGCAGAAATTGATAAAATTGTTGTGCTATGGATTGATCCAGACCTAATGAATGTCTTAATAATTCCCTATCTGCTGCCGTAGCCGATTCACCCAACATCACTTCAATCGGATCACCAGGCACCATATGAATCATCATAAAAACAATAAATACTACACCAAAAATCACAATAACAGCACTGAATAGACGTGAAAGAATATAGTTAAGCATAGTTATTACTCACCTTGAAACAAATTAAAGTCTTATGGTTGCTTGTTTTGCTTCATCATATTATTAAAAACATAATTAGAATTTTTTATTTAATTATTTTGATTTTAATCCCTCTATTTTTACCCTCGTGGGCCCTACTTTTGGCAAAGGGAGGTTAAGAGGGTTTAAAAAGCTTGAAGCATCCCCCTCAATCCCCCTTTAAAAAAGGGGGAAGCAAAAGCAAGTACTCATTAATATAAAGAAGCGTAATTAATATAGATTCTATTTATTCACAGAAATTTTACTAATGTAAATAAACTGGGATTTCAGCCTCAACCAAGTCAAAAAGTTCAATTAATTGCTCATTGTGCATTCTAATACAACCATGCGATTCAGGCACTCCCATAGGATAAATATCCGGACAACCATGAATATAGATATAACGTCGCATTGTATCCTGTTTTCCTAAAAGGTTTAATCCTACTTCAAGACCACTCAGCCAGAGAATTCTAGTTAAAATCCAATCGCGTTCAGGGGCTATTTCATGTAATTGTTCAGAGTATATTTCACCTGTTGGCCTACGTGCTGTAAAGACTGTATTAATAGGACAATCAGCACCAATTTTTGCTATGATAATATGCCAGCCTCTAGGTGTACAACCACTACCCAACTGTTCTCCCATACCATTTATTGCACTGGATATGTTGACTTCAAAAAGAACCATATTATGTTCGATTAACTTTAAGCACTGCTCAGCAATAGAAATATCAATATAGCGGTGCTTTAAATTATCAATTTCACTTTGTTTAATAATTTTACCTCTCTGCATATTTAGTAACTACTCAGTCTAAATTAACAAAAGTCTTATGATTGCTTGTTTTTAGGACTTAGAACTGTCTGCACCCAAAGGCGGGCATAGCAAACGTAGTGACTTATTGTAATAAAGAGTCTAAGTTCTAAAAATAAGTGAGCATAAGGCTCAACTGTTATTTGTTAGACAATATGATGATTAGTTAGCATATTTATAACTATTTAAAAACAAATACCTATAACAATGACACATTTTAAACACTTATTGTCTTTTAATCTATGAGAAAAAATCTAAAAACAGCCTGCAAAACCATTATTTTTGGTATAATTTTTGCTTAAATGTTATTATTAGCCATAAAAATAACTTTAATATTATGACTTCATAATAACGAAAACTATACACAAACTAATTCAAGCTCATCAATAGCCTGAACAATAAGCATTATATTACTATTAAGCAGCCTTAATGGTTGGTATTTTTACCTGCAGACTGATAATAATTATAAAAAATCACAAAAGCAAAAACAAAGAATTCAAAAACAATATTCTCAAAAATCTGATGAGTTATATGAATCATGGGATAAAGTACAACAAAAACAGGATAAAAATTATCAGTTAATGATGAAAGTCGATAAATGCAAGCTTGAAACAACACTATTAAAGAACAAGCTAGGCAAGAATACTCAGGAAAATAGTGAGCTTTCCTCCTGTCAGCAATCACTGAATAAGGCTCACTCTGATTATAAATATCTCGGCCGCAAGCGACCGAGTTTTAAAACAAGTCCAGCTGGTCTGAATGTCTTTCTTTTTGATCTTACTCAACTAGCTGTTCTTGAACGTACTTTCTAATTGTTTCTTCATTTGCATTTCCAATCGTTTCAACAAAGTAACTTTGTG
>JAUJGA010000347.1:0-5016 GCA_042095675.1 Gammaproteobacteria bacterium
AAGTATAATGGTTTTACCAATCCAATGATGATCATAAATATAAGCATATAAAGCCCCGCTGCCATACACTTCGATCTTTATATGCTTCTGCTGTATCATCATTCATTTTTCATCTAAACCTTTTTTATGTTGTTTAATATAGTGTTATTTACATACTTTATAAATACAAAATTTAAGCTATAACAAATGCAATAAAAACTGCAACGCCCATTACAACTATAAATCCTAAAAGTAGTGTTATTAATAATTCTTTTGCTTGAATTAGAGTCATCATTTTCTCTTTAATCCTCCCAACCACCAAAGCCTGGGATCTGGATTTCCCTTTCACTAAAAGAACCCTTTTCAGCCTTTGTATGGCATGCTTCACACTGACTTATCAAGCTTACTTTTGGATTATTCTGCACCATCTTTCGTGGTAGTTTATTATGCTTCTTGATAAAATAAGGTGTTTCACTGACTCGCAGCGGTATCTGAACAAGACGCAAAGATTTTATGATCTTTTTTGAGCGCTTGTAATTAGCATGGTCAGCTGCATTTTTTACCAGATAGTCTGTGAGACTATTGACATCCTCAAGCGGAAGTTCTGCATTCTCTTCGAAGTGGTCCTCAAGACCAGCCATTAACTTTGTCCAGGAACGTGCTGGCAGAAGACCTGGCTGATAAGGAAAGTGACAGCTGCCGCACTCCTTAAGATACTGCGGGTTTGTAACCGGTGCAACACCCGGTGCTTTGCCGCTACTCAATATACTGCTAAAGAAGCCAGATTTATCATCAGCACTGAATGATGCACTGCTCATTCCAAGCATGATGCTCGATAATAACAATAAGGATGCTACAGATGGTTTACATTTCATAATACACCTCTCAATTAAAAGTTCAGTCGCTTAAAGGTTCTTAATAAAGGCAAGAAAATCACCTTTTTCCTGGGCTGTACATTCACGTCCCAGAGTCCACTTACAATTACGGACAAACCATTTCTTGATTTTTTTTACCTTAGTAAAACGTTTCAGATTTACTGATGGTGCCATGGGTTCAATAGTCTTACCAGTACGCGCATGTTTACCCTGTTTTGTCAAATCTGTGGTATGACATGTGGCACAGTTACGCTCTTTACCAGTTTTGGCATCAACAAATGTTTTGTTCCACAAGACCTCACCTGCAGCTGCACTGAAAGAACCGGCTCCCTGAGTCTGATATTTAGCTTCCAATTCTGATACTGCATCAGCCTGTGCACAGAATGGCATCGCAAGCAATAATGCTGTAATTCCTATAAGTTTCCTGTTCATAATAACCTCACATTTTTTTGTTTATAGATCATTGAAGATTTAATTCAATGGCTTCTTATCTATAAGATTACTGGAAGGTGATGAATTGAAACTGAAAATACAGGTTATTTATTATATAAAATAAATATTTTACCTTTATTCATCTATTACCATCGTTTTAACGTTATCTGGAAGATGCATAGCGGCATCTTCAAAGGTACCTGCCTCAGCATCCATATGACAGGCCGTACAATTAAATTTTCCATTAACTTTTGGGTGTTCCCATACTACATCAGATATTTCCTGGTGTTTTTTTATCCAGTAAGCAGCCTCTGTGATACGTAGCAGCATTTCTGTCTTTGGTATACTGCGGTTGATCTTCCAGGCCGCTTCAGTCAACCCCTGTTCCGCAGCATTTTTCAACAGGAAAGTTTCGATCGCTTTCACAGTTTCCTGTTCCAGGAATAGATCCTCTTCGAAATGGGATGCCTGCCCTTCCAACATAGATTTCCAGGATCGGGCAGGCAGGAGGCTGGGATGGAAGGCCAAATGGCAAGCGCCACACTCTTCACGCCAAAGCGAATTATCGGGTAGTGCTGGTCCATGAAAAGGCTGATAGAGTTGCTCAGGTGTCTCGGTCAGATAACCCTGAAACCAGGACATGCCGGCAGTGATGATAGACACCAGCATGATGATACCAACCTTCCAGTGTGAAGCAGTAGAAATTGCATCAACTTCAGATGACTTGAAACCAGTCAACATGGCAGCCACTAGATTCTCTCTATGCACTATACTCTCTACCAGGACTCCCATCAAATGGATAATAACCATCCCCAGCATCAGCCAGGCCAGCCACTCATGAAGCTCGTGGGCAAGACGCCCCTGAGGGTAGTTCAGTAATCCGGCAAGGGGGCCTTGCCGTTCTTCACCACCAAAGGCAAGCAGACCGGTGATTGCAATTGAAAGGCCCAATCCCAGCAGTAAATAAATAGCCCAACTACCTGCCGGATTATGTCCAAGGAAATGTGAGGGACATTTATTTAGTACCCCTTTGAGGTAATCCCTCACCTCAGACCAGCCAAAGTTGAAGTCATGAAAGCAGACATAAGGGCCGCCGATGAACCCCCACAGGATACGAAACAAAATCAGACCAGCCATCAGATAGCCGACAAAAACGTGAATATCCAGGTAACGATTATCGAGAGTAAACCATGCTATAATAAAACAACTGACTAGAATCCAATGAAACAACCGAACAGGGATATCCCATACTCTCACCTTTTTCTTTTGATTAGTGTTGTTCCCTTGTTGTTGATACATATAAATCAGTCCTCATGCTCTATTTTTAAAACTTCAGCAGTTACTGCATCAACCTCAATTTCTAACACGACGCCTTTATCATTAATATATTCAATTTCATAAATGTATTGATTATTGTCCCAATTTAATTCAATCTCCAGTAATCTGTCAAGGTTATATCCTGCAAGCTTATCCAGTATATTTTCCAGAGAACTTATTTTACCGGCTTCTTTGAGTTCTTTGACATCAAACTCTTGATGAGCCAAACTCAAGTGAGAACAAAACAGCATCAACATTAAAAGAGAAGCGTATTTTTTAAGCATTAGAAGACCCTTGCGCCATCCTATTAGATATTATTATCAGTACGATTAATTCCTTTACCTATTGAACAGAAATATGTATATTTTGTTTTTCGTAGATCCCTTGTTGAGCATCTTATTTTAAAGTTGATTATGTTTATCTATAATAAAAGGGGTTTGTGTGATCAGTAAGGAATAGGATCATACTTTAAGGTTTGCTGGATCTGATCTGAAATTTCATCATTAACATGCCCCGCGGAGTTATCTAACAAATATCGCCACATGGTTCTTGTTTTCACATCAATCATCTTTACCGGCTGTCCAAAGTGGCTATCGAGATTATTCATAATTTTTTCCCATGAGACTCCAGGCAGCAGTCCAGGTTGGTAAGGGAAGTGACAACTGCCGCATAAATCATTATATTGCTGCAACTTTACTGAGGATATACTCGCATTTTTAGTCTCAATCCAACGTTCAAAGATCCCCGCTTCATTACCATCTGCATAGGCAGCAATGCTGAAACTAATCATTGACAGAATTAGTGTCAGTTTTAATGTAATCAATAACTTTCTCATAATATCCATAATAAAATTTGGGTGTAGTTCTTTTGCTTCGACGAAATTCATCACCCGTAATTGTTATTTTTTAAAAAATTATAATTTCTTGCCTTTGACATTTTCTTGTAAAATGTCCAATAATTTTCAAAGTCATCACTGGATTTAAGTGATTGTAATTTCAATATCGCTTCTGCTCCCTGTAAATTCCAACGTGCCCCTGTAATATCAATTCGATCATTAATCAGGTGACGACAAGCACCTTCAATCACACCAATTGCAATAGGCAGACCATATTCTAACGCTGTACCATACTGCAGTCTCTCTTTGTTATTCAGCAGATAGCTGGCACATTTATCAATATTGACCCTGTCTGTTATTTTTCTTTTGGTAGCACTGATCCGAAGACCTTTGCAATCTGTGAGCAATGACCATTAAGGATATTGATTGATTTTTCTGCTATCTATTCTTCAACTGCTTCATCACTTTTATCAAAGAAACACCAGGCTGCTTTCCAGAGATATTCAAGTACATGAATAAAATCCATCACTATGGTTGCTTTGACATTCAATTCCTTCATTACTTTATTGATGAGGTTAATCTGATGCTGTAAACCATCAATTTAAACAACCCACTGTCGTGTTTAATCTGGGTCTCTTTGTAGTGCTTCTTCAAAAGCTTCTTCTATAATTGTTGAATTTATTCTATAATTTCATCGTTTCAAAAGATCTGTACCCAATTGAATTATACTTACACTTACATTACAGGAATCATAAATTCCTGTAATACAATTATTTTGCATTAGGCAGGCATTTTCTCGCCATAAACACTGCGTACTGCAGGGTAGAATTTTTCAGTTTTATCAATAATGCGCAGTTGTATCAGCTCTAGAAAATCATCTGTTTCCTGAACAAAATCTTCATGATTTTTAATACGTAAATTTTTGTTATGACACCAGCGTTTCAAATAATGTTTATAAACACGTCTGATTTCAGCAGCCCCGGATAAAAAATTGTCCGCAGTAGTTTTGATTGATGAATCACTATGTGTCAGCATATCTCTATAAAGCTCACGCTCTTCAACATCCATTTGATTCTTAATTCTATCCATTAAATCAAAAAATAAATCACAGGTCACATCACTATCACAAATTTTACGATCTTTAATCATATAACTGATAATATTAATACGTTCTAAAATTTTATGGTTATGGTGGTTTATTTCTTCAAAAGTTATCATATCTACATCCTCCTATTCTCTAATAATAAGCGGGGTCTCCGACATTTATTATTAAACAATTGTTATTATAATACTGAGTACATTCTTGTTTTTATTTAAATAACCCAAATTATTTCTAAATTTTTTATAATTATCTTGCTATTATGAATCAAATCAATCACCCTTGTCTACTATTAGCATTGTCCAATATGAAATGAGTCTGAACAAAAGGTTTCATTTCAACGTGAAATGAGTCTGAAGTAGCGTAATTTATTTAAAAATCGTTCATGATCAACCAATGAAAACGATCATGAAATTAGAAGAATTAGAAACAATTGATCATTTGGATCAATTTCTCAATGGAACTCAAGCGGTAATATT
>JAUJGA010000348.1:0-2110 GCA_042095675.1 Gammaproteobacteria bacterium
TTATGAAAGGCCACACAAGGCACATGATGGAAAAACACCTGCTCAAGCATATGGTATGATGACAGAAGTTGTTTTAGAACTAAAATTGGCTGCATAAAAGCGAGCATATTAACGATGGATATTTTATATCTTATTTTTTAATTGACTTGTCTTGACGATAGGGTCCACTTTAAAAGTCTTAAAATTATACCACGCTATACAATTTCCCACTCTAGTTCTATACTTAGCAATTATCTTAATATATTTTGGAGTTCTCATGAAAAAAGCCGATATTGGTTTAATAGGCCTGGCTGTTATGGGGCAAAATCTTGCTCTTAATATTAATGATCATGGTTTTCATTTGGCTGTTTTTAATCGTACCACAAGTAAAGTAGATGACTTTATTAATGGAGTAGCTCGTGGAACACAAATAATTGGTACACATTCCATTGAAGAATTTGTTTCCAGTCTTGAATCCCCTCGTCGTATTTTGTTGATGGTAAAGGCAGGCGAAGTTGTGGATAGCTTTATTGATATACTACTTCCTTATTTAGACAAGGGTGATATCATTATGGATGGTGGTAATTCACTTTATACAGATACAAGCCGACGTGTAAATACCCTGCAGGAGCAGGGTATTATTTATATGGGAACGGGTATTTCAGGGGGTGAAGAAGGCGCTCGTAATGGACCTTCTATTATGCCCGGTGGAAATAAAAAAGGCTGGTCCAAGGTTAAAAATATTTTACAAAGTATTACTGCAAAAGTAGATGGTGAACCTTGTTGTGAATGGATAGGTGAGGAAGGTTCTGGTCACTATGTTAAAATGGTGCACAATGGTATTGAATATGGTGATATGCAGTTAATCTGTGAGGCATATCAATTTCTCCGCGAAGGTCTGGCTTTAAGTGTTGATGAAATTTCAGATATTTTTTCTCAGTGGAATGAAGGGAAACTTAATTCTTATTTAATTGAAATTACCAGCAAAATTCTTCGAGTTAAAGATACTGATGGTGAACCCTTAGTTGATAAAATTCTTGATACTGCTGGACAAAAAGGTACTGGAAAATGGACAGCTATTAATTCATTAGAATTAGGCATCCCATTAACTTTAATAGGCGAAGCAGTGTTTTCAAGATTCTTGTCAGCCTTAAAAGAAGAAAGAGTTAAGGCTTCAAAGATTTTATCAGGACCCGATAAAGCTATTATTAAATCACTACAAAATAAATCAGCTGTAGAAAAACAAGTTTATATTGATGCCGTTAAAGATGCGCTCTATGCATCAAAAATTATTTCGTATACACAGTGCTATATGCTTTTGCGACAGGCAGCTTCTGAGTATCAATGGAATTTAAATTATGGGGGTATTGCCCTGATGTGGCGTGGCGGATGTATTATTCGCAGTCGTTTTCTCGATAGCATAAAACAAGCCTATACAGACAATCCACAATTAGAGAGTTTGTTGCTTGATGACTTCTTTCAGCAGGCGATAACTACAACACAATCTGGTTGGCGAAAGATAGTATCTACAGCAGTAGATTTAGGAATTCCGGTTCCAGGTTTTGCAGCAGCTCTCACTTTTTATGATGGTTATCGTATGGCCTGTGTTCCTGCAAATTTATTACAAGCACAACGTGATTTTTTTGGTGCTCATACTTTTGAACGAGTAGATCAGCCCAGAGGAGAATTTTTTCACCATGACTGGACGACAAATTAAGTAGAATAATTATTAATATCTTGTGATCTTAAATATGTATAGTATTGATTTGTCTCAGCTAGTTTGTTAAATAATCCTGAATTCAAGTAATAAGTGCATGACCGGTTAACTCTTCCTGGCTAATGCCGGTTAGCTCTTCAAAAACTTCATAAGGAGTTTTGTATCCCAGACACTTTCGTGGCCGACTATTGGGCTTGTGAACAGCATCATAAACTTCTTTTTTAGTAACATCAATCAGCTCCATTTGCTTAGGGAAATACGGCCTTAATAAACCATTAGCATTTTCATTTTGTCCTCGTTCATATGAGTGGTAAGGCTTTGCAAAATACGTTTTACAGTTCAATGTAGTGGCTATTTCTTTGTGGTGCTCAAACTCTTTACCATTATCAAATGTTACTGTTTTTATAAATTTTT
>JAUJGA010000349.1:0-1540 GCA_042095675.1 Gammaproteobacteria bacterium
AACGTAAGCCAGGCAGGCCAAAGAAAGGTGAAGTAATAGCGAAGAAAACAAGACGTATAGTAAACCAGATTTCAGGTATGTCATTAAAAGAAATGCAGAATGACTTATCTAAAGCCTGTGATGTGGGTTCAAAGAAAAATAGTAAGGGTAACACCAGTCATTGGATAAGTTACAAATCACATATTGATGCAGCAGATAGTGGTATTCCTATTAGCTGTTTATTAACATCCGCATCAATGCATGACAGTCAAGCGTCAATACCATTGGCAGAAATGAGTCACAATATAGTAAACAGCCTGTATGATTTAATGGATGCAGCTTATGATGTACCAGAAATTCATGAGCATAGTAAAAAATTGGGACATATACCAATAATTGACAAAAATGCTCGACGTAACAAAGAGTTAAAACTTCAACTGAAAGATGAATTGAAAGATGACTTGAAAGATGACTTGAAAGCTTGTCGTTATGCTGGTTATAAAACAGCCAAGGCCGTACGATACAATAAATGCTCAACCGTAGAAAGAGTTAATGGTCGGCTAAAGATGGTGCACAATTAGCAAAATAGCCCATTTCAGGTAGCTGATTGCAAATCTCATGATGATGCAATGCAAAATAGTCCAACAACCAATTAATCCAGCGTTTGATGGTACTTCTAGAGATAGGGAAGCATTGATGAATTTGACAAACTGACCAGCCATTTAAGCTCAACCATAAACACCACTGCTGGATTGCCCAGGGATACCAACATCTGGGTGCAATATATTCTGGTAAAGTTGAAAAAGTATGACGACAATCAGCACATTGATGACGGGGGATGGGAATATCGTTAACTGAATCATTTCAATGATTAATTCGATCAGGCTTTCTATAATAAAAGCCATGACACCAAATCACCATTGCATGGCAATACGGGCAAAATTTGGAACGATAAAGATCGGGAGACTCTTTTAGTGTATTTAATTGTTGACCAAAGGTGAGTATTTCTGACAGTATAGGACGCATGGGCAATTTCCTTTGATAAGTTAGAGTTTTAGACGACACTAATTATCTAGGATTTTGCCCTTTTTTTGTGATTTTTTTATTTCGTTTTGTTTTAGAAATGTTATTGGATTTAATTCTAAAGGATCGTGGAATGATTGAATGAGTTAAGATCTATATAAATCGGGATGTAACAGTAGTCAGTTTCCATTTAGACAATGGGAGTGAATATATTAACCGGCAGGTAGCCAAACTGTTAAAAAAACTCTTTATTGAGTTTACAAAATTAAGAACACGACACTCTAATGATAATGCTTTGGCAGAAAGTAAAAATAAGTCAGTGATAAGGAAAATACTGGAACATCAACATATCCCACAAAAATGTGCACCATTAATTGATGAGTTTAATCAGCAATATCTAAAGTGGACCCTATCGTCAAGACAAGTCAGTTAAAAAATAAGATGAGGGTGTAAAAATAAGTGTGTAACTGTTCATTTTTGTTAATATACCAAAAGGTAATAACTAATGAGCAGAATAATGGATCAAGAAAAACTAAAA
>JAUJGA010000350.1:0-9038 GCA_042095675.1 Gammaproteobacteria bacterium
TATTTGGCTATAAAAGCAGCTTCTAAAAAATGGACAATGCCCATTCGGAATTGGAAACCAGCATTGAATCGGTTTATAATCGAGTTTGAGGAACAGATAACTCCTCATATTTAAGGGGCAGTTACACAGTTAGGATTACACTCTCAGTATAAACTTTGTTTCTAAAGTTCATCGTTTATACAAACCCTTTCCCCATATCTTCTCTAAATATCTATCACGACCTGAGCGATAACGATAATAATTATAACGTAAGGGATTTTTTTTGTAATAATCCTGATGTTCTTCTTCTGCCTTATAGAAGCTTTCAAATGAAGTGACTTCTGTAACAATTGGTTTGGAATAACGCCTAGATTGTTCGAGCTTTCTAATTGATTGTTCTGCCAGTGCTTTTTCTTCTTCACTGGTGTAAAAAATCACTGATCGATATTCCCGGCCTCGATCATAAAAAGACCCTCTTGCATCTGTTGGATCAATGGCATACCAGAGTTCAGTCAATAGCATGGTGTAACTGACTTTCTCCGGATCATAAATTACTTCTACCGCTTCGACATGCACTGTTCTACCCAATGAAACCTGATGATAATTTGGGTTTCTAATATGTCCACCACTGTATCCGGAAATAGCTTCAATCACGCCATACACTTTTTCATAGTTTGCTTCAATACACCAGAAACAACCACCAGCAAAATAGGCTTTTTTATATTGACTGGTTTCGACGGAGTTCTTATTGCTTCCTACATCATGAGTAACTTCCACTATGCCTGCAGAAACCAGCAGCAGGATGATCAAACTATAACCGGCAAGTATGCCAGGCAAAAAATAGGTCTTTTTCATTAGATTCTCTGGAATTGACTTTAAAATAATAAATTCATTATAGACATTATCTACCTCAGATACATCGAAGAAATATCACATATTTATCACAAAAGTTATATAAATCATTCATTAGAGAGTTCTAACGATCCTCATACCAGAACTTACATTGATCTTTTTGCCTGAGTTTACGATCCAATTTCCAGAGCAAATGAATATTTTTAAAGCCCATTTCTAAACCACCGAATCGACGACTCGATGTAATAATCCGATGATCAGGATGATGTTTAATCATTTTCCAGCATTTATTCTCTTTGTTACCTTCTTTCTTTAATTGTTTAGCTAAAGTAAATTCTTCAACAGCATAATAACTTTCATCAAAGCCAGCAACACGAAAAAAGGCCTCACGATCACAATATAAAAAAGGACCTACCGTAACATTTCTCAGTGCCAGTAAATAATTAATACCATACTTAAAAATAAAATAATCTATTCCTCTCGATTCAGGTTCTGTCCAGGCTCCCCAACCTATTACTGAACCACTTGCTAAATTATTTGATACTTTATCAAGAATATCTCCTACCAGTAGCGTATCCTGCATCAACAAACACCAGATAGTCACCCGTGGCTTTTTTCGCCCTTGCAATTTGATTTTTTTCCTCAAAAACAACAATAGCTCCAAGTGATGATGCTATTTCAGCTGTATTATCTGTCGAGTTATTATCAACAACAATAATCTCAACATGACCCACATAGTGTGCAGTTGCCGCAATAAATACAGATTTATACGTTGCTGTAATAAATGCAGCTTCATTATAGGCAGGGATAACTACTGATATTGATGGTTTCATACGACTTTGAATGACTTATAAAAAGTTATCAATGATTATAAACTCCTGGTCTGTATTCAAAGGCTGTAACGATTGATCGTACAGTCTCAAAAACAGATCGCAGAAGAATTTAAGAAGCCACACAGTTGAGTATAAAGTCAATTTGGCAGCTATCCTCTTTTTCATAAGATTCTTTTCCAGCTGATGAGAAAAACCAGTCCATGGAAAATTAACAAAATAGGGGTAGAAATTCAGGATAGCGTTCCACCTGAGCAACGAGCTGCTCTGGTTTATAGCACAGCTTACGACGCTCATTGTGTATGACCATCAAAATAATCCTGCTTACCAGAATAAAAATTTACCTGGTATTCAAATCTAAGCAAATTAGCTGAATTAAAAAAAATTGCTGAATTATAATACATACATTTTTAATGATGTGATTTTGACATCAACTTCAACATTTTATAATTAAGAACAATAAACCGATAAAACTGCCAAATAACTGAACAACGACAATATTTAGTAAACCCTGTAGGGACGGGAGGATAATAAGCCTGCTGATAAGGCTCTTTATTATTACCTGCCATTTTTTTCTCCTTTATCTGAAATTATTAATCCGGGATCATAGACCAGCCTGGTTTGAGCTGAGCCTGATACATAAACATATAATGTAGTGCATATTTCATCCAGTGCCCTGCGAGACCAATCTCTCCATAGGTAAGATTCATATCTCGCCCGTACACTGGATATTTCTCATAATCAGGTACCACCGGGTAAACAGTCATTGTTGCAGCTGTCCCATTAAATAAACTCATACCTGTAGAGGCGACACAAGCAGCTCCCATTTCAGCCATTGAAGCCGTATGTGTCGGACTCTCTGAGCCGTTGATCATGTCACGAATACTTAACGCAACTGCTTTACCAATATTGGCTGACGGCATTCCTGTCCTAGGTGGTGTCGGATTGATCGGTGTGCCATTAGGACTTTGCATCGGTTTACTAATCAAATGCGGTGGTGCAAATGCAATCCCCGCAGCAAAGATATTTTTATATAATGATGTTTGGTAGGTCTTAGGCCAGTCTGCGGCACTCCATTCATCATAAGGTTTTGCATTGTAATCACCATCTACTTTCATTAGCGCATTAGGAGCAAACATTTTATCAGTAATATCTTCTCCTGCCTTATCAAAACCCTTAATACCAACACCAGCAAACGGTGGGATCAACATGGTAAAATCATAGTCAAGCTCATGAAATTTACCATCTAGCGTCTCATAATGTATTTTATCTTTTTCTACTTTTGTCACATGTGCTCGAGTGATCCATTCCATTCCACGTTCAACCATGAGCGATTCAGAAAAAACCTTACCATTAGTGATATAACCACCACGTGTTAAATGAATTCCTCCCATACCAAAATCACCCAGTTCATATTCATTACTCAACCAGATCATACGAGCTTTATCACGAACTTTAGCTTCACGTAAAGCATGTTCTATATTATAAATATATTCAAAGGCTGCCCCCTGACAGGTACACATACCATGACCAGTACCTATAACAAATGTTTTGGATTTACCTGATTTCATTTCAATGATCATTTCCTGCAGCCATTTATTCGCTTCCACAGCATGTTCAGGAGTACAAACCGAAGCACTGAAACCATTATCAGGTCCCAAGCCTTCAGTGGCGGCAAAATTAAGTTTTGGCCCGGTTGCATTAACAAGATAATCATATTCTATGGTATCAAAATCACCTAATTTTAAAGGGTCGGTATACTCAACCGTAACATAAGGTGTTCCAGTTTTTTCACCACCTTCCGGATGAATAGAAAGTGCTTTTGCCTGGCAATAATGAACACCCAGCTTTTTATAAACAGGTGCCAGTTCAAAGGTAACCTGTTCAGGTTTCATTTCACCAACACCCACCCATATATTCGATGGAATCCAATTCCATTTACTATTTGGGGTGACAATAATTATCTCATGTTCCTTAGGTAATAAACGACCAAGATATCGAGCAACAGTATGACCAGCGACACCAGCACCAAGAATGACTATTCGAGCCATGGTTTTCTCCTTATGAAGATTTATTGTGATTCTATTTTGTCGTAAAAACTTAACGAGTCATGACAACTTTTTGATACAAGCCACCAAACATAGTTTTTTTAGTTATATTTTTAGGTCTTAATACTGCGGGCACCCAATCTATAATTTCTTTTTTCCAAATACCCAAGGCAAAAGGTTCAAGAAGATAAAGAATCGGCACCATAATATAAAGAAAAGGATTAGCCCAATGTGGTCGATGATAATCAATAAAGACCACCTTCCCCCCAGGTTTTACTACCCGCATTGCTTCCTCAACTGTTTTTGCACGCACGGTCTCCGGTTGTTCATGCAAAAGAAAAAACACCACGATATTATCAAATTGTTCTTCATTAAACTTCAAACAAGTGGAATCTTGATGATGTAAGAAAACATTGGCACAGTCTTTAAGTTTTCTATTAGCATTTTCTATCTGAACAGGTGACACATCAACAATATGAAGTTCACTTTCAGCTTCTAAACGAGCAGCCATCTGTTGAGAAAAATCACCATAGACACAGGCTACTTGAAGATTATTTCCTTTTATTGTTTTACCAATCGCATCCAGTGCCGCGTTCCTAAGACGGGAAAAATTTCCCCAAAGAATCAAGTTAACCAACCATTGTCGTTCAAATATCCGTACTGACGTTGGGTGAACATAAGCCCACCAATAAGTATCTTCCAGATATTTTGGTACTTTTAATTCTTGAGTTTTTTTATAGTCATCAAATACTTTATAATTTGATACCACATCAACAGTATTATTTTCATGCATGATTCATACTCTCATTTTAACTTAAATATTGATCATATCTCTGCTCGATAAATTATTGTGCAGGAGTTGCCACAGGCTCAATAATCATTGTTTCTTCAGGCTCACCAGCATTCCTTACACCCTGTTTAATGTTTTTATATTTTCCTATACGTCCCAGTTCAATTTCAATAGCAACTTTGGCCAGAATAGTGAATAGAAAAGCACCAATGGCATAAATTCCTACGGACACTCCAAGTTCTCTCAGTGTAGGTGTGTATTCAAATATCTCTCCCAAAGGAGTAGGAATAAAACCAGTGACAATCAAACCCATTCCCTTTTCTATCCAGATACCGATAAACCCCAGAATACAGGCAATATTCAGCGTAAACATATTTTCTCTGGTTTTGTGTACCATCAATAAAATAAGTGCCGTCATATTGAGTCCCATAGCAGTCCAAATCCAACTTTTAAGGCCGTCAAATCCATCAAGACCTAAAAACAAGTAATGTATTGATGCCGCATGTGCACCTTCAAAATAAAAGTCAGTGAAAAGTTCTGCTGCCACAAAATAAAGGCTGATCTGCATGGCAATTGCCATGATAATTGCCAGCATTTTGATCACATCCTGACTCACCGGATAGTCTGTATAACGACGCACCAACTGAAGAATAATGATCATCAGTGCCGGTCCGGCAGTGAAAGCGGAGGAAATAAATCTGGGAGCCATCAGAGCGGTATGCCAGAATGGACGCGCCACATTTGATGAAAGCAGCCATGCAGTGACAGTATGAATTGAAATCGCCCAAAAGCAGGTTAAGACAATCCAAAAAAAGTATTTTTTTACCGGTACTTCTTTGCCCTTATAGTGGTTAAATAGAATGTACATGGGAATAAACAGATTCAAGAAAAGATACCCATTGAGCACCACTATATCCCAGGCAAGCATAGAGCTGGGCCAGTTAAATTTCCCCAGATAGGGAATGACATGCCATGCGCGGTCTATGCGTCCAATGTCAACACCAACAAAGCCCATTGCAACAACAACAGCTGACAAAGCCATTGCTTCACCAATAATAACAACTGACTTAACATCGTTACGGTGAAAAATATATGCAGGTACCGTTAATAATACTCCCGCTGCGGCAATGCCAACAAAAAAAGCAAAGTTGGCAATATAAAATCCCCAGGAAACCTGATCACTCAAACCAGTAATGACCATCCCTTCTCTCAACTGAAAAGAATAATTCCATCCGGTAATACCAATTAAAACTAAGAGAAAGAACATCCAAAGATAGTAGAGCGGACCGCCTCTCAAGGCAGTCTTCATACCATCCATTATAAATAGGTAAAACGTCTTCATGTTCTCGCCCTCGCTTCATCAGTGAAGTACCAAAATTTTGGTTCTGTTCCCAGTTCCTCTTTCAGGCGAAAAACAGTCTTATTTTCTAGGATCCAGCGGATCTCACTATCAGGATCAAGCAAATTACCAAACACCCGTGCCCCCGTTGGGCAAGCTTCCATACAGGCTGGCTGACGTCCTTTACGGGTACGCTGAGTACAAAAATGACACTTTTCAACAACACCTTTCATGCGTGGACGATTTCCCAGATAATTGGTATTTGGATTCAGGTCTTCAGCTGCAATCTGAGGTTCAGTCCAGTTAAAATGACGAGCCCAATACGGACAGGCCGACATGCACATACGACAACCAATACACCAGTTGTAATCAATGACAACAATGCCGTCTTTATCCATCCAGGTTGCTTCAACTGGGCAAGCTTTAACACAAGGTGCATTATCACACTGCTGACATTGCACTGGTAAATAATATTTACCTTTCATCGGTACTGTAGCGGGATCATAATAATGATCAGAATGTTCTAAATTTGAATCACCCTCATCCATTTCAAGCACTCGTATATACTGTACTTGTGAGTCTCGCCCTTGATTGTTTTCTCTGATACAACCTTCAACACACTCACGATAGCCACGACATTTCGAGAGGTTCAAAGCATAACCAAAATAGGTATCAGGCATCGGTTTTGTATCTTCACAGTTGATGTCAACACCAAACTTTCGTTTTGCTTTGCGTTTAATTCTATCCAGAGCCTCTGTCATCTCTTCATCAGACATACGGGTATAATGATCTTGAAACATATCTCCCATAGCATCCATAAAGCTGGAACCGCCCCAGGAAGGTTCTGCCTTGGATGCTTCAATAGCTGCGGAGACTCCTGTTGTCGCAGCTAGACCTGTAGCCCCCACCATACCCAAACGTTTAAAAAAATGTCGCCTTGCTAAATCTGGATTATTCTCAGTTTCTTGTGACTTACATTTTTGTAAATTAAGGTCTGGGAGTTGTTTATCGGTCATGCTTTTTCTCCATTTCTTTTTGAGGCATATGACGTTCCCATAGTTTGAGACTCAGATGTTTTTCTTTATCTTTCATTGCTTCAAGACCTGCCCTGACTGGTGGTTTAGGCTGAGGTTTTCTTTCCATAAAAGGGGGTTGATGTGGATTATGACAATGGGTACAGTTGTAACTTATTTTTTCCCCCTTCCAAAAATAAGCTCTTTTTCCATGTGCTCCGTAATACCAGTCTTTTTGTCGATTGGAATGGCATTGACCACACACTTTCCAAGCATCATTAAAATCAACCTTACTACCACGCACGGTGCGTAACTGATCCCGATCTTTCGGATCGTGGCAAGTCAGACACCAAAGTCTACCTTCACCATGTTTAAGAGACACCTCATGCACAGGTGCTAAAATTCTAGGTGTTTCATTGCTCTCCCAGTTATCATGACACTGGGAACAAGGATAAAAAGTAAGATGCTCCTTACGTGGAGGTACTGTTGGTGGAGACTGATCAGCATATTGATCAAATTGGCTTTCTGGCATAACTCCTGGATTGAATGTAATACTCCTCGTCGCTACTTGAGGAATTAGCTGTATATCCTCTTTAGCGCCCAGCCAGAAAGATTTCTCTTGTGCATAAACTGACTGAATCAGCAGAATTGAACATAATAACAGCAATAAAAATCCACAAGTTTTTTTATAGATAAACATCCTTTATTCCTCCTGGGGATGCCAACATCAAATCATTGATATTGTGCGAGATTTTTTTAACTTAAGATTCATTTGGGTTTAATACTCATTTTTGGCTTGAGTAAAAAGCAGCTAAATTGGAAATATCCATGTCACTAAGCCCCTTGGAAATTGCAACCATCATTGGATCTTTACGTAAATCACTCTTGTAATCATTCATTGACTTTATTAAATAATTATTTAATTGCCCTGCTATACGTGGGAATGCAGGTTGTCCATTAGCCGCTTTTTTTCCCTCACCATTCAGACCATGACAACCAATACAAATAACAGCTCTGATCTTACCGGCCTTCGAATTAGCCGTTGTAATTGTTTCATCAGCAGCAAAAAGTGAAGTGTTTGCAAATAGAATAAAAGCAGCAACCCATTTCAATAACATTGATAGTCCCATAGTGTTTTCCTCAATTGGTGATCCTGTTATTAATATAAACACAGAAAAAACAATTACACAAGCCATTGTTTTTATGACATATTGACATGCACTCAATGATCTTACTTATTATTTACATGACGTTTTGGCAGGTTAACTAGAATGGAATTCTGCTGAATTAAAGTATTAATTCAAACAATTGAGAGTAGCTTTATAATACTGTAGGAAATTTTTTTAACAAGTTAAATTTTTCAAGCGAGCTAATCTTATTGTTTATAAGGAAGATGATTAATATGAAATGAAAAAATAAGCTTTAATACATTACAATAAACTTATAAATGAGAAAGGGATAATAATTCAAAACTCAGCATAGATTTAATCATGTCATTTTGTCATATTGAATATAAAATCTATAAAATTTATTTTAATATTTAAGAAATTTATTACAAAAAGACAAAATATAATTGAAAAAGTCATTTTTACTCTGTCCATTGAACAATTAACAGGTAAAACATGGTTGAAAAAGCTATTTACTGGTAAATTTAATATCATCAACATAATAAACAAACGAGTTCACAGTATGACGGCATTGTTATTGCAATAAGTTACAATAAGTCGAAGAATAATAAAATAACATAATCCACTCCATCCGTGGAACAAAATCATTAGAACTTAATTTCATTATGAGCAATAAAAAAATAACAACTGATGAGGCACTTGAGTTATTAGTCGTTCTCATCCGCAGATTATTTGCCAACAAAATTTCTTTAATGAAAAAGGAACCGGTAAAACGACGCTTTGAAAAAGAATTATTTAATACACTTAAACTCTTATCAGATGACCCAGTTAACGATATAGAGCTCTTTCCCACTTGGATACAACGACTTGTTTATGAAATTCTGACCCAATATGTCATGTTTTATAGTCTGCAGCCAGAAAAAAATCTACACATTAACAGTGTTCCGGGTATGAGTGACGATGAAAAAATTTCTGCAATTCTTAGCCTGGAGGTCATCCCTAACTCATGGCCTTATCCTCAATCAGTACCTCTATAAGCTTCATAAGCTTCATAAGCTTC
>JAUJGA010000351.1:0-11381 GCA_042095675.1 Gammaproteobacteria bacterium
CGAATTCATTCATATTTGAACTATATGAGTCCAAATAATTATGAAATGCAAAAGTTAGAATTAAAGAAAGCAGCTTAACTGGGGTGTCCGGAAAAGGTTGACCACGTCATATACCCAGGCAATCACCTAGTGGTGTAATGCAAATAATAAAAAGTATTACCGCTCGTGAATTTTTCAGGATTTATCCTGAAATTAAGAAAAAATACTTCTGGGCGGTAAGTTGTGGACGCAAAGTTACTTTGTTGAAACGATTGGAAATGCAAATGAAGAAACAATTAGAAAGTACGTTCAAGAACAGCTAGTTGAGTTAGATCAAAAAGAAAGACGTTCAGACCAACTGGACTTGTTTTAAAACTCGGTCGCTTGCGGTCGAGATATTTATAGTTTCTCCTCCTTCAAGAAGTTCGAGAACCAATTTTGATTTAAATTCCGCACTATATCTTGTTCGTTTTTTACTCATTTTATCCACCTGTTATTTTTAGTACATTATAACATTTAGAATAAGAAGTTTTCTATAATTGGTTTTAATTTAAGGGATCATTATACTTATTACTTGAATTCAGGATTGATTTTTTTGATCGCACTAGAAAAAAAGTAAAAGTATGAACTAAGCACAAAAAAGTTGCTGACTGACAATAAAATAAATATAGTTTCAATGGGCTGATTGTTCAATAATATAAGAATAATTGCCGAACACACCATAAAAAATGCATTAGTAATATTATTGGCTGCAATAATTCTGGAACGAGTTTTTATTTCACTAAACTCCTGTAATACCACATATAGCGGTACAATATATAATCCGGCTGAGATCCCCATAGCCATCATATCAAATAAAATCCATAGTGTTCGCATATTTTCAAATAATGATTGCCAGCGATACAACATACTAATTTGAGCTAAGTCTTTTATATGTTCCAGATGCAAACTATTCCAATATAGGTGGGCCGAAAATAAGCTAATACCTATTGTGCCTATAATAACCCATTTAAGGCTTTTTCTTAATTCACCTGTCTGGCCAACAATCAGTGTTCCTAGCCCAACACCGATAGTAAAAACAGCCAATAATAAGGTCACTACTAACTCTTCACCATAGAGTACATTTTTACTATATCCTGGTAATATAGTTAACACTGTCGCACCAATAAACCAAAACCATGATATAGATAACACAGTACCCAACAAGAGTTTATGCTGCTTAACTCTACTCAATATACTGATAGTTTCAGTAAACATATTCCAGTTAATTTTCAGATCTTTATTGGCAGAGTTAGCAACAGGAATATATTGACTTGATAACCGCCCCAATATGGCTACAAAAATAACAACAAAACTAATATAAAAAGTCTCATCCGTATCTAATGACACCAGAATAGCACCTAAAATAGTACCTGTTAATATAGCGATAAAAGTACCCATACCAAAAAGAGCATTAGCTTTTATTAAACAATTTTCATTTAAATGCTGTGGCAAGATACTATATTTAACAGGACCAAATAGTGATGACTGACAGCCCATAAAAAAAAGAACCGCTATTAAAAAAAAGATATTATTAAAATAAAAACCTATTATGCTCGATAGCATAATAACTATTTCTAAAACTTTTATTAACCTTATAAGCTTTGATTTTTCATACTTATCTGCTAACTGTCCTGCTATGCTGGAGAAAATAAAAAAAGGTAAGATAAATAATCCTGCACTTAGTGGAATCAAAATACCCGGAGAAACTTGAGTATAAATAGTCGATTGATAGCTGATTAATATAATAAGAGCATTCTTATAAATATTATCATTAAAGGCACCTAAAAACTGTGTCCAGAACATCGGAGAAAAATAACGACTACTAATAAGATTCCTATAATTCATTATTAATATTGCTTTTATAAAACTCAGGCTTTCCCTTTAAGCCTGCACTTTTATAATCCGTTAAAAGAGCTGAGACTACTTCCAGATGAGATTCATCAGTCTGATTTGTAAAAATATTTTCTTTAAAGGCATAATATATATAATCAAATAGTTTACGTAATGATATCTGATGTGTTTTAGCAGAATAAGCATATAACCAGTCACTAAATTTTAAAAATCTTTCAAAAGTCTGTTCTTCAAGTAATATTGAAAGAGTCTTTTGAAAAAAAGCCGAGTTAGGAATGAGCTCCCAATATCTTGCAAAAC
Organism: Gammaproteobacteria bacterium; assembly: GCA_042095675.1. Lineage (GTDB taxonomy): Bacteria > Pseudomonadota > Gammaproteobacteria > GRL18 > GRL18 > GRL18. The sequence continues at coordinate 2,173 of JAUJGA010000351.1, forward strand.
GGGTCATTCTTTGTATCTCATTAAAACTAATCCTATCAGTTTCCAAGATACTATAAGGAGAAAGGGTATCAAACTTCAGTTTAAATTCTTCACTATGACGTATAACCGGCGTACCTCTTAGTCTTTTTAAAATGCCCACTTGTATATCCTGAGGCTTTAGAGCATAGAGTTGGTTAAACCCTTTAGAAAAACTTTGCATATCTTCACCGGGTAATGCAAATATTAAGTCAGCATGAATATGAGCCTTAGAATATTTTTTTAGCCAGGAGATATTTTCAATAGTTTTTTTATTATTCTGTTTACGGCTTATTGATGATTGTACATCAGAATTAAAACTTTGTACGCCCAATTCAAATTGCAAAGTTCCCTCTGGAAATTGAGCCATTATATTTTTTAATGCAGAGGGCAATCGATCAGGTATGATTTCAAAATGTAAAAATAATTTTTCATCTAGACGTTCAAGAAAGAACTCAAGAATTTTAAGACTGCTTTCTATTTTTAAATTAAATGTTCTATCAATAAACTTAAAATTTCGCCCTCCTCGCTGATATAAAATATCCATTTCTTTTAGGAACAAATTATTATCAAATGCTATCGCCGTTTTATCCAAAGCTGATAAGCAAAATTCACACTTAAAGGGACAGCCACGTGATGCTTCTACATATAATACCCGATTTTTGATATCCTCATCTGTATAATACTGATAGGGAAACTTAATATTTTCTAATGCAGGAGAGCTTGATGGATAGACTTTATTAAGAAATAACTTAGCATATGTTTGTTTGTCTAATATTTTACGACAAAGCTGAGCAAAATCCAGATCAGCTGCACCATTGATTAAATAGTCACTGATTTGATAAATTCTTTGTTGTTCAAATTCATAACTTACCTCTGGCCCACCAATTATGATAATGATATCTGGTGTTATGGTTTTTAATAAAGCAATAACCTGAGTACTATGTTCAACATTCCATATATAAATACCAAAACCAATGATTTTTGGTTTGTGTTGCAGAATTTTTTCTACAATATCTGCTGGTCTTAAATGGTGGGTAAATTCAAGTATTTTTGTTTGGGATTGTAGTTCATCAAGATTCGCATAGAGATATCGCAAACCGATGGATGCATGAATATAACTGGCATTAATAGTGCTGAGAATAATATCAGATGGTGCAGATATTGGCATGATTTAAAAATTAAAACTCATCAGCTTAAAGGGGGAACTTCAAACTGATGCAAAAACTAAGAGTTAAATCTTAATTATTTGGCCCATAGTATGGCCGCTGATATGGGTTACCATATAGTCCATTTTGATAATTGCCATAAGGTGAATTATATGGATTTTGTTGATAATAATTACCACCCTGATAAGGCTGGTTTTGATATTGCTCAACAGGCGCTTGAACAGGTACAGGAACTGGCACGTGTACTGGCACTGGAACATATTTTGTTATAGTTTCTGTTTTTACAATAGCATCTGTCTCCAGGTCTTTTGCAATAGATTCTTTTTTAATCACTATAGCTTCAACTACAGGAGTTGGTTCAGGAGCAGGAGCAACTTCAACTACAGGAGCTACCTCTACTTCAACAATAACAGGTGCAGCTTCAGTCTGAGCCTCAATAATCACATTAGCTGAGTCATAACGATTATCCATGTCATAGGAAATATAAAACACCATGACAATAATGATAGCCAACATTACTAAATAAAAATTTGCATCCGAAGATTGTTTATTTGTATCACTCATAATAACTCCTAAATTAATATTAGAAAAACTTAATATCAGTATACTAGCCTATACCCTATTGAAAAGCAAAACAAATAAAAAAGTATCATAAAGCTTTGACATAACGGCTTTAAATCATATTTTCCTTGCTTCTATCATCAGTAATTTCATTTCTTTCACTGCATCTTTTAAACCGACAAATAGTGAATGAGCTATAATCGCATGGCCAATATTTAATTCTTCAAGTTCAGAAATTTCTGCAATAGCTTGTACATTATGGTAATGAAGTCCATGTCCCGCATTCACACGCAAGCCAATGGATTTTGCATAGATAATAGATTCTCTTATGCGTTGAAATTCCATTTGTTGTTCCGAACCTGCCAAATCAGCATAATGACCTGTATGGATTTCAATAAAAGGTGCTTTAACTTCAGCCGCTGCATCTATTTGTTTCTTATCCGCCTCAATAAATAATGAAACACGAGTTCCAGCTTCAACTAATCGTTGGCATGCCTCTCTCATTTTATCTATTTGTGAGGCCACATCCAAACCACCTTCTGTGGTCAACTCCTCACGTTTTTCAGGTACTAGACAACAATCTTCCGGTTGCACTTTTTCAGCTATAGTTAACATAGAATCCGTTACAGCCATTTCAAGATTCATCTTTGTCTGCAAAACATTCTTAATCAGATACACGTCTCTTTCTTGTATATGACGTCGATCTTCTCTCAGGTGTAAGGTAATACTATCTGCACCTGCCTGCTCAACATCCATTGCAGCCTTTACAGGATCAGGATAACGTGTTCCTCTGACTTGTCGTAAAGTGGCGATATGATCAATATTCACGCCTAATAAAATAGTATTTTTACTACTCAAAATAACTTCCTTTCAGTTTGTAGTTGCTTATAAAAAAGCATGATAATGATGGTGCTTTGTAAACATCGACAAGAATTAACAATATAGTTGTTTAAATAATTCACGGCTTTTTAAGGGGTTATCACCTAAGTGTTCATTAATTGCCCATTTTAATAACTGTTTACTTTCTTGCAAAGTATTATGATCATTTAACTCTTTTTTTTCTAAGTTTATCAATGTTTGCCCACTAATTGCTAATTGTTTTATGTCAGGTATATTAATCAAACTTGGACCTGATTCCATAGTATAAAAATAATTTGTGCCTGGACTTATTAACTCACCTGATGATACTTCATTAACAAGGTTCAAAGCATAACCCAACTGCTCAAGTAAATTTAACTCAAATATTCTTAATGGTATTTCATATAGTTCAGAAGTATCATCATTATCAGAACATTCCACTAAGGAATCCATTACCAGATAATAACTTTTAAATATTTCATTACAGTCTATATGGCTGGGTAATAAGCGAATTAATAATTCATTAATATAATAAGCACAATATAATGACCTACCCTTGAGTTTCCAGTTTTGATTTGTGACATCTGATATTAGTTCTATATTTTTAAGTGTGAGTAGATCAGTTTTTCCAGTGAGCGATACAATTAATTTTTGAAAAGGCTGAAACAAAACTATTTGATTTTTTTTTGCAGCAGAATTTGCTTTTGTTTGCCCTTTAACGCCTTTAGCTACAGCACTTATTTTGCCATGATTTTTAATAAAAAAATGAACAATTAAGCTGGAGTTTCGATAATTGAATTGATGAAGAATAACAGCCAGTTGATTGTCCAGATTAACTCTGGAATTCATCACTATATCCAAGACTTTTCAAAGCGCGCTCATCATCTGACCAGCCATCTTTTACCTTGACCCATAGTTTAACAAATACTTTTTTTGTATATAGGCTTTCCATAGAAAGACGAGCCTGTTTACCAATCTCTTTTAACTGCTGTCCTTTATGACCAATAATTATACCTTTTTGGTTGGCACGTTCCACCCAGATAATGGCTGAAATTTTAATTATTTCACTCTCTTCTTCAAAGGCCTCAACCTCAATTGCTACTGCATAGGGTACTTCTTGACCCAGCAAACGCATGATTTTTTCACGAATTAATTCAGCGGCAAGAAAACGTTCACTCTTATCAGTTATTTGCTCTTCAGGAAAAAATGCTGCTGATAAATGTAGGTGTGATTCTATATGTTTTTCCAGTTCCTCAATGTTATTACCCTTAGTGGCTGATATAGGTAAAACATGAGTAAACTTTAAACGTTGACTGAGTTCATCCATAAAAGGAAGCAGCTGCTCTTTATTTTTAATTTTATCAACTTTATTAACAGCCAGGATAATAGGTTGTGTACATTTATCCAGTAACTCCATGGCATATTCATCTTCTGGTGTAATTTTGAGACTATCAACCACAAAAATAATGACATCAACATCCTGCAATGTAGTCATAGCCTCACGATTCATATAGCGATGAATCGCACCTTTTTGATTTTGATGTAAGCCCGGTGTATCAATATACACAGCTTGTGCTGAAGAAGTCGTTTTTATACCTAATAAGCGATGACGAGTAGTTTGAGGTTTTTTTGAGGTAATACTCAGGTGTTGACCAAGAATAAAATTCAATAAGGTAGATTTACCTACGTTGGGGCGCCCCATGATAGCGACATAACCGCTTCGATAATTCTTAGATGTATGTTCATTATTTGTATCAGAAAAATCAAAATTATCAGTAATATCCATAGTTATTGTATTTTTTCCAACATCAAGCCGGCACTTTTTTGTTCAGCAGCACGACGACTGCTGGCTTCTGCTGTCACTAATAAATTAAATTCCTTCACAGAACAGTCAACCTGAAATATTTGAGCATGCTCTTTACCATTAATAGAAACAACATGGTATTGTGGTAGTTCAAATTTTTTTGCCTGTAAAATTTCTTGTAATCGAGTTTTAGGATCTTTTAAATCCAGTGTTTTAATATCATCGAGTCTATTTTTATACCAATTAAGAATACATTTTCGTGCAGATTCTATATCAGAATCTAAAGTGATTGCCCCAATAATTGCTTCCATAGCATCAGCTAATATAGATGCTCGACGAAAACCACCACTTTTAAGTTCACCACCACCCAACCTTAAATATTTTCCAACTTCAAATTGACGTGCAATACTTGCTAGAGTTTCACCTTTAACTAGTAAAGAACGGTAGCGGCTTAAATTACCTTCATCTTCAGTAGAAAAGCGTTGATATAATTCCTCAGCAATAACATAACCAACCACTGAGTCTCCTAAAAACTCCAGACGTTCATTATTATTTTTAGCATAACTTCGGTGACTGAGAGCCATTTCTAATAAACGCTTATTATTGAATGAATAATTTAATTTTTTATAAAGAGGATTTAAATCAGTAATCACGATATAGTTCAACTGATTTTGAACGCTCTATTACAATATAAACATTTCCAGCAAATTTAACTCTGTCTTCATAATCAAGATAAACCGTTGTCATATCAGATTCTTTTTTTATTTCAAATGCATCCTTAGGCACATCACGAACCTGGTTAATAATCATTCTATTTTCAATTAAGCGCCATACCTGATGCTTGTTTTTTTTGGTAATTTCCGGTTCTTCTTTTAAACCTTCCAAAATACGATCCATTGTATACCCACCAATAATATAAGGTGATAAAATCATTCCAAGGTAAGCAAAAAACAGGACAATACTGATAACCACTATCCAGCCAGTTGCAGTAAAGCCTTTTTGACCTTTAATCTGTGAGTTAAAATTCATTTTTTTTCTTAACATTTGTATTCCTTTCTTATTATTGCCTTACTTTATTGATGAACCAATGCGTTCCCAGAACAGTCCCTGACCCATATCCCAATTAAACCAGATTAAAAATGCTTTGCCAACTAAATTATCCTCTGGTACTAATCCCCAAAAACGACTATCATGACTTTCATCTCGATTATCTCCCATTACAAAATAATGTCCTTTAGGTACAACCATATCAATATCCCCATTATTAAAAAATAATGAAAAAAACAAATGACTCATATCCGGTTTATTGGGTGTCATTAAAATATCATGTTCTACGCCTAATAAGTTTTCACTTTTATGAATAGCTCCATTCATTTTCTTTCCTGAACCCTCTCCCTGATATGCACCTAGCATTTTTTGCGGTATTAATTGATCATTAATATAAAGTAACTTATTACGATAAACCACATGATCACCAGGAGTACCAATCACTCGCTTAATAAAGTTAATAGATGGATTTACAGGATACCTAAAAACAGCAACATCTCCATTCTTAGGCTTTCCTGTATCCAAAATTTCAGTATTGAGCACAGGTAATCTGACACCATAACTAAACTTGTTCACAAGAATAAAATCCCCAACCCAGAGATTTGGCATCATAGATTGCGAAGGTATTCTAAATGGTTCAAAAATAAATGAACGTAATATTAAAACAATAAAAAATATGGGAAATAAAGATTTTGCATAATCCAGTAAAACAGGATCAGCTAAAATTGCGTCTTGCTCCCGCCCAGTCAAATCAGCACCATGCTGATCCATTTTATCCATCTGCTTAATGCGACGATCTTTTTCCCAAAGCAACTTATCCAAAACCAAGACCGCTGCAGAAATAAAAGTTAAGCTGACAAGAACCAGTGCTATATCAAAATCCATTAATTTGTTTCTCTCTTTTTTAAACTGGTGGTTAATCTTTACCGATATGTAGAACAGCTAAAAATGCTTCCTGTGGAATTTCTACACTTCCCACACGCTTCATACGTTTTTTACCAGCTTTTTGTTTTTCTAATAATTTTCTCTTACGACTGACATCACCGCCATAACATTTAGCTGTCACATTTTTACGTAATGCTTTTACATTGGTTCTAGCTATTACCTTGGAGCCAATTGCTGCCTGAATAGCCACATCAAACATCTGACGTTGAATAAGCTCTTTCATTTTCTCAGTCAGTTCCCGTCCACGACTTAAAGATAAATCTTCATGGATAATCAATGATAAGGCATCAACAGGCTCACCATTAATTAAAATATCCATTTTCACTAGTTTTGATGCTTCAAAACGTTCAAAATGATATTCCAAAGAGGCAAAGCCACGACTCACTGATTTTAAACGATCAAAAAAGTCTAAAACCACCTCATTCATAGGCATTTCAAAGGTCATATTAACCTGATTACCCACATATTGCATTTTTTTCTGTACACCACGCTTTTCTATACACAAACCAATCACATTACCTACATATTCATGAGGTAGCAAAATATTAGCTGAAATAATGGGTTCACGAATTTCACTAATAGTCGAAGGTGATGGCAATTTAGCTGGATTATCAACTTGAATCACTTCGCCTTTAGTGGTTAAAACCTGAAAGATTACTGTGGGTGCTGTGGTAATTAAATCCAGATCATATTCACGCTCTAAACGTTCCTGAACAATTTCCATATGCAGCATACCCAAAAAACCACAACGAAAACCAAAGCCCAGAGCCTGGGAAATTTCAGGTTCAAAAAATAATGCCGCATCATTGAGTTTTAATTTTTGTAAAGCTTCCCGTAAACCTTCATAATCATCTGAAGTCACAGGGAAAAGACCTGCAAACACTCGAGGTTGGATTTCTTTAAAACCTTTTAAGGGTTCATCACAGGGGTTATGAGCAGAAGTGAGTGTATCACCAACAGGCGCCCCATAAATATCTTTAATGCCTGCAATCACATAACCGACTTCACCGGCAGCTAAAGACTCCTTAGCTTCACGTTTCGGAGTAAAAATTCCCACTCCATCGACACTATGGCTGCGTCCAGTAGACATAACCAGCATTTTTTCTTTAAGTTTTAAAGTCCCCTGCATCACACGAACCAGTGAAACCACTCCTAGATATGAGTCAAACCAGGAGTCAATAATCAATGCTTGTAATGGCGCATCTCTATCTCCTTGAGGTGCAGGGATATGCTTGACTAAATATTCTAATAATTCATCAATGCCAACACCAGTTTTAGCACTACATTGTGGTGCTTCCATGGCATCTAAACCAATCACTTCTTCAATTTCAGTAATTACTCGATCTGGATCAGCAGCCGGCAGATCAATTTTGTTCAGTACAGGTAAAACGTCTAAACCCTGCTCAATAGCAGTATAACAATTTGCCACACTTTGAGCTTCAACACCTTGAGAAGCATCAACAACCAGTAATGCGCCATCACATGCCGCTAAAGAACGGGAAACTTCATAAGAAAAATCAACATGTCCAGGCGTATCAATAAAATTAAGTTGATATATATTGCCATCTTTTGAATGATAATCTAAAGAAACACTTTGAGCCTTAATGGTAATTCCACGCTCACGTTCAATATCCATAGAATCAAGCACTTGAGCATGCATCTCACGATCACTTAAACCATCGCAAATTTGAATAATTCTGTCAGCTAAAGTGGATTTCCCATGATCAATATGGGCAATAATTGAAAAATTACGAATAAACTCTAATTCAGCCACTCAGATTCAAACCTTTAATGATATTGTACAAGAATACATAAAACGCATAATGATAACAAAAAAAGTAATAAAAGTAGAGTGCTTATTTGGCATTAATACATTTAGAAATTTTATTAAGGTAGTCTTCAAAACTGATTTTATCAAAAAAATAATGACAAATTTCATTATCATTCTGATCGGTCAAAACAGGGATTAACATAGTATATTTTTTCTGTAGTATAGGATCAGTATCAATATCAAACACTTCTAACTGAATATTTTTATCATCAATGTATGGCTGTAAGAGTTGAAACATATCTTCACAGAGGTGGCATTGTTGCCTATAATATAAGTTAAGCTTTAATTTTTGACTCATAGTGATATTTTTCTAAGAATAACAGGTCCTACTTGTATATGAGAATTTGAATTATTCACAGTGTACTTCGAATAAAGCAGACCTATAAATAAACCTGAGAAAGCCCCTATAATCGCCATTAAATCTGTATAGGAAGACATTCGGTTTTCAGCTAACTGACTTAACATAACAGCAACACCAGCAAAAAAAATCATGCAAAGAATAGGCAGAAGGTATAATAGTAAGGAGCCTTTAAGTAAGGCTGATTCTTCTATACCTACGACAACTCTTTCACCTACCTCAGCCTTTAATGAATTTAAACAACGAAGTTTTGCAACTTTATTACCCAAAAATTTACCTAGAATATGTGTGCCACAACTATTTTTAACAGAGCAGTGCCCACAACTTGACTGACGTTGAGTTTCAAGCAAAACAAATTCACCTTCAACTTTAACAACTAATGCCTGTTCTTCAATCATCTGAAGGCATAATCCTTTTGAGTAGTAGTTTTATAATTGCTGAATTCGTATAATAAGTGCATGACCTCTGATAGTAGCTGAGCAAACACACTGTAAATTAAACAAGACTCAGGGTTACAATGCCATATTACGACACCAACAGCAGAGGCTACAAATGAACTATAAACACCTGAGTCTTGAAGAAAGATATTATATCGAAATATCACTAAGAAACGAAGAGAGT
>JAUJGA010000352.1:0-3703 GCA_042095675.1 Gammaproteobacteria bacterium
TGTCTGATGATGACAATGGTGGCACTGATAAAGGTGACGCTTTTCTAAAGTGAAAAAGGTTTTATTGCCACACTCTGGACAAACAAATCAATCAGAAAACTTCCATTCAAATAAGGCTTGTCGGCACTGTTCGTCAGTGCCATAATCATTAAAAAGCTCAAATAAACTGTAGCCTTCCTGGAACTGAATTTTATTTTTTTCCATCATTGTATTCCCCACATAATCTATATTTTAATTATAGTACGATTATCAAAATATAGCGGAGCTTTTTGGGCAATCAAGAAAATATTTGGAGCCATCTATTGATAAAGATGCCTTTCTTATTAGTGATAAAAACCATGCCTACCAGAAAATCTCAAGAGAAAATAATGTTACACATATCGAGCTCAAAAGTGGTATGCCAGATAAAAAAATAGCGCTTATCATATTCAGAACATCAATTCCTATCACAGTCGTTTGAAGGGATGGATGCAAAGATTTAATGGGGTTGCTACAAAATATTTAGAGCATTATCTTGGGTGGCAAAGATCATTTGATCAGTTTAAAAATCTAACGCCTGAACAACTACTCTTTAGCTCAGTAGGAGTTTACCAACACTTAACATGAACAGAGCTAAATATATTGATTAAAGATCAAATTGAATTTTTACAGTTAAAAGATACTATAGGTGAATTGATAGATATTCGTCTGGACAGAATTGTATCTTTTAAAATTAGTTGTTAATGCATGATTGATTTATCAGATGGCTGCACCTGTTCTGAATAAACCTCTATGATATCTATTTCATCAAATTGGTAAACATTACCGCAAAATTCACAATCAACGGAGATACTGCCCTGTACTTTAATAATTTCTACCGCTTCCTGCTGTCCGATAGATTTAAGCATTTTAGTGACTTTTTTTCGGCTACAGCTGCATCTGAAATAAATTTTCTCAGAGTCAAATAGACGTACATCTTCTTCATGGTACAAGCGATGTAGAATTTTAGTGGCATCAAGCCCTAATAATTCATAAGCCTTAATGGTACTGCCTAAGTGAGTGATCCGCTCCCAATTATCCTCCTTATCTGTTTTACCGGGCAACTGCTGTAATAATAAACCACCTAAAGTTTGCTCATCAGCGGCGAGAAAAATTCGTGTGGCTAACTGTTCAGAACGCAGCAAATAACCTTCTAAAAATTCAGCAATACTATTACCTTCTAAAGCAACAATGCCCTGATAGCGTTCATTATTTTTAGCCTGTTCAATAGTAATCACCAAAGTGCCACTACCTAATAAAACTTTGATATCATTTACATCAGGAAAAGGATCTTGATATTTGGCAACTGCACGTACGCCAAAATCATTACTACACTCAACCACCATCAATGTAATTGCACCATCACCACTCGCCTGAATAGTCATAGAACCTTCAAATTTTAAGGTGGCAGATAATAAAACAGAGGCTGCCACCACTTCTCCCAGATAGTGCTGCAGTGTTTTGGGATAGTTATGATTGGCCAGCATAGCCTGCCAGGTTTCTTTTATCTGTACAATCTCACCTCGTATATCTACTTTGTCAAAAAGAAAGCGGCTTATTTTATCTATACCTTGAGTCATGACTTCAATTTTTGTTGTAAAAGCTGGTTGACCTGTCTTGGATTAGCCTTACCCTTAGAAGCCTTCATAACTTGTCCAACAAAGAAACCAATTAATTGCTCTTTACCCGCTTGAAATTCATCAACCTGACCTGGGTTATTACTAATAACTTCATCAATAATTGTTTCAATTGCACCCGTATCGGTAATTTGCTTGAGACCTTTTTTGTCAATAATGGTATCAGCATCACCTTCACCAGCCCACATTGCTTCAAAGACTTCTTTGGCAATTTTTCCGGAAATGGTATTGTCTTTAATACGTTGTAACAAACCAATAAGCATCTCTGCAGTCACAGGACAATCTTTAAAGTCCATATCATTTTTGTTGATTAATGCAGAGACATTACCCAATAGCCAGTTAGCAGCCATTTTCGCATCATCTAAAGCCTGCTGAACCTGCTCGTAGTAGTCAGCCATATCTCGATCTATCGTTAGTGCTCGAGCATCTTTTTCAGCCAGACCTAAGTCAGACATATAGCGAGCACACTTATCATCAGGAAGTTCTGGCAAAGTAGCACGAATGACTTCAATTTCTTCGTCTGAAATAACTATAGGTAATAGGTCAGGATCAGGGAAGTAGCGATAGTCATTAGCTTCTTCCTTACTACGCATTGAGCGAGTTTCATTTTTATCTGCATCATAAAGACGCGTTTCCTGAACAATTTTTTCCCCGTCTTCAAGAATATCCATTTGACGTTTTATTTCAACATTAATGGCTTTTTCTACAAATTTAAAAGAATTAATGTTTTTTAATTCTGCTCGTGTACCAAATTCTTCCTGACCTTTGGGGCGCAAGGAAACATTTGCATCACAACGAAATGAACCTTCCTGCATATTGCCATCAGAAACACCCAGGTAACGTACGATGGAATGAATCTTTTTCATATAAGCCACAGCTTCAACCGCACTGCGCATATCTGGCTCTGAGACTATCTCCAGTAATGGTGTACCGGCACGGTTTAAATCAATGCCAGTCTGACCATGAAAGTTTTCATGCAGTGATTTACCAGCATCTTCTTCCATATGAGCACGTGTCACACCAATACGTTTTTTATCACCATTATCAAGTTCGATATCAATATGCCCTTCACCGACAATAGGATAATACAATTGACTGATCTGATAGGCCTTAGGTGAATCAGGATAAAAATAATTCTTGCGATCAAAAACAGAACGATTATTAATCTTTGCACCAACGGCCAAACCAAACATAACTGATTTGTTTAATGCTTCACCATTAAACACAGGCAATACACCCGGCAAGCCCATATCAACCGTACTCATTTGTGTATTAGGCTCTGCTCCATAAGCAGTAGAAGAACCAGAAAATATTTTTGATTGGGTGGACAATTGCACATGGATTTCCAAACCAATAACGACTTCCCATTGCATAACGATTACTAACCTCTTATTTAGTGATAAGTGCTAAGTATTAAGTGTTAAGAAAAAGATAAAAACATTTCTTTAACTTATTGATATTTAAAATAAATGTGGTTATTCTCTTTTGCTGTTACTTAGCACTTAGCACTTAACACTTTATTTAATAGAGCCTCTTGCAAAACTCCAGAGGCTAAATGTTAAAAATACTCCTGTCACGGAGTGACCGATTTTTTTATGATACTTGTAAAGTTTTAACCGTATTTTCTCATCATGCTTACAAAATTATCCATTAGACTCGCATAGGTAAGCCCTTTAAAACTAGAAATTTTATAAAACTAAAACTATTTTTTAAGTCTATGTGACAAATTTTAGTAATTGATCGGCAGTTAAAGCCAATATTCCAAAAATTAGATGACACATGACTTTCTTTGGACCTCGTTCTCTGAACATTCGTCCATTAAATTCATCTTTGATCCGACCATTAACTCTTTCTACGGTTGAGCGTTCATTGTTTCGTACGGCCTTGGCTGTTTTATAACCAGCATAACGAAAAGCTTTCAATTCATCTTCAGTTGAAATTTCAACTCTTTGTTACGTCGAGTATTTTTGTCAATTATTGGTATGTGTCCCAATTTTTTACTATGCTCATGAATTTCTGGTACATCATAAGCTGCATCCATTAAATCA
>JAUJGA010000353.1:0-14339 GCA_042095675.1 Gammaproteobacteria bacterium
CGTGGTGTTAAGCGTGAAGATGTAGAACGTGGTCAGGTACTAGCTAAGCCAGGTTCAATTACACCTCATACAATCTTCGATGCAGAAGTTTATGTCCTAAGCAAGGAAGAGGGTGGTCGTCATACACCATTTTTCAAAGGCTATCGTCCACAGTTTTACTTCCGTACTACTGATGTCACAGGTGCCTGTGAATTACCAGAAGGAGTAGAGATGGTTATGCCGGGTGATAATGTACAGATGGTTGTCACTTTGATTGCACCAATTGCTATGGAAGAAGGTTTACGTTTCGCGATTCGTGAAGGTGGCCGTACTGTAGGTGCTGGTGTTGTTGCTAAGGTCATTGAATAAAAAGTTGAATAAAGATATGAGTAAGTTGTTATAGGCCAGTAGCTCAATTGGCAGAGTACCGGTCTCCAAAACCGGGTGTTGGGGGTTCGACTCCCTCCTGGCCTGCCATTTTTAGATTCAACGAACTTTTTAATAATAAATTGTTAGTTGAATCCAATATAAAATATGTCTCTTAGGAAGCTCTCAGATTGAACGAGAGTATTTCTCAGGGACGTATCCGTATTTAAGAATTATAAATGATAGATAAAATTAAAATAATTATTGCATTAGCGATTGTTTCTGCATCTCTTTATGTTTATTACTCGCAAGAAGAAATTTCACTTCTGTTTAGAGTTCTATGTGTGGTAGTTGCTGTTATTGTTGCTTTTCTTGTCGTTGCAACGACGGAAAAAGGAGCATCTTCCATTGCCTTTATTCGCTCTTCAATTGTAGAGATGAAAAAAGTAGTGTGGCCAAGCAAAAAAGAGACAACACAGACTACATTGACTGTAGGTGTGATGGTCGTTATTGTTGGTATTATTCTCTGGACTTTTGACCAAATTATTGGTTGGGGTGTTCGTTTATTGACAGGTCAGGGATAATTATGGCATTACGTTGGTATGTAGTACAAGCATTTTCCGGTTATGAAAAATCCGTCAAACGTTCTCTTGAAGAACGTATTGTGCGTTTTAATATGGAAATAAAATTTGGTGAAATCCTGATTCCAACAGAAGAAGTTGTTGAGATGAGGGATGGAAAAAAACGTAGAAGTGAACGTAAATTTTTCCCTGGTTATGTACTTGTGCAAATGGATATGGATGATGATTCATGGCATTTAGTTAAAGATGCACCCAGAGTTTTGGGTTTTATTGGAGGTAAAAAAGACGATCCTGCACCGATTACAGACAAAGAAGTTGATTCAATACTAAACCGAATTCAGGAAGGCACAGATAAGCCTAGACCTAAGGTTCTATTTGAAGCAGGTGAGTTAGTACGTATTATTGACGGACCGTTTAATGACTTCAATGGTGTTGTTGAAGAAGTCGACTATGATAAAAGCAGAATGCGTGTTTCAGTGAGTATTTTTGGACGCTCAACACCTGTTGATCTGCAGTTTATTCAGGTTGAAAAAGGTTAGACATTGGTAGTAAAAACCTTATTTAAGTAAACACGAATTAAAGAAATTCTAGCGCTATAGTAAAAAACTATGGCGCTATTTTTGTTTGTCAGGTATAATATCTGGCTGATATTCACAGGGAAGCCTTTAACATCCTGATTAATAATAATCCGGTGTTGGCGTTACTACCCATTTGAGGAAATTATGGCTAAGAAAATAGAAGCTTATATTAAGCTGCAGGTGCCTGCCGGCTCTGCAAATCCAAGTCCCCCGGTTGGTCCTGCTCTAGGTCAGCATGGTGTTAATATTATGGAATTCTGTAAGGCATTTAATGCTAAAACAGATAGTCTTGAAAAAGGCATGCCAGTTCCAGTAGTTATCACTGTCTACAATGATCGCAGTTTTACATTTATTACAAAAACACCACCTGCTGCTGTTTTATTAAAGAAAGCGGCCGGATTACAAAAAGGTTCAGGTGTACCTAATCGCGATAAAGTGGGCAAGGTTAATCGTGCCCAGCTGGAAGAAATCGCAACTACAAAGATGCCTGATCTTTCCGCTGCTGATATGGATGCTGCTGTACGTACTATTGCAGGTACTGCCAGAAGTATGGGTATTGAAACAGAGGGAGTTGTATAGACATGGCTAAGTTAACTAAAAGACAAAAAGCAATTAATAAAAAAGTAGAAATTGGTAAAATCTATGGTTTTACTGATGCAGTTGAATTAATCAAATCATTGCCTGTTTCTAAGTTTGAAGAATCAGTTGATGTGAGTATCAACCTGGGTATTGACCCACGTAAATCTGATCAAAATGTTCGTGGTGCATGTGTACTACCTAATGGAACTGGTAAAACAGTTCGTGTTGCTGTGTTTGCTCAGGGCGACAATGCTACTAAGGCAATTGAAGCCGGTGCTGATGTAGTTGGATTTGATGATCTGGCTGCGCAAATCAAGGGTGGTGATTTAAACTTTGATGTGGTTATTGCAACACCTGATGCTATGCGTGTTGTTGGTCAATTAGGTCAGGTTCTTGGTCCTCGTGGTTTGATGCCAAATCCTAAAGTAGGTACTGTAACTCCTGATGTTGTTACTGCAGTGACTAATGCAAAATCAGGACAGGTACGTTTTCGTGCAGACAAGGGTGGAATTATCCATTGTTCTATCGGTAAAGTAAACTTTGATGCAGCTGCATTACAGGGCAATTTAGAAGCTCTGTTAATTAATATACAAAAAGCTAAACCAGCTTCTGCAAAAGGTATTTATCTTAAGAAGATTAGTGTTTCTACAACACATGGTCCTGGTCTGGCAGTAGAACAGGCAAGTCTTTCTCTTAAACATAAATAAATTTTATTTTGGTTTAAGAGCCTCTGGCTAAAAATATTCGACTTAGATATATTTATCTAAGTCGGACAACAAACTTTGGTTTACCATTGGCATCTTCTAAATTTATTTTTAGGAATACCTTCCAGCTAGTCTGGGCATTTGGTGGACGTCAAAGACCGTAGGTGAATTGACTGGGCGTACTCCAGAAAATTCTTAATAGGCAACATCCTACGCAGACGGTGTAATTCAAAATGCTCTTCGGATGCAATAGAAACATCGTTTATTTATTATCATCACTATTATCGTGATTGATAATAATCTGTAGTGAGTAATTGACTTAAATTAATCAATTTAAAATAAGTTAAATACTTAATCCTTAAACCAATTGATCCGGGCTTTATAAGCTAAGATTGATTGCAAACGAGAGGTAAGTGTAAGTGGCTTTATCTATTGAAGGTAAAAAAGCAATTGTCGCTGAAGTAGCTGAAATAGCCGCAAATGCACACTCTGTTGTTGGTGCGGTTTATCAGGGAATTGAATCAAACGATATGAACGACTTGCGTGCTAAGGCACGTGAAGATGGCGTTTATCTTCGTGTGGTTAAAAATTCTTTGGCAAAACGTGCCGTTGAGGGTACAGATTTTGAATGTATTCAAAGTGAACTGACAGGCTCACTGGTTCTTGCTTTTTCTCAAGAAGATCCAGGCGCAGCAGGTCGTGTTATCACAGAATTTGTCAAAGAAAATGACAAGCTGGAAGTAAAAATCGTCTCTATCGGCGGTAAATTACTCGCACCTGCAGATGTTAAATTATTAGCGAAAATGCCTACTAAAGATCAGGCAATTGCTATGTTGATGTCAGTAATGAAAGCACCTATTTCGAAATTTGTTCGTACTCTGGCAGAGCCACATACAAAACTAGTTCGTACTATCGCAGCAGTTCGCGATCAGAAAGAAGCTGGTTAAATTGTATTAAGTGTAGGCTATACGCTGGATTGGCATAGAGAATAAAAATGATCTATGTACAAATTCATAATGGTAAATAAAACATTATTTAAAACATATATTTTAGTTTTAAATGATAAAAAATATTTTGGAGTTTTAAAATGGCTGTATCTAAAAATGAAATGTTAGAAGCAATTGCTAATATGTCAGTAATGGAAGTTGTTGAACTAGTTGAAGCAATGGAAGAAAAGTTTGGTGTAACTGCTGCTGTTGCAGTAGCTGCTGCTCCTGCTGCTGCTGGTGATGCTGGTGCTGCTGAAGAGCAATCTGAATTCGATGTAATTCTAGCTGCTATTGGTGATAAGAAAGTGAACGTTATTAAAGCCGTTCGTGCTATCACAGGTCTTGGTCTGAAAGAAGCTAAGGGTGTTGTTGATGGAGCGCCAGGTCCAGTTAAAGAAGGTGTTGAGAAAGCAGAAGCTGATGACATCAAAAAACAGCTTGAAGAAGCTGGTGCTACTGTTGAGCTTAAATAAGCTTGCAGTGCTTTTATCGAACAGACTGTCTTGTTATTAAAGGATAAGACTGTCCGATAGTACGAGAATGGCCGGTGGTTTAGACTATCGGCCTTTTTCCGTTTCTAAAATGGTGCTTATATAAGCTTGTCCAATGTCACTCATTTAGATTAGTATTCTCATTTGTAATCAACGCTCAGGAAAATAAATGGCCTATTCATTTACAGAAAAAAAACGAATTCGTAAAAATTTCGGCACCTCTAAAGATGTTATGGAGGTTCCCTATTTATTGGCTATACAGCTTGATTCATTCCGAAAATTTCTACAGGCTGATATTCCACCAGAGGGACGGAAAGAGGTGGGTCTTGAAGGGGCATTTAAATCTGTCTTCCCAATTTCAAGTTTTTCAGGTAATGCAGGCTTAGAATATATTAGTTATCGTCTTGGCAAGCCTGCCTTTGATGAAAGAGAATGTCGTACCAGAGGTGTGAGTTATTCAGCACCTTTAAAAGTTAAATTACGTCTGGTCATTTATGATAAAGAGTCCAGTGCGAAAAAGAAAAAAGTAAAAGATATCCGTGAACAGGAAGTGTTCATGGGTGAAGTGCCTCTGATGACAGGCAATGGTACGATTATTGTCAATGGTACAGAACGGGTTATCGTTTCTCAATTACATAGAAGTCCTGGTGTATTCTTTGATCATGATAAGGGTAAGACCCATTCATCAGGTAAATTATTATTTAATGCGCGTGTAATTCCATACCGTGGTTCATGGTTAGATTTTGAGTTTGATCCTAAAGATAATGTTTTTGTACGAATTGACAGACGTCGTAAATTACCGGCAACAGTTCTTTTAAAAGCCATTGGTTATGACTCTGAACAAATACTGGATATGTTTTTTGATTTTGATGATTACAAAATCAGTGCAGAATGTGCTGATCTTAAATTAGTTTCAGAAAGAATGCTTGGTGAAACATTTGGCTTTGATATCAAAAACAAGAAGGGTGAAGTGGTTGTAGAGCAGGGTCGTCGTATTACTGCACGTCATGTTCGTCAGATTGAAAAAGCAAAAATGAAATTTATTTCAGTGCCACTGGAATTACTGCATGGAAAAGCATTAGCAAAAGATATTATTGATGCAGATAGCGGTGAAATTATTGCCAATGCAAATGATGAAATTAGCGAAGAATTACTTGAAAAGCTTATTGCTGCAAAGGTTAAGGCAATTCAAACTCTATATACCAATGAAATGGATGCAGGTGCATTTATTTCAGAAACTCTAAGAGTTGATGCATCAACTACAAAATTAGAAGCACAGGTAGAGATATATCGCATGATGCGTCCTGGTGAACCACCTACAAAAGAGTCGGCTGAAGCTTTATTTGGCAACCTATTTTTCACTCCAGAACGCTACGACTTATCCGCTGTTGGCCGTATGAAGTTTAATCGTCGTATTGGTCGCGAAGAAGTGGAAGGTGAAGGTATTTTATCCAATGATGACATCATTGCTGTGATACAGACTTTACTGGATATTAAAAATGGTAAGGGTATTGTTGATGATATCGATCATTTAGGTAATCGTCGTGTACGTAGTGTTGGTGAAATGGCGGAAAATCAGTTCCGTGTTGGTTTGGTTCGAGTTGAAAGAGCTGTTAAAGAGCGTTTAACACTGGCAGAAGCTGATAATCTCATGCCACAGGAATTAATTAATGCAAAGCCAGTTTCTGCAGCAATTAAAGAATTTTTTGGTTCCAGTCAATTATCACAGTTTATGGATCAGAATAATCCATTATCTGAAATCACCCATAAGCGTCGTGTTTCAGCGTTAGGCCCTGGCGGTTTAACGCGTGAACGTGCCGGATTTGAGGTACGTGATGTACACCCAACTCATTATGGTCGTGTTTGTCCGATTGAAACACCTGAGGGACCAAATATTGGTCTGATTAACTCTTTGTCTATTTATGCACGTACCAATGATTATGGTTTCCTTGAGTCTCCTTATCGTAGAGTGGTAAAAGGTGTGGCAACAGATAAAATTGACTATCTTTCTGCCATTGAAGAATCTGAGTTTGTCATTGCTCAGGCTAATGCAACTCTGAATGAAAAGGGTAAATTAACTGACGCTATTATTAATTGTCGTCATTTAAATGAATTTACTACTCAATCTCCAGATAAAATAGATTATATGGATGTATCCCATAAACAAATTGTTTCTGTGGCTGCTTCTATGATTCCATTTCTAGAGCATGATGATGCTAACCGTGCCTTGATGGGGTCAAACATGCAACGCCAGGCAGTACCAACGCTTAAAGCGGATAAGCCCTTAGTTGGAACTGGTATGGAACGTACTGTTGCAATTGATTCAGGTGTAGTTGCCATCGCAAAACGTGGTGGTATTATCGATAAAGTGGATGCTTCTCGTATTGTTATTCGTGTAAATGATGATGAAACCCAGCCTGGTGAATCAGGGGTTGATATTTATAACCTTACCAAATATACCCGTTCTAATCAGAATACCTGTATTAATCAGCGTCCACTGGTTAAGAAAGGTGATGTCGTTGCGCGTCGTGATGCTCTGGCTGATGGACCATCAACTGATATTGGTGAATTGGCTCTGGGTCAGAATATGATGATTGCCTTTATGCCATGGAATGGATATAACTTTGAGGATTCCATTCTGGTTTCTGAAAAGATGGTTGATGAAGATCGTTTCACAACCATACATATTGAAGAACTAACCTGTATTGCACGTGATACTAAGCTGGGCTCTGAAGAGATTACCAGTGATATTCCAAATGTCAGTGAATCAGCATTATCCAAACTGGATGAAACTGGTATTGTTTATATTGGTGCAGAAGTTAAGGGTGGTGATATTCTGGTTGGTAAAGTGACACCGAAGGGTGAAACGCAACTAACACCGGAAGAAAAACTACTGCGAGCTATCTTTGGTGAAAAAGCATCAGATGTGAAAGATACTTCACTGCGTGTTTCCGGCAGTAAAGTTGGAACCATTATTGATGTTCAGGTATTTACCCGTGATGGTCTGGAAAAAGATGCCCGTGCGAAATCTATTGAAGAAGATGCCCTGGCTGAAGTTCGTAAGGATATGATGGATCAATTCCGTATTGTGGAAGAAGATACTTATAGCCGTATTGAACGCTTAATTAGTGGACAAGTTGTAGATGGTGGTCCAGAAATGAGTGCTGGTGATACTCTCAGCGCTGACACACTAAATGAATTGACACCGCGCAGTAACTGGTTTGATATTAAACTACGTGATACTGATATGCAGGAACAATTAGTTAAATTATCAGAGCAGTTAGAGTTATCCCGTACTGGCTTTGATGAGCGGTTTGAAGAAAAACGTAAGAAAATTGTTTCCGGTGATGACTTAGCACCTGGTGTATTAAAAATGGTTAAAGTGTATATGGCGGTTAAACGTCGTATTCAGCCCGGCGATAAAATGGCGGGACGTCATGGTAACAAGGGTGTTATTTCAACAATTGTACCTGTTGAAGATATGCCGTATCTGGAAGATGGACGTACCGTTGATATCGTATTAAATCCTTTAGGTGTACCGTCTCGAATGAATATCGGACAGGTATTGGAAACACACTTGGGCTGGGCTGCCAGAGGACTGGGACTTAAAATAGGTGATATGCTGCAGGAAAAGGCGGCTGAGGCAGAAAAAGTTGTTAAATTACGCAGCTTTATGCATGAAATTTATAATGAAAGTGCAGGCACCAAGGAAGATATTGATAGCCTAAGCGATGCAGAAGTGATCGAACTGGCGGGCAATTTGAAAGGTGGTGTGCCTATGGCAACACCGGTATTTGATGGTGCTGCTGAAAGTGAAATCAAACGTATGCTGAAGCTTGGCGGTAATGACGAGTCTGGTCAGTCCACCTTATATGATGGTAGAACCGGTAATAAGTTTGATCGCCCAGTTACTGTCGGCTATATGTATATGCTTAAATTAAATCACTTGGTTGATGATAAGATGCATGCCCGTTCAACCGGTCCTTATAGTCTGGTGACACAGCAGCCTCTGGGTGGTAAAGCACAATTCGGTGGGCAGCGTTTCGGAGAAATGGAAGTCTGGGCACTGGAAGCGTATGGTGCAGCATACACCCTTCAGGAAATGCTAACGGTTAAGTCTGATGATGTGACTGGTCGTACAAGAATGTATAAGAACATTGTTGACGGTGATCATAGAATCGATGCCGGTATGCCTGAATCATTCAACGTATTGTTAAAAGAAATACGAGCATTAGGAATAGACATAGAGCTGGAACAAGTTAATTAAAAATAAGCAATAAGGAGGCAGGTGTAATAGACACCTGAATCTTCAAGCAGAATAATTCGACGCTTATTTTTATACGTCGCATCAGTAGAGGATATCAAGTTGAAAGATTTACTAAATCTCATAAAACAGCAAAATCAATTCGATGATTTTGACGCAATCCGTATTGGACTTGCTTCGCCACAAAAGATCAAATCATGGTCTTATGGTGAAGTTAAAAAACCAGAAACCATTAACTATCGTACTTTTAAACCTGAACGAGATGGTTTATTTTGTGCCAAGATATTTGGCCCTGTTAAAGATTTTGAGTGTTTATGTGGAAAATATAAACGTCTTAAGCATCGGGGTGTTATTTGTGAAAAATGTGGTGTAGAAGTTACCCAATCTAAAGTTCGTCGTGATCGTATGGGACATATTGATTTAGCCTGTCCTGTGGCACATATCTGGTATTTAAAATCACTGCCATCACGTATGGGCTTGATTCTGGATATGACTTTACGTGATATTGAGCGAGTGCTTTATTTTGAAGCATTTGTTGTTATTGATCCGGGTATGAGTGCTCTGGAGAAGAATCAGATTTTAACTGATGAACAATATCTTGATGCCATTGAAGAATATGGTGATGATTTTGATGCCCGCATGGGTGCTGAGGCGGTTAGAGAATTATTAAAAGATATTAATCTGGTTAAAGAAACGGCTGCAATTCGTGAAGGTATGGCAGGTACAGAATCTGAGACCAAATTAAAGAAGTTTTCCAAACGTCTGAAATTATTAGAATCATTCCAGGATTCAAAAAATAAACCTGAGTGGATGGTGATGACTATATTACCAGTTTTGCCACCAGATTTACGTCCATTAGTACCATTGGAAGGTGGTCGTTTTGCCACTTCTGATCTAAATGATCTCTATCGTCGTGTCATTAATCGTAATAATCGTTTAAAACGTCTATTAGAACTCAATGCACCTGATATTATTGTACGTAATGAAAAACGTATGCTGCAGGAATCTGTAGATGCCTTATTAGATAATGGTCGCCGCGGTCGTGCTATTACCGGTTCAAACAAACGCCCATTAAAATCCTTGGCTGATATGATTAAGGGTAAGCAGGGTCGTTTCCGTCAAAACTTACTAGGTAAACGTGTTGATTATTCAGGTCGTTCAGTGATTGTGGTCGGACCTACATTAAAATTACATCAATGTGGTTTACCTAAGAAAATGGCTTTGGAGTTATTCAAACCATTTATCTTTAGTAAGTTAGAATTACGTGGTTTAGCGACAACTATTAAAGCTGCCAAGAAAATGGTAGAACGTGAAGGTGCTGAAATCTGGGATATTCTTGAAGAAGTTATTCGTGAACATCCAATCATGTTAAATCGTGCGCCTACTTTACACCGTTTAGGTATTCAGGCATTTGAACCGGTATTGATTGAAGGTAAAGCTATTCAGTTACACCCATTGGTTTGTACTGCATTTAATGCAGACTTTGATGGTGACCAGATGGCTGTACATATTCCACTGTCAATTGAAGCACAGCTTGAAGCACGTACTTTAATGATGGCATCCAATAATATTCTCTCGCCAGCTAATGGTGAACCGATTATTGTGCCTTCACAAGATGTGGTGCTGGGTCTTTATTACATGACCCGTGAACTGATTAATAGTCAGGGTGAAGGCATGTTATTTGCTGATGCCATGGAAGCAGAACGTGCTTTTGAAACAGGCAATGCGGTATTACATGCTAAAGTAAAAGCTCGTATTACAGAATCTGTTAAAGATGAAGCAGGGGAATTTATTGAGTCTTCACGTATCGTTGATACTACAGTGGGACGAGTGATTTTATCTAAGATATTACCACCGGGAATATCCTTTGATTTACTGAATAATGATTTAACCAAGAAATCTATTTCTGCTTTAATTAACGCCTGTTATCGTGATGTTGGCCTTAAAGAAACGGTTATTTTTGCTGACCAGTTAATGTATACCGGTTTTGCCTATGCTGCACGTTCTGGTGCTTCATTTGGTGTTAATGATATGGTTATTCCAGATGCTAAATACAGCATTATCGAAAAGGCAGAAAAAGAAGTTCAGGAGATTCAGGAGCAATATGCGTCAGGTCTGTTGACTAATGGTGAACGTTATAACAAAGTGATTGATATCTGGTCACATACCAATGAAGATGTTGCCAAGGCAATGATGAATATTCTTGAATTTGATGAAATTGAAATTGATTATACACCAACATCTACAGTTTCAGGTCAGCCATTAAAAGATATCGTTCCGGATGAAGAGAAAGAATCTATTCCGTCTCCGGGTGATGTGATTAAACAAACATCTTTTAATTCAGTTTATATGATGGCTGACTCAGGTGCTCGTGGTAGTCCGGCACAGATCAGACAGTTAGCTGGTATGCGTGGCTTGATGGCAAAGCCTGATGGCTCCATTATTGAAACACCTATTACAGCAAACTTCCGTGAAGGCTTGAATGTATTACAGTACTTTATTTCTACACACGGTGCACGTAAAGGATTGGCTGATACCGCTCTGAAAACAGCTAACTCGGGTTATTTAACCCGTCGTTTAGTGGACGTGGCACAAGATTTAGTTGTTGTTGAAGATGATTGTGGCACTAATGATGGTGTGGTTGTGCAGTCTCTAATTGAAGGTGGTGATGTTGTTGAACCACTGAGAGAAAGAGTGCTTGGACGTATTGTTGCTGAAGATGTCATTAAAGCCAATAGTGATGAAGTTATTATCGCTAAAGGCACTTTGCTGGATGAAGCATGGTGTGAACAGTTAGAAGATTTAAGTATCGATCATATGACTGTGCGTTCGCCGATTTCCTGTGAAGCACGTTTTGGTATCTGTTCAACCTGTTATGGTCGTGACCTGGCTCGTGGACACAAAGTCAATATGGGTGAGGCAGTCGGTGTTATTGCTGCACAGTCTATTGGTGAGCCTGGAACTCAGTTAACCATGCGTACATTCCATATTGGTGGTGCAGCTTCGCGTGCGGCTTCTATCAGTAATATTGAGATTAAATCAACCGGTACAATTCGTTTACATAATATTAAAACAGTTATCCATGAATCTACTGGTAATAATGTAGCCGTTTCCCGCTCTGGTGAGTTAACAGTTTCAGATAATCATGGTCGTGAGCGTGAGCGTTATAAAGTGCCTTATGGTGCTTCATTAACAGTTTCAGACGGTAGTGATGCCACTGCTGGTGCTATTGTCGCCAACTGGGATCCACATACCCACCCTGTTATTACAGAAGTGGCGGGTACTGTACGTTTCATTGATTTTATGGAAGGTGTTACTGTCAATAAAGAAACTGATGCGATTACCGGTTTGAGTTCACTTGTTATTATTGATCCAAAACAACGTACCAGTAGTGCTAAAGAATTACGTCCTATGGTTAAGTTAGTGGATGCAGATGGCAATGATTTAAATATTGTCGGCACAGATATTCCTGCTCAATATGCTCTTCCGGGCTGTGCGATTGTAAACCATGCTGATGGTGATAATGTAGGCGTTGGTGATGCGGTTGCTCGTATTCCTCAGGAATCATCAAAAACCAAGGATATTACAGGTGGTCTGCCACGTGTTGCTGATTTATTTGAAGCTAGAAAGCCTAAAGAGCCTTCAATTCTTGCAGAGATTTCAGGTGTGGCCAGTTTTGGTAAGGAAACAAAAGGTAAGCAGCGTCTGGTGATTACACCTAATGAAGGTAAAACATATGAAGCATTACTGCCAAAGTGGCGTCATATTAATATCTTTGAAGGTGAACATGTTGAAAAGGGTGAGGTAATCTCCGATGGAGCACCAAACCCACATGATATCTTACGTCTTAAGGGTGAACATGAATTAGCAAATTATATCGTTAATGAAGTTCAGGAAGTTTATCGCCTACAGGGTGTAAAAATTAACGATAAGCATATTGAAGTCATTGTTCGTCAAATGATTAAACGTGCTGAAATTAAGAATGCCGGTGAGACTAAGTTCATTAAGGGGGAGCAGGTAGAATATGCAGCTATTATTGAAGAAAATCTACGTGTTGAAAAAGATGGTAAAATACCAGCAACATTTGAACGTCAATTGTTAGGTATAACCAAAGCATCTTTAGCAACAGAATCGTTCATCTCTGCTGCCTCATTCCAGGAAACCACCCGCGTGTTAACAGAAGCATCTGTTGCAGGCAAGAGTGATCAGCTGCGTGGACTGAAAGAAAATGTAATTGTTGGAAGATTAATTCCAGCAGGCACAGGTCTTACTTTCCATAATGAACGTCGTAAGCGTAGACAGAAAGATAATGAGCGCTATGAACTTAAAGATGAAATGAGTCAACTGGAAGCTTAATAACTAGAGAGTTGCTTAGAACCTTCTCTTAACTTGCCCCCTTCTTAAGAAGGGGCACAGGATAACTTCTTTGTAAACAAAGTAGTAAACTGAGGTGGTTGGCTCTTATATTTTAAAGGAATTTTTATGAGTAATGAAAAAGACAGTGTCATAATGGACTATGTTAAGCAAATGAGTTTTTTAGTTTCAATGCTATTAGTCGTGATGATGGTGTTGAATATTCTGGTGGCTTTTTTCTCATCATTCGTGACTCAGATGAGTATAGATGAAGAAGCTGTGAATAATCGTTTAAAAGCAATTGAAGTTGTAGCCGTAAAAGGTGAAGAGAAAGCAACTACAACGGCAGCTGCTGAAGTAGTATCAGAAGCACCTGCTGAAGATGTCGCTGTTAATGGAGAAGCCATTTATACAGCAACTTGTTTTGCCTGTCATGCTACAGGAATTCTTGAATCACCCAAAAAAGGTGATAAAGAAGCCTGGAATAAACGTCTTGAAGCTAATACAGATATTGACGGTTTAGTACAATCAGCCATTAAAGGTAAAGGTGCAATGCCACCTCGTGGTGGTAATGCAGGCTTAACAGAAGAACAGCTTAAAGCCACTATAGAATTTATGATGGAATAAATTCTATAGTGGGTGGGTATAAACTTATATATATATTTTAAATATGGAGGCAGTACTATAATTTCAGTATTATTAGGTGCTGTTGCTAGCAGCACCTAGGAACATTTTATCAATTAATTGTTGAATAATTGTTAATTCACTTGAAAATTTGGTCATTGGTCTATATCCTTTACATATATTAGAAATTTCATGTTCTAGTTAAAAATACAAACTATAAATTGGAGAATTTTAGTGAGCGATAAAATCGTTTATGTAGCTGATGATACTTTTGATAAAGAAGTACTTCAGAGTGACTTACCGGTATTAGTTGATTTCTGGGCTGACTGGTGCGGACCTTGTAAAATGATAGCCCCGATTCTTGATGAAATTTCTGATGAATATGATGGTCGTTTAAAAGTCACTAAGCTTAATATTGATGATAACCCTAATACCCCGCCTAAGTTTGGCATTCGTGGTATTCCGACACTGATGATGTATAAGGGTGGAGAAGTAGAAGCAACTAAGGTTGGCGCGGTATCTAAATCACAGCTAACCGCTTTTATTGATAGTAACCTTTAAGAAATAGCATCCCTCATTATATGTAGAAGCGGGGGATTTAAAGCAGTTTCTCTAATACTTCAGTATTTTCCAATAGTGGAATGAGTCCGAACAAAGTGGATTTTTCTCAATCCAAATATCAGTAGTAGTCATATCCACATATCCACATATCACATCCTTGAAATTGACCGGAAACGCTTGCGATATATCTCAAGGTTTATTTCTTGGGTTGTGTGTATCTGGATAATTCGGACTTAGAGGCTAATTTCCTCTGTAGTTCCACTTAACTTA
>JAUJGA010000354.1:0-5793 GCA_042095675.1 Gammaproteobacteria bacterium
AACTGCTTTTTCCAATTATTGATCTGTGTACTGTGAATTCCAAATTCTGAAGCAATTTCAGCAATACTTTCTGACCTTTGATGGCTTCAATGGCCACTTTTGCTTTAAATTCATTGCTGAATGATTTTCTCTTTTTACTCATTTTTAGGTTTCCCATTTGGTTAGGTCTTATATCTTAACCTATTGTCAAAATCTTGGGGTCCACTATAGTTTTGCAAGTACCTATTTAACCTAATTTTTAGATTTTATCATCTGCCGAGCTACATTTATTGCGTAGTGCAGACTGCTGGTGCTGGCTTTGCAGGTGGCAGCCAAATCCAGAGCTGTACCATGATCAACAGAGGTTCGAATAATCGGCAGGCCCAAAGTAACATTAACGGCTTGTCCAAAGCCTTGATACTTTAATACCGGCAGGCCCTGATCATGGTACATGGCGAGTACTGCATCAGCCTGTGATAAATTCTTTTTATTAAATAAGGTGTCTGCTGGTAATGGTCCGGTTAAATTAAGACATTGCTTTTTTAATTGTTCAATAACAGGGATAATGGTATCTAATTCTTCTCTGCCCAGATGTCCATCTTCACCTGCATGCGGGTTAAGGCCACAGATAAGAATATGGGGATTTTCAATAGAGAATTTTGTAATGAGATCATTATTGAGAATATCAATTACTTGCTCAAGGCTTTCTTTAGTAATGGCTTGGGAAACGTCTTTTAGGGGTAAATGTGTAGTAGCCAGAGCAACACGCATTTCCTCAGTTGCCAGCATCATTACTACTTTTTCTGTTGCTGTTTGTTGTGCAAGGTATTCAGTATGTCCGGTAAACGGGATGCCTGATTGATTGATAATACCCTTATGAATCGGGCCGGTTATCAGGGCATCAAAATATCCATTGAGACATCCCTGTATTGCCTGGTCAAGGGTTTCTAAAATATAATTGGCATTATGACTATTTAATTGTCCGGCAATGGCAGGTTGAGCTAATGAAACCGATTGATAAAAGACTGTGCCTTTACCAGAAACTTTTCTTATATTTTTATCATAAGGGATTAGCTCGATAGATTGACTCAATTGTGCAGCTCTATGGCGGATTAAGTCAGGATCTGTGATTAAGACTAATTGAAAGTCATGCTCCTGTTGTGCATATTCAATACAAAGATCAGGTCCAATACCGGCAGGTTCACCCGGGGTAACAACAAGTGTTTGCAATTTAATTGTTATTCAGACGAATTTCAACAAAGGCTTCATCACGAAGACGGTGATAAAATAGTTCTTTTTCTTCTGCAACTTTGCGTTTTTTCAAAGCTGCACGAGCTTTCTCTCGTATTAGCTCTTCAGCATCATCATGTGTACGGCGCCCCAGGACTTCAATAATATGATAACCAAAGCTACTGCGAACTAGTTCACTGATATCGCCAATTTGTAAGTTATTAATTGCTTCATCAAATTCTGGAACCATAGTGCCAGGTTTAAACCAGCCCAGGTCACCGCCCTTGGTAGCAGAGGATGTATCTTCTGAATAAGCTTTCGCCATAGTGGCAAAATCTTCACCATTAATAATACGAGTACGGATATTATTCAGTCGACGTTTAACACGACTTTGATCTTCGATAATAGTAGGTTTAAGTAAAATATGACGTGCATTGGTTTGTGTCACAATATGTGTTCTGCCACCTTTTTTATCAACAATAGTAATAATGTGAAAGCCACTGGCACTGCGAATGGGTTCTGATATTTCACCTTTTTTCATGGTACTGACAGCATCAGTAAAAATACTTGGGATTTCCCCGCCCTTAAGCCAGCCTAAATCACCACCTTCTAAAGCTTTTTGTCCATCTGACATAGATAATGCCATCTGGCTAAAATTCTGCACTTCACGTAATTTAAGAACCATATCACTGGCTTTTTTCTGTGCTTTTTTAATCACTTTTGGTGATGAGGCTTCCGGTACAGCAATTAGGATATGTTTAATATGAAAGTCCTGATCAATACCACCTTGTTTATTGATATTAAATAAAAAATTATCCACTTCATGAGCGGTGATGTTAATTTTATTGACCACATTTCTTTGTATTAGACGCTGCAATAAAATTTGTTTTTTAATTTCATCACGAAAAGTCTGGAAATTTATACCATTCTGAGCTAATTTAGCTCTAAATTCACTAATAGAGAGATTGTTTTTGGCTGCAATACTATTAATGGCAAGGTTTAAAGTCGTATCATCGACTTTAATACCGGTACGATTGGCCATATCAATTTGAATTCTTTCCAGAATCATTCGATCCAGAACTTGTTTACTTAATACGCTGGCAGAGGGTAGTTTTGCCTGTTGTTTTCTTAAAACATTAACAACTTCATTAAATTCGGCTTTAAGTTCTAATTGAGTAATGACATCTTCATTAACAACGGCAACAATATTATCCAGGGGGACAATACTTTCAGCAATCACATTAAGGCTATACAGACTGTTTAATATGAGAGTACAATATAAAAAATAATGAAATTTTTGTTTCATGTTAACAAACATTCTAAATCCTAAAAGAAATTTTTATGGTGATGATTAATTTGTCCAGTCTTCAAAACCGGGAATAGATTCAGTGAGGCTTTCACCGCTATGAGAACCAGTACCCTGGGCAATAGAGCCTAGTCCCTTAAACTGGAACTGCAGCATAATTGAATTATCCGCTTCAGCATAATAATTTTCTTGATCACGGCCAATAACCAGGCGTACTGCATAACAACAACTGTCATATTCTATGCCTATTTTTGATTCTAATGTATAGCCATCATCTCTATTATCGTATTGTGTGCCATTGAGTATTTGTGAGGCTTTATTATCATATAGAGAGTAATACCAATGTGCTAAAAAACGCCAGCGGGGCATCACTTGCCAATATGTTGATACTTCAAATTGTTCATATTCTTTTTTACCTATAAGATCATAATCTAATACTTCATCAATAAGTCTGGCTGTGGTTTGTCCACTATAAGTATAATCAAAGTTGATAATATATGAGGGATCTGATTTATATTGCAGGCGGTAGCGACTTTCATCCAGACTTCCACCATTATGAGGATTATAAAGTATGGTATACCCAGTATACCAATTATCAGTAAATTGGCTGCTGATTTCACCTGCAATACTGGAACTGGAGTTTTTATTATATTCTTTTTCTACGGGGTTTGAATAATTTAGCAAAACTTCCCTGTCTTCAAAGTAATATATTTGTCCAAAAGATGCTTTAAAACGTTCTTCACCGGATTTAGCATCAATAAAGCGTGAGGTTAAACCAGCAGTCAATTGATTAGCATCGCCAAATCGATCTACACCATTAAATCGATTTTCCCGGAATATCTGGCTATAACTAAAGGTATTGAGTCCGGTATCAAAAAGAGGTATATCACTTTGATCATCTTCAGGGATATTCAAATAAAATAAACGTGGC
The DNA here is from genome assembly GCA_042095675.1 of Gammaproteobacteria bacterium. GTDB lineage: Bacteria > Pseudomonadota > Gammaproteobacteria > GRL18 > GRL18 > GRL18. The sequence continues at coordinate 3,447 of JAUJGA010000354.1, forward strand.
TCCAAAGTTTGCTTCATTGGTGTATCAAATAGACTTAACTCCTTATCAAAAAAGAGGCCAGTATCAAGGCTAAATATTGGTGTTGCTCTATTGGGTGAGTCATCATTCCAGCTATCAGAGATATCAGTTGGATCTGTATCTTCATTATCAAGTTGATAAGTTACCATATCCACACTAAACTTTGGAATAATAAAACTATAACTATTTTTAAATGGCATACTTATATAGGGTTTTAAATGCAAACGACTGCCTTCAACACGCTTATCTGAATCTAGAAAATCATCCCAATTCTGTGCAAACATTACAAACTCGGAATCAAAGCCAGTATTCATATCAAAGCCTTTAACTGAATAATCCTCATCAGCAGTCAGAGTCATTTGGGGTAAGCGACTATAAGTGTGTGCACTGTGGATCAGTTCCTGATATCCCTGAGCCATGGCCATGAATTTGAAGGTAGAACCATTATAGTTAACCTTGCCTTCACGTAGCAGATGAGAGGTGCTTTTATCGCGCAGGTTGTTACCAAAGTCTTCCAGATAATAATTGTCTGAAACATAATTATAATCAACACTTCCAGACCAGCTATTTTTCCAGTTAGCTCGCTGCTGTATACTGAATGCACCTCGATTATCAGAAATGTCACGAGGTTTTACTTTATTATCCTTATCAATATCAGTTAAACCAGCGGAACCTTCTCTGAGACGAACCTCTGTCACATCACGTCTGTCATCATAAATATCATCATTAATACCTTCGGCATAGAACTCACCGGAATAAGTTTCGGTTAAGTAACGATATTCCCCCCCCAGCATAAAGCCACGATCAGAAAAATATTTAGGAGTAACAGTGGCATCCTGATTAGGTGCAATATTGAAATAATAAGGTGTGGCAATTTCAAAACCATTATTATCTGTACTACCTATACTAGGCATCAGAAAGCCGCTTTGTCGTTCATCATTGAAGGGGAAGCGGATATAAGGTGTATAAAAGATGGGCACACCTTTAAATTTCATAACAGCATGAGTACCTTCACCATAAGCTTCGTCTGTGTAAAAATCCATCGTACTGGCATTAATAGCCCAATCTTCATCTCCAGCCGGACAGGTAGAATATGTCATATCTTCCAAGCCAATTTTGCCAGGTTTGAATTGTACACTTTTAGCGACACCCTGTGCTGAGCTGTCAATTAATCTATATTGAGCATTGTCGACTCTTCCCTTACGCACATCGGTCTGATAACGTGCTGATTCACCATGTAGTATGAGATCAGGCTGGGTAATAATAACATTTCCCTGTGCATCAAAAACTCTGGTCGCTTTATTGTAATTAGCCTTGTCAGAAACCAGCTTGCGATCATTTTTAGTAATAATGACATTACCGGAGAAATTAATCTGTGAATTGTCAGGTGTTTCTGCATAATCAGCATCAACATTTGTTTCATCACTTTGTGGTGATGCATTGTCTTGTAACACATCATCGTCCATTTGTACAGCGCAACTGGACCACATTGTATTCATTACTGGAGCACTGGGAGTTACAATTCTCTGTTCAATGGGCATGCTTTTAAGAGAATTTATTTGCTCACTAGATTGGGCTTCTGTAAAGTCGGCTTCTACACTAGTTACAATAGATGTCACTTCTGATTTATTTGAATTATTACCTGGTTTTGTATCCGTTGTTTCATTCTCTGCATTACTGCCATCAACAAATCCCAGCATATCTGCATTATTATTCTCACTGGAGACAGAACAGTCCCAACGTCCATTATCTAATGACTCACATTGCCAATCATTAGCTTGAAAACTTTCAGTACTATAACTGTTTTCTATGGCAAAAAATGTTGAGAAAAGAAATGGAGATAGAGCCAAAAACTTATAATGTAAAAGTAAGTTTTTTTTTCTGCAGGTTAAAGGTTTAATCATATTTTAATTTTTATAATTAGAGATAATATATTTATTTGGCATTCTAGCATTTAAGGCTTGACTCTGTCGAATTGATTTTTCCTTTGTTAGTGTTTTTTTCATCTTTTTTAATTTCAATTACGCTGAATAGTTACAATTTATCAATATATTTTATCAGATAAGGCTGTTGGGGTGTTTTGTATAAGCATTTAAGGCATCAAAAGAAGACCTATAGAAAGCGCTATGGCTCTTCTAATAAACGCAGTAAGAACGGTATCCCTGATAGGGTTGATATTGATGAAAGGCCAGATGTTGTCAATATCAGAGAGCGTGTTGGTGATTGGGAAGCAGATACCATTATTGGTAAAAATCATCGTGGGCGATAGTCACACTGGATGAAAGAAAATCCAAATTACGACTGCCTATGCCAACTGGAACAAAACATG
>JAUJGA010000355.1:0-6482 GCA_042095675.1 Gammaproteobacteria bacterium
TTATGAAAGGCCACACAAGGCACATGATGGAAAAACACCTGCTCAAGCATATGGTATGATGACAGAAGTTGTTTTAGAACTAAAATTGGCTGCATAAAAGCGAGCATATTAACGATGGATATTTTATATCTTATTTTTTAACTGACTTGTCTTGACGATAGGGTCCACTTTACTTCTGCATTTTCCATAAAACGCAGTGTATCCTCATCATAATTAATCAATCGCTATAATAAATTACGAGATTTACTCGTTTCAATCGACCTCTTTTTCCGTTTCTCTCTTTTTCATCAGGGGGTGGACATTCAATTTCAGCCTCACTTAATAATTTTCTGTATTCTAACTCAACTTTTTTATGGTTGAGTCGATATCTAAACCGTCTATATTCACGCGATATCCAAATAGCTATTAATCAATACAGCTATTGTATCATGGGCTTTTTTAGCTCAAATCGATCTGTCGAACGATTTAAGACATTATAATTATCCACCCCCGACAGGGTATTCTTTTCCTCTGTTCAGATAGCTCTGGATCAATTTGATCGTTTAAGACTATAATCTGACTGCAATCAAATTACTGTCATTTTTAAAAATGTGGCTTAAAATACCTGTCAATTGTTTTTTTCATCTTTTTTAATTTCAATTACGCTGAATAGTTAAGAAATATCCTTATACGAGCATGATGACTCCTTATGATAAGCTGAAATCACTGACTGAAGCAGAAAAATATTTGAAGAAAGGTAATATTTTTGAAATAATGGATAAAATTTCTTATGCAATGACAGATAATCAATCGGCTCAATCAAAGGCTGCAAAAAGCCCGTATGTCACTATTTCAATCAATTGATGAACGAGAATTAAAGATAAGTTAAGTGGAACTACAGAGGAAATTAGCCTCTAAGTCCGACTTATCCACATACCCACAACCCAAGAAATAGACCTTGAGATATATCGCAAGCGTCTCCGGTCAATTTCAGGGATTTGGATATGTGGATAAGACTACTACTGATATTTGGATTGAGAAAAATCCACTTTGTTCAGACTCATTCCACTATTGGAAAATACTGTGCCTTCAGCTAAACTTGAAATTTACCAAGCATCATTTTAGTAACATAAAATACGAAATAAGATGGTTGGTAAATCTTAAGTTATTTAGAAAGTTATGAAGGGAAATTACAGGACTTTTTTACCATGAATACATTGTGGCGAGTGCAAATTTTTAGTAATATGTCGAATCAATCAAAGAATATTATTGCAGCGATTTCACGGTATTCAGCAGTTAAGATATTAAAGGTTCTACAAGCAGCACCGGTATCCATAAAATCAATAGGAAGCTTATTTTTGGCAATAGTTCGTAAGGTTTCTTTATTTGGAAAGCTGAGTTTAGAACCTGTGCCAATGAGATAAATATCAGCAGGGTATTCTAATAACTTGTCTATGGTTTGCTGTGTAAATTCCAGGTATGTTGCAGGAAGGTTGTTATTGATTAACTGATTTTTATAAATAAGTGATGTAGTGGATATTTCTAATAAAGCTTCTTCTATAGTGTGATTAGAGTGGATATTAGCCTGCGGTTTAATGAGTTTGGCTGAATACTTATCATAAGAATGAAAAGAATATGCATTATTAATGGTTTCGAGTTGTAACATGATTGTGTACCTGGTCAAGTGTCAGGTATTATATCCATATTAAAATAAATATTTCTATATAAAGGTACTTGTAAAACTAGCAGATTTTGTGCTTTTAGCTTCCCCATTTTTTAAAGGGGGATTGATGTGGTTTAAGAACTCATGTATTATCAATAAGTTAAAACATTAAAAGCCAACCTTCTCAGTCCCCCTTCTAAAGAAGGGGGAAGTTAAGATCAGTTTTCTAATTATATCTATATCTAAAACTTTCTAGAATCTAAACTTTAGTTTCTAATGGCTTCTTTTGAGGAATTGTTGTGAACGAAGATTTTCAGCGTATAAAACGTCTACCTCCCTATGTTTTTAATATTGTCAATTCCTTAAAAGCTGATGCCAGGGCCAGGGGTGAAGATATTATTGATTTTGGGATGGGTAATCCCGATCAGCCTACACCTAAGCATATAGTCGACAAAATGGTAGAAGCGACACAACGTAATGATACGCATCGTTATTCATTGTCTCGTGGTATTCCTCGTTTACGCAAGGCCATCTGTAACTGGTATAAACGTAGCTATGATGTGGATCTTGATCCTGAAACGGAAGCCATTGTCACTATTGGATCAAAAGAAGGTTTGGCACATTTAGCACTTGCAACAGTGGGGCCGGGTGATGCGGTATTAGTACCAAATCCTTCATATCCCATTCACCCTTATGGTTTTGTTATTGCCGGTGCAGATATTCGTCATGTACCCATGACACCTGATGTGGATTTTTTTTCAGAACTTGAAAAGGCCATTAAGAATTCATGGCCAAGACCAAAAATGCTGGTATTAAATTTCCCAGGCAATCCAACTACTCATTGTGTGGAATTAGAGTTTTTTGAAAAAGTGGTAAAAATTGCCAAGGAACATAAAATTTGGGTGGTTCATGATATTGCTTATGCAGAAATCGTTTTTGATGGTTATAAGGCACCTTCTATTCTTGAAGTTCATGGGGCAAAAGATATTGCTGTTGAATTCTATTCTCTGTCAAAAACCTATAATATGCCAGGCTGGCGTGTCGGTTTTATGTGTGGAAATCCAACTCTTGTGGCCGCATTGACACGAATTAAGTCATACCTTGATTATGGTATGTTTACGCCCATTCAAGTGGCTGCAATTCAAGCTCTTGATGGCACTCAGGAATGCGTTGATGATATTCGGAAGATGTATCAAGATCGTCGTGATGTGCTTTGTTCGGGTTTGGATTCAATTGGTTGGATAGTTGAAAAACCAAAGGCTACAATGTTTGTTTGGGCTTCTATTCCTGATAAATATAAAGAAATGGGTTCTTTAGAGTTCTCTAAAAAATTACTCATGGATGCAAAAGTGGCTGTTTCACCCGGTGTTGGTTTTGGTGAGTATGGCAATGATCATGTACGCTTTAGTTTAATTGAAAATGAACATAGAACTCGACAGGCCATACGTTGTTTAAAAGAAATGTTTAAAAAAGATAAAGTGGGTGTATTTAGTTCATGATCTATTTGCTATAATCTCGCACCATAAATATAGCCTCATTTAAGAGATACTAGCAAAACCGGTCTTAACTTCCCCCTTTCTTCACCAAAAGTAGGTGCTCTTAGGCAAAGTGGGATTGAGGGGGGGGGTTAATATTTTAACTTGTTGATAATGTTAAAGTTATTAAACCATATCAATCCCACTTTGCCTAAGAGCACCTACTTTTGGTGAAGAAAGGGGGAGCTAAAAGCATAAAATCTGTTAGTTTTGCAAGTCCCACTTAAATATAAAATAATTTAGTAAATGGAGAGTCACTTGGAACCTGTTAATGTTGGATTGTTAGGATTAGGCACTGTTGGTGGTGGTACGGTTAATGTACTACAAAGAAATGCAGAAGAAATTACCCGTCGTGCAGGAAGAGGCATTGTCATAAGTCATGCCTCTGCCAGAGATATCAATAAACCACGCATTTGTGATACCCAAGGCATTCAATTGACAGAAAACCCCATGGGTGTTGTTACTGATCCAGATGTTTCAATTGTCGTTGAGCTTATTGGTGGTGATACTCTGGCCAGAGAATTAGTGCTTAAGGCTATTGCTAATGGTAAACACGTAGTAACAGCCAATAAGGCATTGATTGCCAAGCATGGTAATGAGATTTTTTCAGCTGCCCAGAAAAAAGGTGTGATGGTTGCTTTTGAAGCAGCAGTTGCCGGTGGTATTCCAATTATTAAAGCGATACGTGAAGGACTCTCTGGAAATAACATTGAATGGCTTGCCGGTATTATTAATGGTACAGGTAATTTTATTCTGACAGAAATGCGTGATAAGCAACGTGACTTTGATTCAGTACTTGCTGAAGCACAACGTTTAGGTTATGCAGAAGTTGATCCTACTTTTGATGTGGAAGGCATAGATGCAGCTCATAAATTAACCATTCTGGCATCTATTGCATTTGGTATTCCTCTGCAATTTGAAAAAGCCTATACAGAAGGTATTAGTAAAATTACCCGTGAAGATGTTGATTATGCCACTGAATTAGGCTTTAGTATTAAACATTTGGGAGTGACACGTCGTACTGAAAAGGGCATTGAACTGCGAGTTCACCCGACTTTAATTCCAAAACGTCGTTTAATCGCTAATGTTGATGGCGTAATGAATGCTGTTCTTGTCAATGGTGATGCTGTTGGTCCGACACTTTATTATGGTGCTGGTGCTGGTGCTGAACCGACGGCTTCTGCAGTTGTTGCAGATATTGTTGATGTGGTTAGAGTATTAACAACTGATCCAGAAAATCGCGTACCGCATCTAGCTTTTCAACCTGAATCCCTATCTGATACGCCAATATTACCTATTGAAGAAATCGAGACAGCTTATTATTTGCGTCTATTTGCATCGGATAAAAAAGGTGTGCTGGCAAATATCACCAGTGTTCTGGCAGATAATGATATTAGCATTGATTCTATGTTGCAAAAAGAACATGGTCATGAGAATAAGGCAACAATCATTATTATTACTCATACAACCATTGAAAAAAATATGAATAATGCACTAGAAAAGATTCATGCCTTAGATGCGGTTAATGGTGAAGTAGTTCGTATTCGTTTAGAATACTTGGATGCTGATTAATCTATAAAAGAGTTATTAAGTAATTAAAAATCTTTCCCTGATAGTACCGAATCTCTTTGATTCGGTACCATTTCTTAAACAAATCCCCATTTCTGAATTACCAGAATTAAATGCATTTTCTACAATTCTTTCACGTGGAAAAGTCAGCAATTCAATCCCATTTGATAATTTTTATTCATGCCTGTTTAACACATTGGGAACCTCTTCATTTAACAATATAGATCCTTTACCCATTGCCAGCATTTCTTATCTTGCTGATAAGCAAACTACTTTGCCAAATAAATGGATTATGCGTGCTGATCCCTGCTTTATGGCTCCAGATAGAGATCAATTGATTCTAGCTGAAAACAAGCTTGATATCTCTCTTAAAGAAGCAAAACAACTAATAGATGAAATTAATCAATTTTTTAGTCAATTTGATGAAGAAAATTTCTGGTCATTAGAGCTTGGCTCTGCAGAACGTTGGTATATAGTTTCTGATAAGCCACTTTATATTGAATGTTCAGCACCTGAAAAAGTCCTAATGCAGTCTGTTAAATCTTTTTTATTAAAAGGCAAAGATAGTCCTCATTGGATAAACTTATTTAATGAATTCCAAATGATATTACACAAAAGCTCTATTAATAAAAAACGAGTAGAGCAGGGGAAGCCTGCTATTAATAGTGTCTGGTTCTGGGGAGCAGGAGAATCTATTGATAGTTTAGGTGTATCACAAAATAATAACAAAAATCACTGTGTTTATAGTAATAATATTATTGCTATAGGTTTATATGAGCAGCAGCATTATGAATATAGACAATTAACTGATAATTATCAGACCGATGATGTTTTTCAAAATATCACCTATATTATTGAAGATTTCTCTCAGGCTATGCAACAGCAGGATATTTTTAGCTGGGTTGGCTTATTACAACAATATGAACAAAATTATCTGATACCTATCCTCAAAGATTTAAAATCAGGAAAAATTAATGAAGTTAATTTTATTTCACCTAGTGGTAAAAATTTATTAATTACTAAAAAATTAATAAATAGGTGGTGGAAAAGAGTTCAGCCTTATTACATAAACTTAACAGAGCATCTTGCAAAACTCCAGAGGCTTAATGTTAAAAATACTTATGTCACGGAGTGACCGATTTTTTTATGATACTTGTAAAGTTTTAACCGTATTTTCTCATCATACTTACAAAATTATCCATTAAACTCGCATAGGTAAGGCATTTAAAACTAGAAATCTTATAAAACTAAAACTATTTTTTAAGCCTATATAATTTTCTCGATTACATGTGAATGCCAAAGCTTCACTTATTTTATGTTGCAGAAATATAATCTCTTTTTGTTCAAATTCAGTCATAGAAGTTATTCCTTAGTAACATTGAAATAACTATAAAGGAGTACTTTTTATAAGTCTGTAGGAGTTTTCAGAATATCGTATAAGTAATTACCGAAGTATATAGAGAAAAAGGCAATACAAATGTATAGAAACCCTAGGTATGATCATTTATATATACCGCTGATCAATCAGAAATTCTCGCTAAGACGAACAATTGAGCGGTAGAGTTGTTTAACAAGCAACCGATAAAAAACTTTTCGCAGTAATTTTAAAAAAGATTAAAAATATCGAATAAAAAACTTGCCTTTTATGAAACAAGAGATAAACGTCTTGTTTTTCAATCAGTTAAATTGTTTTAAGTTTAATGAATATTCAGGTTTTATTTTTTAGGTGCTATTAA
>JAUJGA010000356.1:0-6104 GCA_042095675.1 Gammaproteobacteria bacterium
CAGTCCTTAACCCAGCAGGGTATGGATGGTACCAGGATGGTACTTGAGGGCAGCACCATTCTCCTTACAACTGTTGTACCTCTAGACACATATTTGGCTCCCAGTAACCTACTGGTCATACAATGCGGTTCAGAAGTAACAAGTCATGTGCTACGATATAATGTATCAGCTGCTTATGTGATGGTTGATGGTACATTGTTATTGCATATACAATATATCTTACAATATTCAAGTAATTTATAAAAGTAATGCTGCCAATGGAGGCCAAACTGAATGTATAGGAAATGGCTAAACATGAAAATAAATTAGTTTATATTGTTGTATTAGTTACGCTTCTAGCACTCAGGGTTATATTATTTAAGTAATGTGGTATATTTAGAAAATACTGCCAATGGTGGCCGTCTTGTATTTGACTGTGAAACAAATGGATAATCATGAACATAGCTTCAGAAATGAATGGATGTATTGCCCTCAAATCAGTTAATACTGATGTATTACATGTACTTAATAAGTTTCTATCGTATTTGGTAATATTACTCAAGTTATTTGATAAAACTAATTATACCAATGGCGGCCATCTTGAATTTGACTCTGAATGAAATGGCTAATCATGAAAACAGAAGTACATTTGTTGCCCTCAAATTATTGGTTATGTTTCTAGTACACTGGGTTATATTATTTAAGTAATGTGGTATATTAAGAACATGGCAAATGGCGGCCATCTTGAATATGACTGTGAAGGAAATGGGTAGTCATGAAAATAACTTCTGAAATGGATTTATTGCCTTCAAATTAGTTAATAATATTGATGTACATGTATTACTTATGGTTCTAGCACATTTGGTAATATTACACAAGTATTTGATAAAAAAAACGACTGCCAATGGCGGCCATCTTGAATTTGACTATAACGGAAATGGCTAATCAAGAAAATATCTTCAGAAATGAATTTATTGCCCTCAAATTAGTTAATATTGATGTATTACTTATGTTTCTATCCCATTGGGTTAAAAAGTTATTTTCTTTATTAATGAAAAATGGCTGCTGGAAGCCATCTTCGATTCTAGATTGCTCAAGGATAATCAAATGTTATCCGCCTGATATTCGATATAGAGACCCTAAGCAAGCATAATCAAGAAAGAAAAAAACGTTATCAGTCGGTGCAGGGTGTACCCCTCTGGCTATCTGACTATAGACACATTTCGATGTAGCACCTGTATATTTATTTGCATGTGTACACAGGTGTGCAAACATGAACTTGTAAATGTAAAACATCGAATTGTGATTAGGATAGGCATGTACAGGATAACCACTGACATCACTGACGTCACCGAATGACGTCGAATCGCGATCAAATAAAAACTATGATAATTGGCTTTTAATTGAACGTTATTGTGCATAATTCTGGCCAATAGTATGGAAGTTATTAGCAACCAAAGTTGTTACCTTACATTTGGGACACCGTGTATGCATGCTCATTTAAAGGTGCCCATTGACGGGCAATGGAATCAAAGCGCCCAAATCGCGTGAAAAAAGTTTAAAACCTGCGATAATTTCGAGCCATGTAATATGCATCACTTAGGAAAAATATTTGTTACTATTTTTTAAACAAATCTGCCGTAAAATACGAAATTTGGCGGCCATTTTGGCCGCCATCTTGGGAGCACAAGGCAGAAACTCGGGGACTTTTGCTATTTTGTTCAGCATATTTTTCTGGAATTTTTGGGACAAAAATTAGCTTGTACCTTTGTACCTTTGTACCTTGGTACCTTTGGACGACTAGCGGCTTATTCACTAGGTGCCGCTCTCAATCTTTTCTTGAAAGTTCCAATACTTGGCGCAGAAACGGTGGATTCCGGAAGTTCATTCCAGGGGTTAATGACCCTCATACTAAAGAAATGTTTTCTCACTTCCGTGTTACAGTTTACTTTATGCAATTTTTTAGAGTGACCCCTTAATTGTCTGAGTACCACAGATAAGGTCCTGTAGAACGGTTCTCAAAGATTCTAAAAAAGCCATGTTATTATATCATCATTGTAAAAGGTGAACGATAGAATTTCATGGCACAGATTGATAAAACAACAGTACGTAATGAAGTGAGTCTAATTAAGGCTGATTTTGAACAACTGTGCTAAGATGGAAAGATCATGATTGAAATCAAGTTACTAATGAATAGCATGTTCATGATAATGGAACTCATGCTTTCGATCTTTCTTGAGAAGGTGACTAAAAAAGACAATAAAAATTCGAGCATACCATCATCACAAACCGATAAAGATGAATTCGCTTTAGATCCCCACCATGGAAGTAATGGCAAAGGTAAGCAAGAAAAAAACATTAATGCTAATACATAGGGAAGATCTGTTAGCCTAAATATTATTACGAATTAAATAATAAGCTAACTGCCCTGCTTTTTTTTCTTTTATTATCTCCCAGCCCAGTGGCAATTTCGCTAGCTTTTCCTTTTTTTCCATTTCAATATAAATAGTCACTTCAGGTGCTAAACATTTTGATTTCTGCAACTGAAGGCAAAATGTATGCACCAGTTGTTGATTAAATGGGGGATCTAAGAATACAATATCAAATAATTCATCCGTTGAACTTTGATGCAAATATTCTTCTGCATCACCTAAAATTAGTTGTGCATTTTTCACTGCTAATAAATCCAAGTTTTTCTGGATCATCTGAATAGCCTGAGGATTTTTATCAATCATCACCACTTTCCCTGCTTCTCTGGAAAGTGCTTCAAGACCTAATGCACCACTGCCACTAAAAAGATCAAGACAGCGTGCTCCAATAATTTCACCTTGTAACCAGTTAAACAAAGTTTCACGTACCCGATCCATAGTAGGACGTAAACCTTCTCCATCAGCAAAATCCAGTTTACGACCCCGCCATTGGCCACCAATGATTCTTAACTGATTGGTAGTTTTTTTATTATTTTTTTTCAATCACACTCTCTAAAAATAAAGAAACTTATTAATTTATTTAGTTTCCACATCTGGCCCTATTATAATTTTAGCCATTGTTTCAGGATGAACACGCTGCTTAAATACTGTTTTTATTTGTTCCAGAGTTACTGCTACAATATTTGAATTATAGTTATCCAAATAATCCAAAGGTAGCTCATAAAAACCAATTACCGCAAGGTTTTGAACAATATCACTATTGCTAGTCTGGCGTAATGGAAAACTACCGGTAATATTAAGCTTTGCATTATCTAATTCTTCCTGAGTCGGTCCCTGCTCAAGAAATAATTTCATTTCCTGCTCAACCAATTTTATTGCTTCCTCAGTAGAGCTTTTCTTGGTGGTAAAACTAAACTGATAAGGACCCTGTGCATGCATAGGGACTAAGTGACTGCCGATACTATAGGTCAAACCTCTTTTTACTCGTACCTCTTTCATTAAGCGAGAACTAAAACCACTTCCGCCTAAAATATGATTAGCGATATAAAGAGTATATAAATCCTTATCCCCACGCTTTAAAACCGGTTGGCCCATCAATACGGTTGTTTGTGTAGATGGATGATTTTTACGTATCACTATAGGCTTTGACTGTTGTTGAGCATCTGGTAAACCAGCAGATTTTTCACCTGCAGGCATAGCAGTTGCAATTTTTTCTGCATAGTCATGAGCATGAGCTTCACTTAGATTTCCAACAATCGCTAAGACAACATTTTTTGCCACATAATATTGCTGATAATAATTGACTAAGTCTTTTTGCTTGATTGCCTGCAGGCTTTCTCTAGTCCCTGTGGGGGGAGTACCATAGGGATGCTTGCTATAGAGTGATTCATAAAAGTAACGTGAGGCTTTTTTAGAAGGCGTTTGATCTTCAAAGTCCAGAGCATGTAACATAATGTCTTTATCTCTTTGCAATGCCTCATCCGGGAAGTTGGCTGATGATAAAATATGAGCCAATAAATTAACTGCATCATTTCTCTGTTGTTCATAACTTAGGGTACGAATATTCACAATAGCCATATCACGATAACTACCATTGCCATAAACAACACCCAGGCTGGCAAATTGTTCTGCAATTGAATTCGCATCTAATTTTTCAGTGCCCTCAAAAATCAAACCATTACTCAATTTGGCCAGACCAGCCAGAACAATACCTTTTTCTGACTTAAAACGACCATCTCTAGCAGCACCTGCATCAAAGATCAGTCTAAAATCTATCATCGGTAAAGTATCTGCTTGCTGAAACAGAACTTTCATACCATTAGTGGTATGCCACTGGATAATTTTACCTACTTGTAGTCTATCTTTAGCATGGCTATAGCCCGTCAATAAAGAAAATATCAGGCAGACAAATAAACTTATATTTTTCACATTCATACTCATTATAGTTGACTCCCCTGACTCTTCTGTTCTTTCTTATCAATCGGCTTAAGCTCAGCGATCGTCAATGTAGTAGGAATAAAATATTTCTTAGCAACCTGTTGAATTTGCTCTGCTGTGACAGCCTTAATATGATCAACATATTGCTGTTCAATTCGCCAGCCAATACCTACTGTTTCAGCTGCACCTATTTTCATTGCCTGATAAAACATAGAATCTTGTTCATAAACTGCTGAAGATATCACCTGTGCTTTTACTCTAAGCAGTTCATCATCATTGATCAGAGTCGTTTTTATTTTTTCCAGCTCTGCCAATAGTGCCTGTTCCAGTTGTGCTATTGTTTTGCCTTTTGCCGGTACACCATCTAATAAAAAAAGCGTCTGCATTCTTGAATCTATGGAATAACCTGCTCCGGCAGAAGTCGCAATTTTACTACCTCTAATCAGGTTTTTAGTGATACGGGCACTATCTCCACCATCTAAAATTCCTGCTAAAACATCCAGAGCATAGGGTTCCCACTTTTCTTCTGCGGTATTGATGACCGGTACTTTATATCCCATAATAAAGTAAGGCAGCTTGGCGACTAACTCCATTTGAATACGCTTCGCCCCTTTTTGTTCACGTTCAACTCTGGGTTTGGTTTGCTTAATATCAAATGGTTTTAGTGGTGCAAAATATTCTTCTGCCAACTGAAAAACAGCTTCTGTCTCTACATCACCCACTACCACTACGGTGGCATTATTAGGTGCATAATAACGTTGATACCATAGGCTTAAATCTTCTACCATCATATTTTTCAGATCATCCATCCAGCCAATAGTAGGATTGTGATAGCCGCTATTATCAAAAGCCGTGGCATGAAATTGTTCATAAGTTAAAGACTGTGGTTTATCATCCGTACGCCAGCGACGTTCTTCCATTACCACCATAAGTTCTTTTTTAAATTCATCTAGCGGTAATAATAAGCCTCTCATACGATCGGCTTCCAGTTCAAAACTTACCTTAAGACGGCTTTTTTCCAGCTTCTGATAATATGCCGTATAGTCGGATGAGGTAAAAGCATTATCTTCTCCACCATTACGTGAAATTATTTTATTAAATTCTCCCGTAGGATATTTTTCAGTCCCCTTAAACATCATATGTTCTAATACATGAGACACCCCCGTTGTACCACCATTTTCATAACTGGATCCTACTTTGTACCAAACCTGAGAAATCACTACCGGGGCACGATGATCAGGCTTAACAATGACTTTCAGTCCATTAGCCAATGTTTTTTCACTAACCTGATTGTCCTGAGGCATTGTTTTTGCTATTAATGGATTAAGCACACAGCTAAGGACTATTCCACCCAATACACTGACTAAAGTTTTCATTTTCAAAGATTTTTTCCTGTTTTTATCAACTTGACGACACTTAATATAAAGAATCTCATGCAATACATCATATTTTAGTAGGTTTATGGTTCATAATTTAGGATAATATTAATCTATTTTAATTTAATCTACTACTACCTATACCGCTGATCAATGAAGGTGCTTGATTTATAAAAATATAAGGATCATTATATACCTTATGAAAGAAATAAGGTTAACAACAGAACAAAAAGTTGATTTGGATGCACTTCATGATGCCAGTCGTGATAAGCGTGTTTGTGATCGAATTAAAGCAGTATTGCTTTGCTCAGAAGGTTGGTCAACCAAGATGATATCACAAGCTTTACGTTTGCATGAAACAAGCATTACCAGACATATTGAT
>JAUJGA010000357.1:0-9114 GCA_042095675.1 Gammaproteobacteria bacterium
ATAGCCACTACATTGAACTGTAAAACGTATTTTGCAAAGCCTTATCACTCATGGGAACGAGGACAAAATGAAAATGCTAATGGTTTATTAAGGCAGAATTTCCATAAGCAAATGGAGCTGATTGATGTTACTAAAAAAGAAGTTTATGATGCTGTTCACAAGCTCAATAGTCGGCCACGAAAGTGTCTGGGATACAAAACTCCCTATGAAGTTTTTGAAGAGCTAACCGGCATTAGCCAGGAAGAGTTAACCGGTCATGCACTTATTACTTGAATTCAGGACAGTTAAAAAGCCACTGATGACAATAAATAATATACACATTGAAATTTCCTTTTTATATTTTGGATATTATATCACTTGAACCTTTTTTCCTAGAGCACATTTTCATCTTTAAGGAAATCCACTAATAATTCTCCATGTGTTTCTATTTTTTCAACAGAGTCATGATCGGACTCATCAATGATCAACAATTTGTCATAAGTATTATTTTCCTGAATAGCATAGGCATCATCGATAGGCACGGTATTATCATGCGTACCATGTACCAACAATGTCGGTATGGTTAATTTCTTAATGGTATTAACAGGTGAAATTTCACTAAATCGATGATCTATTATCCACTGAATATAGGACAGTAAAATATTGATCAGCCATTGCGCAAATGAAAGCCTTGAAAATAACGCGTCATTAACTATTGTGGACTACCCAAAAGCAGATATACTGTTCACTGCACTAATATCACGGCGTTTGGATGCACTATATAAAACAGCAACGGCTCCTACTGAATGTCATAATAATATAATTTTATCATTATAGGCAAGATGCTGCTGAGAATATTCAATGACAGCATCAATATCTTCAGCAAACCTGGGTAAAGCAGAATAGGTATATCTCCAGCACTTTGACCATGACATCTGGAATCTAATAATAATGCATTCAAACCGGCCTGATAAAAAGTATTGGCTATGGGCAGCATCAGCTCAGAATTACTACCCCAGCCATGCATAATAATAATTAAGTGCGATGACTTCTGTGTGGCAATAAACCATGTAAATATTTTTTTGTTTTTTCCCATAAACATCTAATTCCTGATAGTCCATACCAAAGTCGTTGGGGGTTTTCTTTTCAATAATCCGTGGTGGAATAAAGCCGATATGAAGCAATATCAGCATAATCGCCATAATTAGAAAATGACTAAGTAAAACATAGATCATAAAATAAACTAATGACTATGAGGTTCAGGTGGTGGTAGTTCATGACCATTTAAAAGCATTTTTATGGCTGTTAAAGGATCCGTTTCTGAGGTTATTAGAACCTGAATATTTCTACTGGCCATTTTACGAATAAAACCATCACCACAGCTGGCGGTGATAAGTATATCGCTCACATCAATGGGATGTTCTCCACCCGCCCATGAATGCATTGACATTTCTTTGTCTAAATCAAGGCGATCTATTTCTACTGGAGCATCAGTTCCCTGAGCATCATAAATAATAAAACGACGGGTTTTACCTGCATGCCCGGTAATGGTACGAAAGTTTTGACTGGTCACAGCTATTTTCATCTGATAAGTTCCTAATTAATTCTAAACAAATAGTATCTTAGAATTATCTGAATGTCTGTGATCTTATCACTTTAATCATCCTAAATAATTTTTCTTGATTACCCATAAAGCTCCGCCATCTTCAGAAGCTTTCCATTCAAATAAGACTTGTCGGCACTGTTCGTCAGTGCCATAATCATTAAAAAGCTCAAATAAACTGTAGCCTCCTAGAACTGAATTTTATTTTTCGCCATCATTGTACTCCCCACATAATCTATATTTTAATTATAGTACAATTATCCAAATATAGCGGAGCTTTTGGGTAATCAAGTAATTTTTTATAGGCAATATGATAAATAATAATTTCCAGGAAATAATCAGTCAGGCCACTGGAGCGACTGAAATTAATAAAATAGCTATATGCCCATGATCTTTGAAGATGCTTGCATTTTAAATATAGTGAGATCAAAATACATCTATGAGCACATTTCATCTAACCACAGAGCAAAAAATAAAACTAGAATTTCAGAATTCAATTGCTCGTGATAGTCGTGAGAGTGATTGAATCAAAGCAATTCTTCTTCGTGATGAAGGTTGGAGATTATCAAGAATAGCTCAAGCTCTAATAATACATAAAAACACGATTACCCGTCATATAAATGACTATATTGAAAATGAAAAGCTTTTACCAGAAAATGGTGGTTCCGAAAGTCTGTTAGACAAAGAACAGACTCAACAATTGATAGAGCATTTAAGCAATCATACATATTCTCAGCAAAAAGAGATAATTTTAATGAGATTTAAACTTAGGGTTTTTATCTCGTAGCATTAAACTAGGTTCTGAAAAACTGGTGATACGTTCCATAAAGTCAATAATTTCTATCATAGGAGAGCCACGAAAAAATTGTGTCATGGGAATATCTACCCATAAGCGATCAGACCAGGAATAGAGTTCAAATGGTGTATCTCCATAGCCATCATTGTTATTGTCAAACCCTTCATAAGTATCCCAAATATTATTTTTCCAGTTATTATAGAATGATGCTCTTGGGGAGGTCGCCTGAATATCGAGAATATTAGCCTCAAAATAATTACCATCAATAATATGTCCGCCACGCTCTCCATAAAAATAGAGTGCAATATCATTGTATGTAAAATGGTTGTCTTTGATGGTTAAAATATTTTCAGGATCCAGTGGGGCATTAGCACTCAGTCCTATGGCACAATGTAAAACTTTATTTTCTAAAATTTCAATATTATTACTTTCTTTAAAAGCCATAGCTGAGCCTGAAAAGCTTCTTAAATGACTAATACGATTGTTCTTAATGAGCAGATCATTAGAATAGACCAGCATAAGTCCAGTGGCATTATGCTCAATTGAATTATTGATGATTTTATTTTCATGGGAAAAAACCAGCTCAAAGCCAATTCGGCTATAGCTGATTTTGTTAGAGATAAATTGATTATTTTCAGAATTGGTAATATAAATATCTTTGACTTTATAAAACTGATTATTTGCAATTAAATTATCATGGCTATACCACATTCTTAAACCATCCCCCCTCAGGCTTAGGCTGGTTTCTTTAGAGCTGATGTGATTATTGCGGATAATATTATCATTACTACTCAACACATTAATACCGAACAGAGTATTATCAATGATATTATCTTCTATGAGGCTATGATCGGCTTTTAAAGTAATACCGGCATTTACCTGGTCAAAAGATTCTCCTGAATTAGTGAGGTGTAAGCCTTTGAGTGTGGTGTTATTAGCCTTGATAGTGATAACACTACCATCACCTTCTGCATCAATAATAACTTTTCCACCACCATCTATGGTAATGGGGCGAGTAAGAATAACCGGGCCTGCATAACGACCAGGTTCAGGACGTAATATACCACCGGCTGGAGTGAGTTCAACGTAGAGTTGTAATGGCGGTAGGGCATAACTAGTAGGGAATAATATGAAGCTTATTATTGTGCTATAAGCAAATAAATGAAACTTAGCCATTGTCTGTCATAAATGGTGTGACATAGACCAGAAGACCAAATGCAGGATTGTCGATATAGTGTAATTCTTTACTACGCATTTTTCTAATTTGTGAGAATAGATAGTTATTATTTACACATTCAGTATTACTACTTTTAACCAGATCGGAAACTTCTAATTGTGATTGGCCAGCTTCTAATTGTCTGTCCAGTGCTTCATCACTAACTTGCGGATCAACAGGTGCAGCAATAGGAGGATATACACACTCAGATGCACTGAGATTAACTTTCATATGTAGAAAACGCGACACATAAAGTGTGAGCTCACCAGCAGGTAATAAGTCGTCTGAAAACTGATTACTGCTGATTTGTATAGGCAAAGCCCTAGATTTTGGTAAAGAGAGTTGTGTCCAACCAAAATGTGCTAAGAGTTTATAATTTTTTGAGTATTTAATATGATTAGCAGAATCAAGTAATTTATAGTGTTCAGGTGATAGAACTGATGCACCTGCTAGGGGAGATAATTGTTTAGCATTTAAGTTATATTCTGCTAAGGCATAATTGGAACTATTTTCAAGATTCTCAATACCTAATTTTTCCCAGTGTTCACTATCTTTTCCCTGTGTATCCATATGTCTGAATAAAACCACTTCTACAATATAATATTGTTTGGGCTTGACTTGATCTGTAGATGCTTCAGTCTCTTCTGCTTGCACAGAGCATATAAAGAATAGACTAGTAAAAAGTATTATTTTTGTAAGCAAAAAAGGAAGTGTTTTAATCAATTGCTGGTTCATATTTTTGATCTCAAATAATGTACACAGTATTATGCAAAATCGAGGCTGGGAAAGCTAGAATTAAAACTGATAAATTTATTTGAGTCTGGATTCTAATATTTTATTGGTAAATAATGTTCTCAGATAGAAACCGCGGGGTATGGTTTGTTTTTTTAGACCGTTTTCTCCAATACCCGTGGTGATAACAGATGCATTGGCAGCCTTGGGTCTGATTTGTAAGAATTCACCCTGGTGAGCGGTAATACTCTCTACCTGACCTAAACTGATGAGTTCCATAAATTCTTCCCAGTCTGTTTGTAAGGCATCCATCTCATCCACAGATGGTGACCATAGAAAGGCATGACCAACTTTTCTATCTGCTAAAGCTAGTTCTGGATTTGCTTCAATGGGTACCCATAATACTTTTTTTAATTTTTTATAAACACAGGAATCTTGCCATTGTAGTCCACTATGATTTAATAAAGGCACCACACAAACATAGGTTGTCTCCCTGGCTTTGTGATTGGTATTTAGAGGAATTGTTTTAAGTTCAATACCTAACTCTTGAAAGTCAGGTTCAGAAAGATTTCCAGCGGTTGTACCGAGTAAAAACTCCAGAAATTGACCAATCCAGCCTTTATTGTGGTTTAAATTATCGGGAATAGGCCAGTTAAACCGGTGAGACAGTTCGCCTAAGCTAAGGTCGGCAATGTTTTCTGTAAGCTGCATAAGTTCAAATTCTGATTTTGGGCTGTAGTTATTCTTACTGTTCATTGTCTATTAGACAGATTTCATTAATAAAAATACAAAGCCGATAACCAGAACGAGAGGGATTAAAATAGCAACTAAATCATTGCTGGATGCCTTGGGGCTGTTTTTTAACATTTCTTTTGCTCTTGGGAACAAAAAAACAATCATTGCTATAATCAATAATGCTGAAAAGAGTTTTGTCCAATCCATAATAAGAGGCCTGAATGATTAGTAGTTTACAAATTTAGGGTAAGTATGAAGGTAATCTTGAAATGTTAGTAAATTTTAAGTCTTAAATGACAGAAGCCAGGAAAGCAATCTGTCATTTAAAATCAGTATATCAATGTTTAATCATCACCAGATGCAAAACCAAGTAAGGCTAATAAGTTAACAAAGATATTAAATAAACTTAAATACAGGCTTACAGTAGCCATAATATAGTTTCTCTCACCACCATGAATAATACGGCTGGTATCATATAAGATAAAGCCACTCATGATCAGAATGATGATAGCAGATAATGCCAGTGATAAGGCTGGTATTTCCATAAACATATTAGCTAATATTGTGATTAAAACTAACACCAAACCTACGACCAACATGCCGCCCATAAAGCTGAAATCACGACGCGAAGTCAATGCATAACCTGAAAGTGATAAAAAGATAATACCAGTGCCACCTAGAGCAGTCATAATTAATTGACCGCCATTATCAAGCTGAAGATATTGATTTAGCATTGGTCCAAGTCCCAAACCAAGTAGGCCAGTAATACCAAAAACAACAAAAATACCTGCAGAGCTATTAGCTGTACGAGGTAGTGCAAACCAGATAAGACCCATGGCACCAAAGGTGGCAACCAAAGGCATATAGCCGGGCATTTGCATTTGCATAGAAATAAATGCAGTGAGCGCACTAAAAAGTAATGTTACTGAAAGTAAAGCATAGGTGTTTTTTAATACCTTATTTGTTGCTAGTATCGAGTCTTGTGAATGAGCTATATCACCAAATTGATTCATTTTTAATGCCTCCAAAAGCATAGAATTTATTATTTATGTGTTTCTAAGGTGTAATATGGTAGTTTTAAGGACATAAATCAAGTTAAATTTAAAAAAATTACAGTTCTACTAGCAATTAAAAAAAAGGTTGTTTATAATTCATCTGCTTTTCGACGGTGGGCTGGCAGAGCGGCTGAATGCACTGGTCTTGAAAACCAGCAAGGAGTTAAATCCTTCGGGGGTTCAAATCCCTCGCCCATCGCCATTTTTATCTAAGTAGCTTAGATAAAGATAAACTAAGCGAACAAATCTACAAAACCTTCCCAAATAGCAAGATTCTAATCTATAATAATTCTTCTTGAATTAACTATAATCAAAAAAATAGAGAAAAATATGAGACTTTGCGATAGAGATATCATTGCAGCTTTGCAGCAAAAAAGTATATCTGTGGATCCAATGCCTGCAGATGATGCCATTAGTGGTGTCAGTGTTGATTTAAAGCTAGGCAATCAATTTCGCACTTTCAGTTCTCATAAGACAGCTTATATTGATTTAAGTGGTAGTCGTACTGAGGTTGATGATGCCATTGAAAAAATTATGAGTGATGAAATTATTATTGATGATGATAGTGCATTTTTTCTGCATCCAGGAGAATTAGCTCTTGGGATTACTTATGAATCTATTACACTCCCTGATGACATTGTCGGCTGGATTGATGGCCGCTCCAGTTTAGCAAGATTAGGCTTAATGGTTCATGTAACGGCTCACCGGATTGACCCCGGCTGGAGTGGAAACATTGTTTTAGAATTCTTTAATTCCGGCAAGTTACCTTTAGCTTTACGACAGGGTATGTGTATTGGAGCTATTAGTTTTGATCAAATGTCGGGCATAGCAGACCGTCCGTATAGAAAAAGAGAAAATGCCAAGTATCGTGATCAAAGTGGTCCTGTTGTCAGCCGTATCAGCGAAGATACGAAAAGATAATTTAAAATTTCATGAAGAATTATAGTTTAAACTCTCTTACCATTGCTTTTAATTTAGCACTCTGAGATAAAATTGTATGGCAGTGCTCACTTGATTTGTGTACATTGGCAAAAGTTTCCTTACTGATGTCTTTGATGACTGATATGGTATCAAAAACCTGATTAACAGAGTTTGACTGTATATTGGCTGTTTCAAAAAACTGTTTGGTTAAGTCTGAAATGGTTTCAGTGACGTTTGATATTTCAGAAAGAATAATGGCAGCATCTTCAAAATTATCTTCAGTGTTTTGTGATTGAGTTTGTGATTCACTCATCACCGTTACTGCTTGCTTAGAACCACTTTGTAATTCATTAATAATACTTTCAATTTGCAGTATGGATTCCTGTGTTCTTGTTGCTAGAGTTCTAACATCATCTGCCACAACAGCAAAGCCTCGTCCTTGTTCTCCTGCTCTAGCTGCTTTAATGGCAGCATTGAGAGATAATAAATTTGTCTGTTCTGCAATACCTCGAATAACATCAATAACGACACCAATCTCGCTACTTTTTTCTTCAAGAGTCTGGATAACACCGGAGGTTTTTTTAATATTGGATGAGAGTTTAGAGATTGCACCGATTGCTTCACTGGTTATTAATGTAGACTGTGAAGATTTTTTCTTAATATCATCAGACATTTGCATTGTTTCATTGGCTTTTTCTACAATGTCATGAGCATCAGCCTGTAATTGATTCACTGCAGCATCAACTTATAAGGTTTTTTGATCCTGAAGATCCATACTAGTTTGAGTTTGTGTGAAAAATTCTGACATTTTAGCAATATCTGATTCAAGAATACTGGGAGAATCACCGATTTGTCCAATGGTTTTTCTCAGGTTTTGAGCCATTAAATTAAAACTATCAATAATCTTACCAATAAGATTATTACTTTTTATATTACAGGCCAAGGATAAATCACCCTGACTAAGGGCATTTGAAATACCTGAAATTTCTTGTAGTCTTTTTAATAAAATTATTTTACAGAGGAAATAGTTAGCCAGGCTTATAGTCAAACCAGCAATAATGCAGCCGAATACAAACCAGATTTTCATACCTTCATTCCATTGCACAAAGAAATTTGCATAAAATGGAAAAATAAGGCTTATAAATAAGCCAAATGCTAGAAATGCGAGTAGTAGATTTATCAAGATACTTGGTTTCATGCTATTTTTACTCTATAAATAACCTGAATACTGGATAAGAAAACAAAAAATAATTGTAAAAAGAGTCAGTTCATGATCAAATAGTTTAAATACTAATCCAAAAGATCAAACAGGGACTGACAATGAAAACTATAGATGCTTTGTACTGTGATGTCGATGATTTAAACCAACAATTTTATCCTGAATGGGAAAGACAACAATTAGAGTCTGGAAAAAAGAGGCGTAGAAAAAAGGTGTTATGACACCCAGTGAAATAATGACGATTGTTATTCATTTTCACCAATCAAATTACAAAGATTTTAAACATTATTATTTGCGACATGTACATGTACATCAATATCTACGAAAACAATTCCCAATATTACTCAGCTATACACGTTTTCTTCGAGTGATGACAAGAGGGTTAATTCCACTCTGTGCCTATTTCGGTACATGCAAAGGAAAGTCTACTGGTATTGAATTTGTGGATGCGACTAAGATAAATGTTTGCCATAATATACGTATTCCCAAACATAAAGTCTTCGAAGGAATTGCAGCTAGGGGCAATTCATCAATGGGTTGGTTTTATGGATTTAAATTACATCTTATTATCAATCATAAGGGTGAAATCTTAGCAACAAAATTGACAGCTGGAAATGAGGATGATCGTAAACCAGTCATGCAAATGATTAAAGGATTAAGTGGGAAACTCTATGGAGATAAGGGTTACTTATCTAAGGCATTAAGAGAAGAAGCATTTGATGAAGGTGTTGAATTAATCACCAATGTTCGTAAAAACATGACGGCAACAGCCATGTCAATTTGGGATAAAATCATGTTCAGAAAACGGTTTATTATTGAGACAGTTAATGATCAATTAAAATCCATTTCTCAAATTGA
>JAUJGA010000358.1:0-4791 GCA_042095675.1 Gammaproteobacteria bacterium
ATTATCAAAGTATTGATGAACTGAAAAGCTCATTAAAGAAATATTTTGAGTTCTACAATCACGAAAGGCCACACAGCACTCACGGTGGAAAAATACCTGCAGAAATATATGGTGTGATGAAAGAAGTTGCTCCAGAATTAAAACTGGCTGCATGATAGTAAAAATAATAATGGATATTTTATATCTTATTTTTTAATTGAGTTGTCTTGACAATGGGGTCCACAGTACAGATCATAGTTACAGCACCGTTTTCTAGAAAGCTTGCTAATAATAGCGGGGAAATTAACGGGATTTAAAGGACTGAGAGGGAATGCCTTAGCCCAGTAAAACTTAGGTGAATCAACAATCAGAGTCTTGCTGCTGAGACGAGCTACAGGAATAAGTTTATTATATCTAATTTTGATGGTTTAAGATGGTGGTTGTTAGGCCTTGGAGATCAGATGGAAGTAATTAAGCCTGAATAAACTTTACATTAAGTAGAGAAGAAATCATGGGCTATAGTTTATTCAAGCAAATTCCAAACCGACAACAATACCGACAACAGATTGGTGTATTTGAAAGTCAGCAGCTTTCTTCAGGCAACAAAAAAACCTTGTAATTAATTGATATACAAGGGTTTTGAATTGGTGCCGGCACCAAGAGTCGAACTCGGGACCTACTGATTACAAGTCAGTTGCTCTACCAACTGAGCTATACCGGCATTTAAATATATGGAACGAGGCGTATTATACTTAACTTATATTAGAAATCAATCTTTATTTTTACATGCTACAGATTTTAAGTTATTTTGATCTATAAATTTATTATAAAAATCCAAACTTTTGTCGCTAAAAAATTCAATTTGTAGGTTATATAGACTATTTTTATCTTTAGTTATAGGTTCAATAATTGTTGAAAAACCAAGATGTTTAACCTTAACAGCTATTTCTTCTGCTGTATTTCTATTCTTAAAAACACCAAGGGCTATTGCATTTTTACGCCCTTCAATGGTCATTACATAGTGATCATCTAAACTATTATCATCTAGTTTTTTCAAAATATTATCTACAGTAGAGCGATCTTTTTGTGGTGGAATATAAATTCTATGGTAGTTAACAGGTGAAGTAGCATCAATCTCAAAAGAAATGTAATTGAAATATTCTTTTTCTAATGTGTTGCGAGCATCATTCATAACTATTTTATCAACGGGTCCTATTGTAAAACACTGATTAGATAAAATCTTATAGCTTCTATCTATAGAGGGAATGTGTAATATAGAATCTTCATTTATTTCTGATATTGATTGAACAACCAGTTTTGAATTAATTTTTATGAGATCATCAGGATTAATTTCACTTAATAGCTTGAATTGATTTTTTTTCGTTATATCTTTTAAGGAGTCTATAACGATATCTTTAGATAAAAAATAATTTGAATATGAAAAGAAAGCAATGTTAATCAGAAGAAAATAAACAAATAACCACTTCATAAAAAGTCCTTAGTATATAAATCTTTTGCTACTACTTTTAAACCATCTAAAACTAATTTTTCACGATAGATTAAATGATGAGAAATAAGCTTTTGAGCTATAATAGCATCACCGCCTGTAATAATACATTCAATATTATCACACACATCATTTTTAATTTCTGCAATAATATGTTCTATATAAGCACTAAGTTGGTAGAGGGTACCTGCTGAAATTGCATCATGGGTATTAGTGGCATAATAAGCAGAACTATTAGTGCCTGAAAAATTATGTTCAACCATAAATGGTAACTTGCTGGTATTTTGTCCCATTGTTTTTCTTGACAAACTAAGTCCTGGGGTTATGAAACCACCCAGATGTAGATTCTCATCATTTAAGATATCAATAGTAACGGCAGAGCCACAATCAATAACACAAACAGATTTTACAGTCTGTGTTCTTGCTGCTATCAATGCAAGCCAACGATCTGAACCTAGTAATTTTGGATTACTATAAAGAGTTGTGATTCCATATTTATTTTGCTCAGTAATAACGATATGAGTTTTGATTCCCCACAAATACAAACTAACATCCGATATGATATGGGAAATAATTGGACTGTTAACATTAGAAATAATTACATTTTGTATTGAGAAATCAGCCAGCTGAGAACTTAAATTATCATAAAGGTTATGATAATCAAATATAGAAAAATAAAGTTCTAAACATGTTGATAGATCTATTATTGATAATTTTAAACGACTATTACCTGCGTCAATTAATATACATTTCACATTAATACTTTCCAAATCAATAATTTAATTAATAAGTGCTGAATTCGTATAATAAGTGCATGACCTCTGATAGTAGCTGAGCAAACACCATGTAAATTAAACAAGACTCAGGGTTACAATGCCATGTTACGACATCAACAGCAGAGGCTACAAATTAGCTATAAACACCTGAGTCTTGAAGAAAGACATTATATCGATATATATTATGCGACAATTAACCTGTCCGGTTTCACGACAATTATAATGGCCGGTTGAGTAACAATTCAGATAAGATAAATTCTCATTATTTTAATGGGAGAAAAACTTAACTGGTGTGTCCGGAAAAGGTTGACCACGTCATGCTTCTGTTACGACCTGTTGCTTCATGTTTTTAGTACCCTAGGTGATGTTCCATCTCTCCATTAAGAGCGGCTTCTACGGTTAATTTGGTTAGCTGTGCACTTAATGCACTCAAATCTTCAGGTGTTTTTACATCTTTAGCAAGTTCTTCTGCTAACGCTTTTAGTTTTTTTTGATCCATTATTATGCTCATTAGTTATTACCTTTTGGTATATTAATAAAAATGAACAGTTACACACTTATTTTTACACCCTCGCTTACACTTAAATACAGCTGTGTTTTCTCATCACTCAACTTCAGTAGCGATATTTTCCTCTGTATCATTTGATGGTAAAAGCTCAGCTCTGATTTTGGACTCAACTTCATTGGCAATATCAGGGTTTTCCTGAAGATATTGACGTACTTTCTCTTTTCCCTGACCTATCTTCTCACCATCATAACTATACCAGGCACCGGCTTTATCAATAAGCCCCTGTTTAACACCAATAGAGATAATTTCACCCATTTTTGAAATACCTTCACCATACAAAATATCAAACTCTGCTTGTTTGAAAGGCGGTGCCACTTTGTTTTTAACCACCTTAACACGGGTTTCATTACCCAGAATTTCATCACCTTTTTTAATCGCACCAATACGACGAATATCTAAACGAACAGAAGCATAAAATTTCAGAGCATTACCACCAGTAGTCGTTTCCGGATTACCAAACATCACTCCAATTTTCATACGTAGCTGATTAATAAATATAACCAGAGTATTTGAGCGTTTTATTATGCTGGTTAATTTACGTAAAGCCTGGGACATCAGACGAGCCTGGAGTCCCATATGTGAATCACCCATATCACCGTCAATTTCAGCTTTGGGAGTCAAAGCTGCTACAGAGTCAATAACTAACACATCCACTGCTCCCGAACGCACTAACATATCGGTAATTTCAAGTGCCTGCTCACCAGTATCAGGTTGTGAAACTAATAACTCATCCACATTGACACCTAACTTTTCAGCATAAACAGGATCCAGAGCATGCTCTGCATCGATGAAAGCAGCGGTACCACCTGCTTTCTGTGCTTCTGCAATTACTTGCAGGGTTAAAGTAGTTTTACCGGAAGACTCTGGACCATAAATTTCTACCACTCTTCCCTTGGGTAAACCACCTATGCCAAGTGCTACATCTAGACCAAGGGAGCCGGTTGATATTGAATCAATCTGTATAGCCCCAGCATCACCCATTCGCATTACAGAACCTTTACCAAATTGACGATCAATTTGTGATAAGGCGGCATCCAGTGCTTTTTGTTTATTGTCTTCCATAATATTTGTTACCCTTTTGGTCTAGAACATTATCTTTTTGAAATCTGTACGGCAATTATATGGTGAGAATATTTATGTGTCAAACTATTCTTTTATAATCATCTGGAATTAATTAATTGATAGAGTTTATTTAATGAAAAAACAGCAGACTGATTTCTCACAGCTAGCCGATCCCCTAAAAATAATTCAGTGCTTGCTGTTGTGTGAAACGTAGAGGTGATTTTATCCATAAAAGACCAGGCAAAACAAACTGTACCTACAGGCTTTTCAGAACTACCTCCACCTGGTCCAGCAATTCCAGTGATAGACAAAGCATAATTTGCAGCCGAATATTGTAATACACCTTCAGCCATTGCCCTGACAACAGGCTCACTTACCGCTCCCCATTGTTGTATCAAATCAGCATCAACACCAATCATTTCTTGTTTGGCCTCATTGCTATAAGTCACAAAACCGCGTTCAAACCATTGTGAACTACCTGCTAGATCTGTAATTAGTTTTGCCACTAAGCCACCAGTGCAAGATTCTGCAGTCGCAATTTTTAGTTTTTCAGCAATACATATTTTAGATAATTGCTCCATTACTATTTCGGTTTCCATTATTTACATAACCTTTTTTTCGTAACTATAGTTATCACACGGTAAAATTCATAAAAATATTAAAGAAAAAATACAGGCTGCCAAGAAAGTATGTGTATGCACAATTAAGTTCAGTGTATTATAATAATTACAGCTAAGAAAAATAAATATTAAATAATAAAGAGCCTCTTGCAAAACTCCAGAGGCTAAATGTTAAAAATACTCCTGTCACGGAGTGACCGATTTTTTTATGATACTTGTAAAGTTTTAACCGTATTTTCTCATCATACTTACAAAATTATCCATTAGACTCGCATAGGT